>CAYQXH010000185.1:0-4480 GCA_964421325.1 uncultured Propionibacteriaceae bacterium
AGCCGAAGATCGACGACGGCACGCTGACGGTGCTCTCGAAGCAGACCACCTTCGAGCAGGTCGTCACCCAGGGCTGGAAGGCCGAGAACGCACAGAAGCGTATGGACACGGTGCTGTCCGGCTTCTACCAGAAGGCTGACCTCGACGGCATCCTGTCGCCGAACGACACCCTCGGCCGCGCCGCGATGGCCGCTGTCGACGCCGCCAACAAGCCGCTGCCGGTTGTCACCGGTCAGGACTCCGAGGTCGAGTCGGTCAAGTCGATCATGGCCGGCAAGCAGTACTCGACCATCTTCAAGGACACCAACCGGCTCGTTGAGCACTCCATCGTGATGATCAACGACCTGCAGGCCGGCAAGACCCCCGAGGTCAACGACACCGAGAGCTACAACAACGGCGTCAAGGTCGTCCCGTCCTACCTGCTCGACCCGGTCATCGTGACCAAGGACAACGCAGCAGAGGTCTACGCCAACGACAAGACCCTCGGCCCGCTCACCAAGGGCTGATCGTCAGCTGAACACCAAGGTGCCGGGTCCCGTACGGGACCCGGCACCTGCCTTTCCCGGGCCGTAGCCCGCGCCTCGCTACCCCAACCGCTGGGACGCTACCCGTGCACGGGTAGCGTCCCGACGAACCGGTAGCGGGGCGGGGGCGTGGGGCCGGGCGGAGGTGCTCGCAGTACCCGTTCTGGCCGGGGCTCCCGCAATCGGCGCCGGTGTGATGGGCTGGTCCCATGTTCGGAGCCGTCATTCACTCACCAGGGGACGTTCGCTACGAGGAACGTCCCGATCCAGAGGTCATCGAACCGACGGACGCCGTCATCCGCACGGTTGCCGCCTGTGTCTGCGGGTCCGACCTGTGGCGCTACCGGGGCCTCCAGGCTGTGCCGAGACCGACCCCGATCGGTCATGAGTACTGCGGGATCGTCGAAGCGGTCGGGACGGCGGTAACCAGTGTGCGTCCCGGCCAGTTCGTGGTCGGCGGGTTCCTGCACTCCGACAACACCTGCGCCGTCTGCCGCAAGGACGCCCAGGCCAACTGCCTGCACGGTGGCGGCTTCGCCGGCTGCCAGGCCGAGCTGATCCGCATCCCCAACGCCGACGGCACGCTGCTGGCCACCCCCGAGGAGCCGGCGGCCGACCTGATCCCGAGCATCCTCGCGCTGTCCGATGTGATGTGCACCGGCTGGCACGCCGCGATCTCGGCAGGCGTCGGTCCAGGCATGAGCGTCGCGGTCGTCGGCGACGGTGCGGTCGGGCTGTCCGGTGTGCTGGCCGCCAGCCAGTTGGGCGCGACGACCGTCATCGCGATGAGCCGCCACTCCGACCGCCAGGCCATCGCCACCGAGTTCGGTGCCACCCACATCGTCGCCGAGCGGGGCGATGAGGGCATCGCCAAGGTGAAGGAACTCACCGAAGGGATCGGCGCGGACGCCGTCCTCGAGTGCGTGGGCACTGAGGCCGCCCGGCTCCAGGCCGTCGGCTCGGTCCGGCCCGGCGGGATGATCGGGCTGGTCGGGCTCCCGCACGGCGACCTGCCCACCACCGAACTGTTCTGGCGCAACGTGGGGATCAGGGGCGGCCCGGCTCCGGTGCGGGCCTACCTGCCGCACCTGCTGGAGCTCGTGCTCGCCCGCAGGATCAACCCCGGTCGGGTCTTCGACCTCGAGCTCCCCCTCGCCGAGGTAGCAGAGGCCTACGCGGCCATGGATTCGAGGCGCGCCATCAAGGTGCTGCTCAGGCCGTGACCGCTGACCACACTGCCGGAGCCCTTGCGCCGTTCCGGAACAGGGCCTTCCTGTGGCTATGGCTGGGCGTCGTCCTCAGCAGCGTCGGCTCCTGGGCGCAGACGGTCGGGGCGCAGTGGCTGTTCATCGACGACCCGAACGCCGCCACGATCATCTCGCTCGTCCAGACGGCGGCCACCCTGCCGATGGTGATGTTCGCCCTTGCCGCCGGCGTGCTCGCGGACGCCTTCGACCGCCGGCGCCTGATGCTGTGGGTGCAGGTCTACTTCCTGATCGTGGCCGGCCTCCTGGCCGTCCTCACCGCCATCGGCAGCATGCCGCCCCTGCTGCTGCTCGCCTTCACCTTCGCGATCGGGGTCGGCAATGCGGTACTGGTCTCGACCTGGCAGCCCCTGATCACCGAACTCGTGCCAAGGGCCCACCTCGCCCCCGCCATCCGGCTCGACATGGTGAGCGTCAACGTGGCTCGCGCCGTCGGCCCGGCCATAGCTGGTGTGGTGATCGCAGCCTGGGGAGTCCCGCCGGTGTTCGCGATCAATGCCGCCTGCACCCTGTTCCTGATCGGCGCCCTGCTCGCCTGGCGCCGCCCACCGGCAGCCACCAGCGTCGCGCGGGAACGGTTCCTGCCGGCCCTGCGCACCGGGGGCCGCTACGTCCGTCACGAGCCGGTGGTCCGGCTGATCCTGCTCCGGCTGGCCGTGTTCGTCGCGCCCGCCACGGCGATGTGGGCGCTGCTGCCCCTGATCGCCAACCGGCAGCTCGGGGTCGGCGCGGACGGCTACGGCATCCTCTTCGGGGCGCTCGGGGTGGGGGCGATCACCGCAGCCTTCACCGTCGGCCGGATCGGGCGACGGGTGTCGGCCAACCTCCTGCTCAGTGCGATGGGGCTACTGTTCGGGCTCGCCTTCGGGCTCACGATGGTGGTGCCGGGGCTGGTGCCCGCGCTGCCGCTGCTGGTGCTGCTCGGGTTCGCCTGGACGGCGACGGTCGCGGTCCTGAACGCCGAGCTGCAGCTGTTCCTACCCGGCTGGGTGCGGGCACGCGCCGTGGCGGTGTACATGATGACCTTCACAGCGGCGCAGGCGCTAGCCTCCCCACTCTGGGGACTGATCGCCCAGCACGTCAGCCTGACCGCTTCGGTCTGGATCGCGGCCGGCCTGGTCGTGGCCGGCGGTCTGGTCGGGTTCGCCTGGCACTTCCCGGAGAGCGAGCACCTCGACCGGGCCCCACTGGTTCTCTGGGATGACGCGCAGCTGGGAGTCGCCGCAGAACCCGACGCCGGTCCGGTCCGGGTGGTGGTGGAATACCTGGTTCCCGAAGCGAACGTCGCCGACTGGTTGCAGGCGATGTCGGCGATGCGCGGATCCCGGTTGCGCAGCGGAGCCATCCGCTGGGAGGTCTACCAGGTCGGCGAGCGGCCCGGGACCTGGTGGGAGACCTACACCGTGCCGTCCTGGGAGGAGCACCTGCGCCAGCACACCGACCGGCTGACGGCGCAGGACCAGGCGATCGAGGAGCGGGCGTTCGCGTTCGCCACCGGGGTGCCGACAGCTGTGCACCTGCTCCCACCGGCACCCTGAGGTGCCGCGATCACCCCCCTGCGGCAGCCGGCCGGTGTGCTCGCATACCTGCCCCTGCCGACCCGTACGGCTCCGCAGGCCTAGCTGCCGACCCCGCAGGCTGTCGCGGCGTCAAGCTTCGACTGGCGGACGGCGGCGCGTTGTTCCGCGGTCAGCCGGCCGACCGGACGGGTCAGGGCGGTATCGGCCAGGCACTGCTGCTGTTCGTCGGTCAGCGCAGCCCATCCGAAGCCCAGCCGCTCGCGTCCGGCTGCCCTGGCCGGAAGCTGCACCCCGCACCTGGCAAGGGTCGCGTCGATCGTGGCGCGCAACTCCTTGCGCTGGTCATCGGTCAGTTCTCCCGAAGGCCGGTGGACGCCGGCGTCGGCGAGGCACCTGCGCTGCACATCGGTCAGGGCCGTGTAGAACCAGCCGACGGCGACCTTGCCGGCGGCCCGCCCGGTGGCGGTTGCCGTCGGCACCGGAGTGGGTGCAGCCGGCGCCGGGTCGGCTTCGGCCTGAGCTGCGAAGATTCCCCCACCGAGCACCAGGGCTGCGGTGACGGCGACGGAAGCTGTGACTGGATTCATGTTTCCTCCTGGTTGACACCCCCAATCTGGGGCGCCCGGCTGGAGCCACCTTGAAGGAAAGCTGGAGATCTGCTGGCAGCCGGGGCCACGGTGTCGGCACCGGGGCGGTGTTGCTGGCATCTTGTACGCGTGGAGAGTGCCGCACCGAGAGTGCTCGTGGTCGACGACGAGGACAACATCTCGTTTCTCGTCGGGTCGGCGCTGCGACTGCAGGGCTACCGGGTGGAGTGTGCGGCTACCGGGGCTGCCGGACTGGAGCTGGCTGCAGCCTTCGACCCCCAGGTGGTGGTGCTGGACATCCAGCTGCCCGACTTCGACGGCTATGAGGTGCTGCGGCGTCTCCGGGCCGCCGGCAGCGGGGCCTCGGTGCTGTTCCTGACCGCCCGGAGCGCCACCGGTGACCGGGTGCGGGGGCTCACCGAGGGCGGCGACGACTACCTGGTCAAGCCCTTCGCGCTCGAGGAACTCGTCGCCCGGGTCCAGGTGGCTGTGCGCCGCAGCGGTTCGGCGCCCGCGACGAACCGGCTGCAGGTCGCCGACCTCGTGCTGGACGCCGACGCCCACCGCGTCTGGCGCGGCGGGCG
>CAYQXH010000186.1:0-4421 GCA_964421325.1 uncultured Propionibacteriaceae bacterium
TCACCGTCATGTGCACGAGCATGTGCCAGCTGAAGACGGCCGTGGAGTACATCCACAGACCACTGACGGCCAGGTAGAGGGTCACGCCCCAGCCGGCCAGCCAGGCGAGCAGGTTCAGCAACGGCCAGCGCCCACCCCGCCGGCGCACCAGGGCCACGCCCCACAGGTACGCGGCCACAGAGCCCACGGAGAGCAGCACCCAGAGGAGGTTCGGGCGGCCGAGGCCGAGGAGCCGCTCGAGCGTGGCGGGGATGTCCACCTCGTAGCCCAGGTAGTTGACCTGGATCGTCTGCGGCACCAGGAACCGAGGCGGCGGAACATGGTTCGCGGCCACCAGGAAGGCGGCGTAACCGACCAGGATCGCCACGTCGCGAGTCACCGAGGCGACGGCTCGCAGCGGGACGGCGGACGGCCCGGCTTGCCCTGAGGCCTGCCGCCAGGCCCAACTGGCGAGCAGGAGCAGCAGACACAGCAGCACGCCGAGCGTCGGCAGCCCGTAGAACACCTCGAGCGGTGACCGCCCGGCCAGGGCCTGCCAGGCGATCAGCGCATGGGCGCTGCCTGCGACCACGACGACGGGAACCACGAGCCGGTGGTAGCGCCCGACGGCCGCTACGGCATCCGCGACCGGGACGACGCGAGCGGCGAGGACGACCCCCACGGCAACCGAGGCCAGCGGCACCATGGTCAGGGCGATCGCGATCGCCGCGTCGGTGGCCCAGTCATGGTCCAGCCCGACCGAGACGTTGCCGGTGACCCCGACGAAGGCCGCTGCCAGGGTCCCGGCGAGCCAGGCGAGGGCGAAGGCAGCCCTGCGCCGGGACAGCCCGGCGACCAAGGCAGTAGCGAGCGCCACGGCAGCAGCGAGGACCCAGGCCAGGCCGCTCGGGGTCGTCGACTGGAACGTCCACCACGCCTGCAGCCCGAACGCGTAACCCATCGGCACCCCATTGACGAACGCCGAGTTGGCGAACGTCATCAGGACCGCAGCGGCAAACCACACCTGCGCCGCGCGACCCACCCAGCGTGCCATGCGCTGCCCGGCGTCGCTGAGCGACCCGTCCGGGCCGGCGGGCGTCACGATCACGATCCCGACCAGACCACCCATGGTGGCCACGGCGGCCAGTCGGGCGGCCAGGTCGGCGAGCATCGACACCAGGCCGGTCAGGGCATCAGCCTGGGAGCGGGCCGGCAACGGCGGGAGGGCCGGCAGGACACCCGCCGTCCAGACGACGAAGGTGACCGCGGCCGCGACCGCCACCCACACCAACCAGACACCACGATGGCCGGTGCCAGTGCTCGCCGATGGCTCGGAGCGGTCGGGCACGCTGACCTCCTCGGCTGACTGTGGCTTCACTGCGATCCTAGGGCCGAACGGCCGCACTGATCGGCGAGTACCCACCCGAGCATGCCGCCTGGTGGCCTTCGCTCCCACCGCCCGGCGCTGGCCGCCGTCAGCCGATCGGCTGGTCCACGGCCCCGCCGGCCGCCACCCAGGCCTTGAATCCGCCGAGGTTGTAGACCTTCTCGAAGCCGAGTTCCTTCAACGCCTTCCCGCCGAGCGCCGAACGCCCGCCAGAGGCGCAATACACGATGAGCGGGCGGTCCATCCGGAAGAGTGGGTCGTGGGAAGCACTGGTCGGGTCGGCCCGGAACTCGAGCATGCCGCGTGAGATGTTGACCGCTCCGGCCACCTTGCCCTCGCGAGCCACCTCCGGGGCGTCCCTCACGTCCACGACCAGGACGTCGCCGCCCGCGATCATCTCCTGCGCCACCTCCGGAGTGATCCGGGGTACCACTGCATCGGCGGCCTCGACCATCTGCTTGACACTCGTGCGCATTGGGCCAATCTCCTTTGACTGCTGCACCTGCTCCTTCAGGCTATTGCCTGCCCGGCGGCAACGCCGACGATTCGTTGCTCTTGCCCGGCAATCCTGGTGGCCGTCGCTGTGCCCGGGGTGTCAAGCTGGATCGTGGCTTCCGACGACGGTTTCTACGCTCGCGTGTTCCAGCGACACGCTCATCCGTTCAGCGCCTGGTCGAGGCTCCTGAGCGCCCCACTGCTGCTGGTGCCGCTGTGGACTCGGCGCTGGTGGTTGTACCTGCCCATCGGCGCCTGGTTCGCTGTGAACCCGGTGATCACCCCGCCGGCCCGGGACCTGTCGTCGTTCGCGACCCGGGCGATCCTGGGTGAGGAGTCCTGGTCGCGGGATCCGACCTCCGAGCCGAAGGTGCTGGCTCTGGGGGCTGTGGCCAGTGCTTCGCTCGTGGGCGCAATGGTGGCCGCCCATCAGCACAGAAGGGCCGGCACCGTCGCCGGCACCGCGGCCTTCATGGCACTCACGTTGTGGGAATGGAGGCTGTGGGCCGACCGCTTCACGCGCGAGACCGGTCCGCGGGCCACCTGATTCCGATCCGGGGCAAAGCCTGCGGCCCGTGCGATGCTGCGCCATTGTTGAGGTCGTGACCACCCGCCCGCTTCTCGCCCTCACCGCAGTGCTCGTGCTGACCGGTTGCGCCGCATTCCCGGGAGCTCCGACACCGACCGCCACCGTGACGGTCACCGCATCCCCGACCGCCACCCCGTCCGCCGGGCCCACCGATGATGGGTCGGCCCGGGTGCAGCCGGAGCCGACGTTCGAGTTGTGGCAGGAGGCCGTCTGGGCCTTCCAGAAGTCGGAGGAGTCCGGGAAGCCCATCGAGCAGCGGTACCTGGCGCTCGTCAAGGACGCCGTCTACGACGAGCAAGCCCGTGGCGGGATCACGGTGACCCTGGACAGGGTGAAGTGGAACTCGAAGTACAGCGACGGCAATGAGGAGGACCCGATCCTGAACCCGGCGGTGAAGTGGGAGAAGGTCCGCCTCGGCGACGTCATGGTCCTCGTCGATCCGGGGAACGGGTTCCGCAGGGTCGAACCGGCCGACTTCCCCGAATATGTGAAGAAGTCGGTCGAGCAGGCGAAGCAGGTGGACGGCTGGCTGACACCGTTCACCGTCTACTGTGTCGGGAACCAGCCGGTCGCGCTCGTCGAGCGGTACATCCCCTGACTCGCGGAGTCACGACATCGGCAAACGCTGCACCGCGCCTGCCAGCGACCGCGACTGACGGGACGCCGGTCGGCTGAGGTGTCACTCGGGGAGGTCGCCGCCGTCTCGCAGGTCCGAGCCCCACCCGGCGGTGAACAGGACGTCGGCCCCCCGCGTGTCCTCAACCAGCCGGGCCAGCAGCTCAGCCGCGGTCCTCGAGCGAAGCAGCGCGTACTGGTCCATCGAGTTGAGCGGGGAGATGCCGGCGACCTGCCAGATGCGCTTCGCCAACTCCCTCGACAGTTCGATGTCGGCCGGCCAGCGGAGCTCGACGAACTCGCTCGCCCTGGACATGGTCGCGCGCACCTCTGCCTCGGCCGCAACCAGCTCTGAAGGGGTGGACTCGTCGAACTCCAGTGGGGCCAGCTCGCGCACTTCTGCCCGAGGAAACGGATCGTCCTGCAGCCAGCGCACCACCTCGAACCGTGCTTCCCCGGTCGCGAGCAGCACGATCGAGCCAGCGGTCTGCTCCACCGAAACGATGCGCGCCACCGTGCCCACCCCGAACCGGACGTCGCCCCCACCGACCTCGGAGCCGCGCTCGATCAGCACTCCACCGAACTCGTGCTCGGGCTCACCCAACACCGACGACAGCATTGCGAGGTAGCGCGGTTCGAAGACCCGAAGCGGCAAGGGCATTCCCGGGAACAGCACGGAGCCGAGGGGGAACATCGCCAACTCACGATTGGCTGCGGTCATGACGGCGATCCTGCCGCATGCGGGACGGCTGAGTGAGCCCCTGCCGGAGCTCCACAGGGCCGCGACAGTGCTGGTCGTCCGACATCGACCCGCTCCACCCGTCTCGAGAGTCCCATCCGGGCTCCTCACCCAGCCGCGAGCGATGACGGCCGGGGCCGGTGGCAGGTGCAGCCGGGGCCGCACCTGCAGTCCGAGCACAGGCAGTCGCCACCCGTTCGGCAGGCGCACAACGTGACGTCAACGACGTTCACGACGCTCTCCCCGAGCGCGGGCTGGATCATCGGCAGCCGCTTCAGGCCGGCGTTCACGACCGTTGCCTGGTTCAGCCACGCCGAGCACGACACGCATTCGGACAGGTGCTGCATGAGGTCGGCCACCGCTATCGGGGGATCCTCGCCATCCAGGAGCGCAGACAGTGCTGCGCGCCAGGTGTCCTCGGCTGGGTCTACCCGGTCCATCTGAGCAGGCTACCTGCGCGTGGACGGTTCAGCCACGGGATCGAAACGGCGCGAACCGGGAACTTCGAGCCGGCGGCAGCCGACTCTCCTTGTGGGCGCTGCGTTTCGCCATGTCGTCCCCGAGCTGACCTGTTCCCGCTTTCCCGGACACCGAGTGTGAGGCGATCATGGTCGCCT
>CAYQXH010000187.1:0-4418 GCA_964421325.1 uncultured Propionibacteriaceae bacterium
GCGGCTGGCCGGCGGTCGCCGGCTCGCCGGGGAGCGCTTCTTCGCACGCCTCCCGGTCCCGGCGCGGGGACGGGCGGCCGAGGTGGTCGCAGCAGCCCGGGCCGCTGGGGTCCACCTCAGACTGGTGGATGCCGACCGGGTGGGAATCAGCGTCGGCGAGGACGCGGTCGAGGACGTGCTGGTCGCAGTCTGCTCGGCGTTCGGAGTCACCCTCACCGCCGACACCGCCGGGGGACTCGGCGACCACCACCGCGACCTCGACTTCCTGACGCACCCGGTGTTCAACGCCTACCGCAGCGAGACCGAACTGATGCGCTACCTGCGCACGCTGTCCGACCGCGACTTCGCCCTGGACAAGGGCATGATCCCGCTGGGCTCGTGCACCCTCAAGCTGAACCCGGCGGCTGCCATGGAGCCGATCAGCTATCCCGGGTTCGCGGGCCTGCACCCGTTCGTGCCGGCAGCGGATGCCGCCGGCTACACCGAGCTGATCGGGCAGCTGTGCGACTGGCTGGCCGAGATCACCGGCTACGACCGGGTGAGCCTCCAGCCCAACGCGGGGAGCCAGGGTGAGTTCGCCGGCCTGATGGCGATCCGCTCCTACCACCGGGCCAACGGCGAAGCCGGACGAACCGTGTGCCTGATCCCGGCGTCGGCCCACGGCACCAACGCCGCCTCTGCCGTGATGGCGGGAATGCGGGTGGTGGTCGTGGCCACCGGAGCCGACGGCTCGGTGGACCTGGCCGACCTGCGCGCGAAGATCGGCCAGCACGCTGCCGAACTGGCAGCGGTCATGGTGACCTACCCGTCCACCCATGGGGTCTTCGAGGAGACGATCTCCGACATCTGCAGCCTCGTGCACGAGGCCGGAGGTCAGGTCTACGTCGACGGCGCGAACCTGAACGCCATGCTGGGCCTCGCCCGGCCCGGGCGGTTCGGCGCCGATGTCAGCCACCTCAACCTGCACAAGACCTTCGCCATCCCGCACGGCGGCGGCGGGCCGGGCGTCGGCCCGGTGGCCGTCCGCGAGCACCTGGCGCCGTTCCTGCCGAACCACCCGCTGGTCGAGGCCGCCGGACCGGGCACCAGCTACGGCCCGGTGAGCTCCGGGCCCTACGGCTCCGCCGGGGTCCTGCCGATCAGCTGGGCGTTCGTGGCGCTGATGGGTGCTGACGGCCTGCGCCGCTCGGCCCAGACCGCCATCCTGGCAGCAAACTACGTAGCCAACCGGCTCGCCGAGCACTTCCCGGTGCTGTACACCGGGGCAGCCGGGCTGGTGGCCCACGAGTGCATCGTCGACCTTCGCGAACTCACCCGGAGCACCGGGGTCACTGTCGACGACGTGGCGAAACGCCTCGTGGACTACGGATTCCACGCGCCGACGATGAGCTTCCCGGTGTCCGGCACGCTGATGATCGAGCCGACCGAGTCTGAATCGAAGGCTGAGATCGACCGTTTCTGCGAGGCGATGATCTCCATCCGGGCCGAGATGGACCAGGTGGCGGCCGGCGCGTGGCCGGCGGACGACAACCCGCTGCACAACGCGCCGCACCCGGCGTCGAGGATCGTCGCCACCGGGTGGGTACACCCCTACGACCGGGAACTGGCCGCCTTCCCGGCCGGGCAACGTCCGGGCCCGATCGGTTCCGGTGGTCGCGACAAGTACTGGCCGCCGGTGGCGAGGATCGACGGTGCCTACGGGGATCGCAACCTGATGTGCACCTGCGCCCCGGTGGCGGACTACGCGGTGGAGGCAGGAAAGGGGTAGTCGATGCTGCAGTGGTGGGACGAGTTCTCCCGCAAGCCCTTCGTCGCGCACCTGCTTCGGGCGGTCGAACGGTTCAACCTTCGTGGGGGAGTGCAGCTCGCCGCTGCCATCACCTACTTCTCCGTGCTGTCGCTGGTCCCGATCCTGATGCTCGCCTTTTCGGCGTTGGGCTTCACGCTGACGGTGTTCCGTCCCGATTCGCTCGTCATGATCGAGGGCTGGATCCAGGGGCAGCTGCAGGCTGACTCAACGATCGGGGAGAGCCTGTACGAGCTGATCGCCGGCGCCCTCACCAACTGGTCAGCCATCCTCGGGTTCGGCCTGCTGATCACCATCTGGGTCGGCTCCGGCTGGGTCGGCAACCTGAAGCGCGCCGTCCGGCTGCTGATGCGCACCGACGTGGACAACCCCGGCAAGCAGGTCATCATGCCGCTGGACGTGCTCGCCAACTTCGGCGGCCTGCTCGCCATCCTGCTCGGCACCGCGGCCACGTTCGTGACCGCGGCGGTGGCGACCAGCCTCGGCAGCACCGTCGGCGCCTGGCTGGGCATCGGCGACAGCCTGGTCTGGACCTCGCTGCTGCGCCTGGTGGGCTTCGTAGTCTCGCTGGCGATCGGCTGCGTCGGGTTCCGGCTCCTCTTCGGATGGTTCAGCCCCACCTACGTGCCCAGCCACCTGGCCTGGGTCGGTTCCGGAATCGGCGCCGCCGGCCTGCTGATCCTGCAGTCGCTCGCGGGTTACCTCTTCGGCACCTTCTCCCGGAACCTCGGGTTCGCCGTGTTCGGCTCCACGCTCGTCCTGATGCTGTTCCTCAACCTCTTCGCCACCCTGATCCTCTACATCGCCGCCTGGCTGGCCACTTCGGAGGTGCCGCTGCCGGAGCCCGAGCCCGAACCGGCTGCAGTCGAACCAGCCGAGCCGGTCGAGAGTCGTCCGGGGGAGTTGTACGTCTCCAGCGAGGTTGCCCGGCGGTCGCTGGGCATCGGACTTGGCACCGGCTACACCATCGGGGCAGCCACCGGGCTCGGGATCGGCGCCCTGCTGACGTCGGCGCTGGCGGCGATGTTCGGCCGGCGCGATCGATGAGGGTATCGGCAAGGGGGAGAGTCGAACCGTTCCACGTGATGGAGGTCGCCAAGGCGGCGGCAGCCCGGCAGTTGAGTCACGGGGATGCGATCCTCCTGTGCGTCGGCCAGCCCGCCACGCCGGCACCGCGAGCTGTTCGGGCGGCGGCGGCGTCCGCGATCGCCGAACAGGTGCTCGGCTACACCGTCACCCCCGGCATCCCTGAACTCCGCTGGAAGATCGCAGCCGAGTACGCGATCCGTTACGGCAATCCGGTGGATGCCGATGAGGTCGTGATCACGACCGGGTCCTCGGCCGGGTTCCAGCTGGCGATCCTGGCTGCGTTCGACGCCGGCGACCAGGTGGCGATGACCCGTCCGGGCTATCCGGCCTACCGGAACACCCTGCTCAGCCTCGGTTGCCGCGTGGTGGATCTGGAAGCCGGCCCCGAGACCCGCTACCAGCCGACCGTTGCGATGCTGGAGGCGCTGCCGGAGGTGCCGGCCGGGCTGGTGGTGGCCTCACCGTCCAACCCGACCGGGACGATCATCGACGCCGGCGAGCTGGCCGAACTGGCCGCCTGGTGCATGGCGCACGACTGCCTGCTGATCAGCGATGAGATCTACCACCAGATCAGCTTCGGCCGTCCCTGCGCCAGTGCCCGGCAGTTCGGGCCGGACGCCGTCGTGGTCGGTTCGGTGAGCAAGTACCACTCGATGACCGGCTGGCGACTGGGCTGGCTGCTGCTGCCACCCGACCTGCGGCGTCCGGTGGAGCTGCTGCAGGGCAACCTGGCGATCTGCGCTCCGGCCATCTCCCAGGCTGCGGCCCTGGCCGCGTTCGACGCGGAGGCTCGCAGCGAGCTCGACGGTCACGTGACGCGCTACGCCCGTAACCGGGAACTGTTGCTGCGGCGGCTGCCCGAGCTCGGCATCACCAGCTTCGCGCCGCCGGACGGGGCGTTCTACGCCTGGTGCGACGTCAGCCACCTGACCGACGACAGCCAGCGCTGGTGTGCCGACGTACTGGCCGCCACCGGGGTGGCGCTGGCGCCGGGCCTCGACTTCGACCAGGCGGCCGGCCACCGGATGATGCGGCTGAGCTTCTGCGGAAGCACCGAGGAGCTGGACGAGGCCCTGGACCGGCTGGTCGCCCACCTCGCCCGCTGACCGGCACCCCCGCCCCCAGATTCGCCGAGGGCCAGCCTCGGCGCCGAAGGCCACCACCTGAGGGGTGGCGCTCGACGCCAAGACTGGCCCTCGGCGTTCGGTCGGGGTTGGTCAGTGCTCGGCGGGCGGTGCCGGGACGGGGGCCGGCTGGCCGATGCCGTCCAGCAGGTCGAGGTACCACTGCTGGGTGATGTCGAACGGCTTGCCGCCCTTGATCCGGTCGAAGGCGATGACGCTGAGCACGTCGCCGTTTTCCTCGTCATGACCGACGACGCCGGGCTTGCCCTCGAGCGCGGAATCCACGGCGAGCTCGGTCATCGACCTGATCAGGTCGAGGTCGAACTCGTTGGCGGGCGCCGACCGGGAGTAGTAGCCGGACTTCTGCACCAGCACCTTCTCCGCCTTCAGCATGTGGG
>CAYQXH010000188.1:0-4412 GCA_964421325.1 uncultured Propionibacteriaceae bacterium
CCCACCCACGGCGACTTCTACGAGGCGAACATCTTCGTCGACGGCGACACCCTGCGGTTCATCGACATCGACTCGGTCGGGCCCGGCCTTCGGGAGGACGACCTTGCCTGCTGCCTTGCCCACCTGGCGGTGCTGCCCGGCCTGGACCCCGACGCCTACCCGCGGGTGCCGGAGGTGCTGGAGGCGTGGCAGGGCGCGTTCGAGGGACAGGTGGATGCCATCGACCTTCGGGCCCGGACGGCCGGGGTCCTGCTCAGCCTGGTCTCCGGGGCCGATCCGGAGCAGGCTGCCGGCCGGCTCACCATCGCCGAAAACTTCGTAGCCATGGCGAGGTGACCCCGCCCCGGCACCCGGCCCCGGATGAGAGGACTCTCATCCCCGCGCGCTGCTCGCCCTAATCCAGCCGGGCTAGCGTGGGAATCGTCCGGAAGGAGCCAACATCGTGTTGTCGAAGTCAGCCGTCGCCTGGGCGGTCTCGGGCGCCCTCGGGGTGGGCACCTGCGCGATCGGCCTGGCAGCCCTGAACTCCAGCGCCCCGGCGAACGCCGAGCCACGTCCGGCCATCACCGTGACCGGTCTGCCGCAGGCGACGGCGTCGCCCGGACCGACAGCCGGCGCGGCGCCGACCGGCTCTCCGACCTTGACGGCAGCCACTGCCCCCACGGCGCGGTCGTCGGTGTCAGCCAGGTCGAAGGCGACCACAGCCACCCCGAAGAGCCCGGTCACCAGACCGTCCCCGGTCACGCCGCCCTCCCCGAGGAGCGCGGCGTCGCCGCGAAGCGCAGACTCCGCAGCCAGCGCCGGCTCCGGCGACTGAGCCCCGGCCCGGCGGTCACACCAGGCGGTAGCCCATCCCGCGAACCGTCTCGAAGAACTCGGCGCCGAGCTTGCGCCGAAGGTACCTGACGTACACATCCACCACGTTCGACCCGGGGTCGAAGTCGTAGCCCCACGCCCCCGACAGCAGCTGCTCGCGGCTCAGCACGTGGCCGGGGTTGCGCAGGAACATCTCCGCGAGGGTGAACTCCCGCGCGGTCAGGTCAACGCTCCGCCCGGCCACCGAGGCGCGTCGGGTGCGCAGGTCGAGGCTCAGGTCGCCGTGGGAGAGCACCAGCGCGGCCGAGTCCGGCCCGCCGCCGTCGGACCGGAGCCGGAGGTGGATGCGGGCGAGCAACTCGTCGAAACTGAAGGGCTTGGGCATGTAGTCGTCCGCGCCGGACTGCAGGCCCGCCACCGTGTCGGCCACCGACGACCGCGCCGTCAGCATGATCACGGGGATCGTGACGCCCTGTCCCCGAAGCCGCGACAGCACCTCGAACCCGTCGATGTCGGGCAGCCCGATGTCGAGGATGACCAGATCGATCTCGCCCGCCAGCGCCAGCTGCACCGCCGCCACCCCTGAGGCCTCGACCAGGCTGGTGAAGCCGGCCGACCTGAGCCCCTTGGCTATGAACGCAGCGATCCGCGGTTCGTCCTCAACGATCAGGATCTGGCTCATCTGTCTCCTCCCTTGCTGCGGCGACCGGGATGACGACACTGATCCGGCTGCCGACTCCGGCCACCGACTCGACCACCACCCGACCGTGGTGGGCCTGCGCTATCGAGGAGACGATCGCGAGGCCGAGCCCGGTGCCCTCCCCGGACCTGCCCTTCACCCGGCGACTGAGGATCCCGGCCCGTTCCTCCTCGGGGATCCCGACGCCTTCGTCGCGCACCCAGAGCCAGAGCTCCTCGCCAACCAGCCGGCTCCCCATTCCGACCCTTGTGCCCACTGCCGAGTACTGGACGGCGTTGGCCGCCAGCTGCAGCCAGGCCTGTGCCATCCGCTGCGGGTCCAGCTCGACCTCGGCGTCCACCAGCTCGTCGAGCACCCAGTGCCGCTGGCCGAGGGTGCTCGCCTTGGCGAGGGTCTCGTCGGTGAGGCGGGCGATGTCGGTGGGTTCGGGCTGCACGAAGTCTGGTTGCTCCGCCTTGGCCAGGGTGAGCAGGTCGTCGACCAGCCGGCGCATCCGCTCGAGCTCGTCCAGAACCAGCGTCCGGGTGGCGGTGACATCCTCCGGGGCTGTGGCGTCCATCAGCTCGAGATGCCCGCGGACGATCGTCAGCGGCGTCCGCAGTTCATGGCCGACATCGTCGAGCAGCTCACGCTGGCTGCGGACAGCCGACTCGAGCCGGTCGAGCATGTGGTTCACCGTCACGGCAAGTGCGGACAGGTCGTCGTTGCCGCGCACCGGGATGCGCTGGGTGATGTCGGTCTCCGTGATCCGCTCGGCGGTCTCGCGCATCCAGCTCAACGGTCGCAGCAACCGTCCCACGAACAGCCAGATCAGCATCGCGACCAGCACCAGCGACCCCAACGCCACCATTGCGTAGGTCAGGTACACCGACCGCAGCACCGCCTGCTCCGCGTCCATGTCGGCCACCCGTACCAGCGCGCCGGCGTCGCCGGTACCGGCGAACCGGACCGGCACCACGATGTAGCGGTAGTCGCGGACCCCGGTGCTGAGGTCCCCCTGCGAGACCTCGGGGCGCTGCGCCAGCGGCACGACCGCTGCGACCAGCTCCGGGTCCTCCTCCGGGCGCAGGCTGACACCGGGTTGCGCCGTCCACCTGATCCGGTCGCCCACCAGCGCGAACGAGCCCTCCGTGGGCGGAAGGACGGCTCGCTGCATGGCCACGCGCAGCAGGGCCTCGGAGTTGGCGAAGGGCTTTCCGGTCTCCGGGTCGTTGGCTTCGGCCAGCAGTGCCACCTCGTCCGCAGCGCGGAGCAGGTCGGCGCTCACCCGCTGGGTGGTGCCGGCGTAACCCTGGAGGTAGATCACGACGCCGGAGAGCGTGAGCGCAAGGCCCGTCAGCACCATGACAGCTACGATCACCCGCGCCCTGATGCTCACCGGGGTCTGCGCGGTTGCCATTGGGCAATCCTGCCGGATGGCCGTGAAGAACCCACCACCCATGAGAGGACTCTCACCACCTGGAGTCCGGCTGCGTTCCTCGTCCGGTCAGGCTGCCGGGCCCGGGGTCATTCCGGATCGCCCGCCCAGGGACTGGCCGGCAAGGCCAGGGGACGCCTTCGGATGCGGCCGATGTGCACCGACCCGCCGGCCTCAGCAGTGAACAGCCGAACCCCTTCCGGGGTCAGTTGCAGCTCCTGCACGACCTGGGCGAGCCGGGTCAGTTGGCCACGCAGCCCTTCAAGTTCGGTCTCGAGGGCAAGGATCCGGCGCACGCCCTCGAGGTTGATCCCCTCGTTCTGGGAGAGGTGCTGGATGTGGCGCAGCCTTGCGATGTCACGCAGCGAGTACCGCCGGCCGCGGCCGCGCGCCCGGCCCGGAACGACCAGACCGAGCCGGTCGTAGCCGCGCAGCGTCTGGGGGTGCATCTCGGCCAGCTGGGCGGCCACCGAGATCACGAAGATCGGTGCGTCCGCGTCCAGCCGGTCGGGTAGCAGGTCCATCAGTGCCTCGCCAGCAGGTGGGCCCGCGGGTCGCCCCCGCCGGCCTTGGCCTGGAACTCCACCAGGGCGGCCCTCGCCTCCTCGGAGAGGTGCCGGGGCACCTGGACATCGACGGTCACCAGCAGGTCGCCGTCGGCTGCGCCGCCCTTGACCCCGCGGCCACGGACCCGGAAGGTCCGGCCGTTCGGGGTGCCGGCGGGTATCTTCAGCCGGACGCTGGCGCCGTCGAGGTTCGGGACCTCGATCTCCGCGCCGAGCGCAGCCTCCGCGAAGGTGACCGGCACGGTGATGGTCAGGTGGTCGCCCTTGCGGCCGAACACCGGGTGCGGCCGGACGTGCACCAGCACGTACAGATCGCCGGAGGCACCGGAGTTCTCCCCGGCACCGCCCTTGCCCTTGATCCGGATGCGCTGGCCGTCGGTGACCCCGGCCGGGATGCGCACCTGCATGGTCCTCGTCGACTGGCCTCGGCCAGTGCCCTGGCAGACCGGGCACGGGTCCTCGACCACCATGCCCCGGCCGCGGCACTCCCGGCAGGGCTCGGTGACGGCGAACACGCCACCGGAGGTCGAGGTCTGCATGCCGCTGCCCTGGCAGGCGCGGCAGACCGTGGGTTGGGTGCCCGGACGGGCGCCGGTGCCGTGGCAGTTGCCGCAGGCTGCGTCCGACGTCGTCTGCATGGTGACCTGGGAGCCGGCCAGGGCGTCGGCGAAGTCGATGGTGACCTCGCCCTCGATGTCGGCGCCGCGACGCGGACCCCTGGTGGTGCTGGTGCGCCGCGTCGTGGTGCCGCCGAACAGATTCCCGAACAGGTCGGAGATGCCGGAGTCGCCGGTGGAGTTCCGGAACAGGTCCTCCATCGAAGGGCCGCCGGCCTGCCCGGCGCGGGGGAACCGGAAACCCCCGCCGCCGAACAGGCTGCGCGCCTCGTCGTACTCCTTGCGCTTGGCCGGGT
>CAYQXH010000189.1:0-4379 GCA_964421325.1 uncultured Propionibacteriaceae bacterium
GCCCACGGCCAGATGAACGAGCACACCCTCGAGCAGGTGATGGTCGACTTCTGGGAACGGCGCTCCGACGTGCTCGTCTGCACCACCATCGTCGAAGCCGGCCTGGACATCTCGACAGCGAACACCCTCCTGATCGAGAGGGCCGACCTGCTCGGCCTCTCCCAGCTGCACCAGCTGCGCGGCCGGGTCGGCCGTGGCCGGGAACGCGGCTACGCCTACTTCCTCTACCCCCCGGAGAAGCCGCTCACCGAGACCGCGCACGACCGGCTCGCGACCATGGCTGCGCACACCGACCTGGGCTCCGGCATGGCGATTGCCATGAAGGACCTCGAGATCCGGGGCGCCGGCAACCTGCTCGGCGGGGAGCAGTCGGGCCACATCGCCGAGGTCGGGTTCGACCTCTACATCCGGCTGGTCGGGGAGGCGGTTGCCGACTTCCGGGGCGAGGAGGCCGAGCCCGAGCCGGAGATGAAGATCGAGCTGCCCATCGATGCCCACCTGCCACCGGAGTACGTCGAGTCCGAGCGTCTGCGGCTGGAGATGTACAAGCGGCTCGCCGCGGTCAACAGCGACGCCGACATCGCGGCGGTCGCTGAGGAGTTGGCCGACCGCTACGGCGAGCCGCCGCCACCGGTGGCGGCCCTGCTCGCAGTGGCGGCGTTCCGCATGGAGGCCCGCCGACGCGGGATCCACGAGGTCGTCGCGCAGGGCGGCATGATCCGGTTCGCCCCGGCCGACCTGCCCGACTCGGCTCAGCTGCGGCTGGCCCGGCTGCACCCGGGGTCGCAGGTGCGGAAGGCGTCCGGCTACATCCTGGTTCCCCGACCGATGACCCAGCCGATCGGCGGCCAGCCGGTCACCGACGCGGCGCTGCTGGCCTGGGCGGCCAGGGTGCTGAGCGACGTCTTCGGGCCGGCGGGCACCCGGTAGGATCACGCAAGACACGAAAAGGTGGGCAGGATGAGCAAGGCACGGGTAATGGTTGCGGCGCTGGCGACGGCCGGGCTGCTGGCGTTCGCCGGCTGCGGCAACAGTCCGCAGGTCGCCGCCTATGTCGGCGACTACCGGGTGCAGCAGGCCAACGTCGAGGCGGTCTCGCAGGTGCTGGCCGACGCCAGCTCCGACACCTATGACACCGCCGGCTCGTTCAGCCCGACCGTGATGCAGATCATGGTGCAGACCAAGCTGGCTGCGCAGGCCGGCGAGGCGAAGGGCATCAGCGTCACCGAGGAACAGCGCCAGCAGGTCTATGCCCAGAACGAGCTGTACGCGGGCCTGCTCAAGAACCCGGTGACCACCGAGTTCATGACCGGCTACGCCAACACATCGGTGATCCTCGGCAACGAGGCGGCGCTCGCCGCCTACAAGGAACTGATCGCCACCACCCCGATCAGGGTCAATCCCCGCTTCGGCACCTGGGACCCGGCCGCCGGCGGGCTGGTCGAAGGCAGCTCCGGCTCGTTGTCCTCGGTAGCGCCGATCAAGCAGGGGTGAACGGGTCCCAGCCCGAGCTCGGCCGGCTCGTGGCGGTCATGCACCGCCTGCGCACCGGTTGCCCCTGGGACGCCGAACAGACCCACGCCAGCCTCGTCCGCTACCTGGTCGAGGAGACCCTCGAGGTCGTCGAGGCGATCGAGGCCGGCGATGACACCCAGCTGGTGGAGGAACTCGGAGACCTGCTGCTGCAGGTGGTCTTCCACGCCGAGATCGCCGGCGAGTCCGGCCGCTTCGACATCGAGGACGTCGCCCGCCGGATCAGCGACAAGCTGATCGCCCGGCACCCCTACGTCTTCGCCGAGGCCGAGATTCCCGCCGATCTGGTCGGCTCCTGGGAACGGGCCAAGGCCGTCGAGAAGGGCCGGGACTCCGCCCTTGACGGCATCCCGCACCGGATGTCGGCCCTCACCCGAGCCCACAAGGTGATCACTAGGGCCCGCAGCCACGGCCTCGCCCCCGAGATGATCGGCGTCGCCCCGAGCGAGCTGCTCGCCTCAGAACTGGGTGGGGAGTTCCTGCGGCTCGTCGGCAGGGCAGAGGTGCTCGGCGTCGACCCCGAGCAGGCCGCCCGCGCCGCGTTGCGGGACCTCGAGGAGCGGATCCGCAGCGCGGAGGCGCAGGACTGAGCCGGGGGTCCGGACCCAGCCTGCGCATTAGTGCGGCTGGCGCCCCGGTGGCGCCCTCTTCCACGCTTTTCCGTGAGGGGCGCCCGGCCCCGGCTTGGGGGAGCCGAAAATGAAGCGTGTCTACGCTGTCCTCGCATTCGCCGTCTGCGGCCTGGTCGCCGTCCAGGCCGCCGTTGCGGTCTGGGCCGAGTCCGGCCTGTTCCTCTGGATCACCAGGGACGGCGGTGCCATCGACCAGGCGACGCTGGAATCAGACTGGCAGCCACCGTTCCCGGAGGCCGCCGGCTTCATGATCCACGGCATGAACGGCATGATGGTCATCCCGGTGGTGGCCCTGCTGCTGCTGGTGGTCTCGTTCTTCGCAAAGGTGCCGCGCGGGATCGCCTGGGCCGTGGCTGTGGCCGCGCTCGTCGCGCTTCAGGTCACCCTCGGCATCCTTGGCCACTCGGTCTCGATCGCCGGGCTGACCCACGGCATCAACGCGCTGGTCCTGTTCACGGTCGCCCTGCTCGCCGGACTGAAGGCGTGGCGCGCCGAGCGGTTGGCCCCGGCGCCGGCCGACACGGTTTCCGCCACGGTCTAGGTGACCACCGAGCCAACGGCCCGGTCGGGGAGGCGCCGCCTCCTCAAGGTCTGGCTGCCGGCAGGGCTGGCGGCCTGCCTGGTGGTGCCCCTCGCGGTGATGTGGTGGTCGAGCCTGCTGCCGGCCTCGCTCTCGGTGATGGAAATGGGTGCTGCCGACTTCGGCAGCGGACCACCGCTGGGGCACCAGCACGGCCATTCCGGTGGTGGCGCC
This sequence comes from uncultured Propionibacteriaceae bacterium, assembly GCA_964421325.1. Classification (GTDB taxonomy): domain Bacteria; phylum Actinomycetota; class Actinomycetes; order Propionibacteriales; family Propionibacteriaceae; genus Propionicimonas. The sequence goes on from CAYQXH010000189.1 coordinate 2,920, forward strand.
AGCCTCACCGGGCTGATCGAGGATCCGGCCAGGCCGGCGGACGTCCGCTTCGAGTTGCGCGCGGAGGCGACCCGGCTGACCATCGGGGGCAGGGAGATCGACGGCTTCACCGTGAACGGCACCTCGCCGGGCCCGGAGATCCGGGCGCGGGCCGGGCAGCTGGTGGAGGTCAGGTTCACCAATGTCTCCGTGGCCGGCGGGGCGACGCTGCACTGGCACGGGCTGGACGTGCCGAACGCCATGGACGGCGTGGCCGGCGTCACCCAGGACGCCGTCGCTCCCGGCCAGGAGTTCATCTACCGCTTCGTCGCCGATCGGGTCGGCACGTACTGGTACCACTCCCATCAGGTCTCCCACCAGCAGGTCGTCGGCGGCCTGTTCGGTCCACTGGTCGTCGAGCCGGCGGGGGCCGGGCCCGAGCCGGTGACCGAGGTGGTCGCACTTGCCCACACCTACGCCGGCGTCCGCACGATCAACGGGGCACCCGAGGACCTGGTGGTGGCTGCGTCGCCCGGCGACCGGGTCCGGGTCCGGGTGGTGAACACCGACAACGTGACGTTGCCGGTCTGGGCGGGCGAGCCGGTCCTGGTCGCGGCGGTGGACGGCGCGGAGGTGAACGGGCCGACCCCGGTTCGCGACGAGCAGGTCGGGATCGCGGCCGGCGGGCGGGTGGACCTGCTGGTCACCGTCCCAGCAACTGGTGCCGCCCGGGTGCAGCTGTCGAAGGCGACCGCTGTTGTGGTCGGGCCATCCGGCGCCGCGCCGCCGGCTCCCGTCCAGCCCGGGAAGTGGCTCGACCTGATCAGCTACGGCGAACCGGCCGACGTCGGCTTCGACCCGGCGAGGACCGACCGCAACTTCGCCTACGTGGTCACCCAGCAGCCGGGCTTCGTCAAAGGCCGGCCCGGGGTCTGGTGGGCGATCAACGGCCAGCTGTACCCCGACATCCCGATGTTCGTCGTCGCCGAGGGTGAGCTCGTCGGGATGAGCATCGAGAACCGGACCGGCGAGTCGCATCCAATGCACCTGCACGGCCACCACGTGCTGGTGGTGGCAAGGAACGGGGTGGCTGCCTCCGGCAGCCCGTGGTGGACCGACTCCTTCGAAGTGCTTCCCGGGGAGACCTTCGACATCGTCTTCCGCGCCGACAATCCCGGGATCTGGATGGACCATTGCCACAACCTCGAGCACGCCAGGGACGGGATGGTCGCCCATCTCGCCTACCCGGGGATAGACACCCCGTTCCGGCTGGGTGGCGACCTCCACAACGAGCCCGAGTAGCATCCCGGACGGGCAGCCGGGTACCTCGATCAACCGGCACCAGCCGCTCCGCACACGGGGTGGTGGGCGATAGGGTTGGTGGCGATGACTTGATCCCAATCGAGAGGTACAAATCGTGGCAAGTATCGAATTCGTTGACGCGCGGCAGATCCTGGACTCCCGTGGCAACCCCACCGTCG
>CAYQXH010000190.1:0-4364 GCA_964421325.1 uncultured Propionibacteriaceae bacterium
ATGGCCAATCTTGGCAAGGACAGCGTGGCCTTCCAGAAGAAGTCGCCGGCTGCCGCCGGCAGCGTCGGTCGGGACCAGTACCCGCTCGGCGAGAAGATGCCGGAGAGGGTCTTCTCGGCGACGGGCAAGAAGCTCTCCGACTTCAGCCTCGAGAAGTTGAAGAACGGCGAGCTGACCGCAGACGACTTCCGGATTGCCCCGGAGACCCTCGAAATGCAGGCCCAGGTCGCCGAGTCGGTCGACCGGGACAGCCTGGCCCGCAACATGCGTCGGGCTGCGGAACTCATCGCAGTCCCGGACGACCAGCTGCTCAGCGTCTACAACGCGCTGCGCCCGTACCGCTCGACCAAGGCCGAGCTGTACGGAATCGCGGACGAGCTGGAGCAGAAGTACAAGTGCAAGGTCAACGCTGCCTTCATCCGGGAGGCCGCGGACGTGTACGAGAAGCGCGGTCGACTCAAGGCCGAGTGAAGCTCCGTCCTTCGACGAAGCAAGCACGAGCACGCTCAGCGGGCATCCCGTCAGGCCCAGCCACGGTGGCTGGGCCTGACGGAGCCCCAGACCTGAGGACCGAACCACAATGGCCTTGATCGCCGGTATCGACATCGGTAACGCCACCACCGAGGTGGCACTAGCGGAGCTCTCCGCTGGTGCCGCCCCGGCGTTTGTCGCGTCCTCGATCGTGCCGACCACCGGCATCAAGGGAACGGCGCAGAACACCCAGGGGGTGTTCCAGGCACTGACCGTCGCGCTGGACGCGGCCGGCCGGACTCTTGCCGAGGTCGACCTCATCCGCATCAACGAGGCTGCCCCGGTGATCGGGGACGTCGCGATGGAGACCATCTCCGAGACGATCATCACCGAGTCGACGATGATCGGGCACAACCCGACCACGCCCGGCGGCCTCGGCATCGGCGTGGGCACCACCATCGAGATCGGCGACCTGGGCCGGGCTTCGGCCGGGACCCCCTACATCGTGGTCGCCGACCGGAGCTACACCTTCGAGGACGTGGCCCGGCTGATCAACGCGGCATCGTCCCGGGTCGACGTGACCGGCGCGATCCTGCAACACGACGACGCGGTCCTCGTCCACAACCGGCTGGCCCGCAAGATCCCGATCGTGGACGAGGTCGGCCTGATCAGCAAGGTCCCGATCGGCATGCTGGCCGCCATCGAGGTGGCCGAGGTGGGCCGGATCATCGAGACGCTGGCCAACCCGTACGGCATCGCCACCCTGTTCGGGCTCGACTCCGACGAGACGGCATCGGTGGTGCCGATGGCCCGGTCCCTGGTCGGGAACCGGTCGGCGGTGGTGATCAAGACGCCCAAGGGCGACGTGACCGAGCGCCGCATCCCCGCCGGCTGGCTGCAGTTCATCGGCGACCGCACGGCCGAGGTGGACGTCGACCGGGGCGCGGAGGAGATCATGCGGGTGGCCGGCAACGTCGGCCCGATCCGCAACGTCCGGGGCGAACCCGGCACCAACGTCGGCGGCATGATGGAGAAGGTCCGGGTCGTCATGGGCCGGCTCACCGATCGCGATCCCGCCGGGATCGAGGTCACCGACCTGCTGGCTGTGGACACCCAGGTGCCGCAGAAGGTGACCGGGGGCCTCGCCGGCGAGTTCTCCCTCGAGGCCGCTGTCGGCATCGCTGCGATGGTGAAGGCCGACCGCCTGCAGATGCAGAAGCTCGCCCACGACATGACCGCCCAGTTCGGCATCCCGGTGGAGGTCGGCGGCGTCGAGGCCGACATGGCCGTCCGGGGGGCGCTCACCACACCGGGCTCCTCCATCCCGATCGCGATCCTCGACATGGGTGCCGGCTCCACCGACGCCTGCGTCCTGCGCAACGACGGGCCGGCGCGGTCCATCCACCTCGCCGGGGCCGGCAACATGGTCACCCTCCTGATCCAGTCCGAGCTCGGCCTGGACAGCGCCGAGGACGCCGAGAACGTCAAGCGCCACCCGCTGGCGAGGGTGGAGACCCTGTTCAACATCCGGCACGAGGACGGCACCGTCGAGTTCTTCGACGAGCCGCTGCCCCCGCAGGTCTTCGCCCGGACGGTGGTGCTGCACCCGGAAGGCATGATCCCGCTGCCGTTGCGCCAGCCGCTTGAGGTGATCCGGCAGGTCCGGATCCGCGCCAAGCAGCGGGTCTTCGTCACCAACGCCCTGCGGGCGCTCGCCGCCGTCAGCCCGACCAGCAACGTCCGGGACATCGCCCACGTCGTGCTGGTGGGCGGCTCGGCGCTGGACTTCGAGATCCCCCAACTGGTCACCAAGGCGCTGGGGGAGTACCGCGTGGTTGCCGGACGCGCGAACATCCGCGGCACCGAGGGGCCGCGCAACGCCGTCGCCACCGGCCTCGTCCTGGCCTGGGAGGCTCAGCGATGACAACCCCACGGAGTTCTTCTCCTCCGCTGCGCTCCCCCGAACAACTGCGCGGGGGCCCCCGATGAACGCCGAACGCCCCAGCATCCGCCTGCGCATCAACGACCTCCTCGACGCTGCCCGGGTGGCGGAGGTGCTGCACGGGGTCGAGGAGGAGGGCGTGCCGGTGGAGGTGACCACGCACGCCGAGTTGAACCCGCTGGTGCTGGCCCACGAGGCGAGCCTCGAGTCCCGCCTCGGGGTCGGGATCGGGATCAGCGTCGACCACATCGTGATCACCACCGAGAAGCTCCCGCCCGACCGGCCCTATCTGGCGGCCGTCCTCAACCGGTCGGCCGCCTCCGACCGCGCAGCCGGGGCCAACGCAGCCCGGCTGGTCAAACGAATGCCCTTGTCCGACATGAACGCAGAATGAAGGAGCAGCGAATGCCAAACCTCAGCCTCGGCACCATCGAGGTGTTCGGCCTGCCCGCAGCCGTCGAGGCCGCGGACGTGGCCTGCAAGACCGCGGATGTGAAGCTGATCGGTTACGAGTCGACCGACGGCATGGGCATGGTCGCGGTCAAGATCGAAGGCCAGGTCTCTGCGGTACAGGCCGCCGTGGCCGCGGCCGCCGCAGCAGCTGCCAGCGTCACCAAAGTGTTCGCCACGTCGGTGATCGCCCGGCCGAGCGACCAGCTCGAGCCGGTGGTGCTCACGGAGCTGACGGTCGGCCTGGCGAAGCCGGAGCCGAAGGCGCTCCCCGAGCCGGAGCCCGCCCCCGAACCGCCGGCCGAGCCCGCCCCCGAACCGCCGGCCGAGCCCGTCGAGGTCGCGGCGGAGCTTCCGGCCGGCCCGAACGTTGATGACGTCGAGCCGGCCGGGACCGCCCCGGAACCGCTGGTCGAGCCGGTCGCGACCATCGCCGAGCCGACCCCCAAGCCCCGCGCAGCCCGGTCGCGGACCCCTCGTTCCACCAAGAAGCAGTGAGAAAGGATCGCCATGAATGAAGCACTCGGTCTCGTCGAGACCAAGGGTTATGTCGGAGCCGTCGAGGCCGCCGATGCGATGGTCAAGTCGGCCAACGTCTCCCTGATGGGCTACGTGAAGGTCGGCGCCGGCCTGGTCACCGTGATGGTGCGCGGCGACGTCGGTGCGGTCAAGGCTGCCGTCGACGCCGGCGCCGCAGCCGCTGCCCAGGTTGGCGAAGAGGTCGTCAGCAAGCACGTGATCCCGCGCCCGCACGCCGACGTCGAGCAGTTGCTGCCCAAGAAGGCCTGACATGGCCGTTCCGGACACCCGTCAGGTCGTTGAGGAGGTGACCCGCATGGTGCTCACCCGGTTGCACGATCTGGAACTCCAGATCGTCGTCGGTGTGTCGAACCGGCACGCCCATCTGAGCAAGGCGGATCTGGCCACGCTGTTCGGCCTCGACGCCATGACCGTGTACCGGCGGGTCCGCCAGCCGAGCGACTTCGCCGCAGAGCAGACGGTCCGGGTGTCCGGGCCCCGTGGCGCCTTCCCGAAGCTCCGGCTGATGGGGCCCTGCCGGGCGAAGACCCAGGTCGAGCTCAGCCTCACCGACTGCGTCACGCTCGGCATCGAGGCCCCGATCACGCAGTCGGGCTACCTGGACGAAGCCGGACCGATCGACATCGAGGGGCCGAAGGGGAAGATCCACGTTCCCCACGGCGTGATGGTGGCCGCCCGCCACATCCACATGGGCCCGAGTCACGCGAAGGCCTGGGGTCTGGCCGATCAGGACCGGGTGGCCGTGCAGTTCGGTGGCGAGCGCGGCGGGGTGCTGGAGAACTTCATCATCCGGATCAAGGACGACTGGGTGCCCGAGATCCACCTCGACACCGACGAGGCCAACGCCCTCGGCCTGCACGACGGCGAGTTCGGGAAGCTGATCAAGGAGTGACGACGACAATGGCGCCTGCCCTGATGGCACCCGAAGCAGCGATCCGCCGCTTCGCGGAACTGGTGCGCA
>CAYQXH010000191.1:0-4313 GCA_964421325.1 uncultured Propionibacteriaceae bacterium
TCGTTGGCCTCGATCAGCTTTCGCTCCTCGTGAAGCCAGCCCTCGGCGTCGATCTTCGCCTGGAAGGTGGTTGGTGCGACATGTCGCAGCAGGTCCGGGCCCGTGTAGACGGCTTGGTGGCGGCCGGACGCGAGCTTGCGGATCGACCCGAACTCACGGCGTTCGCGGCCCATCGGAGCCTCCGATCCTTATTGCACGACGTGCCACTATCGTGCAATAAGAGGGGTATCTGGTGCAACCTTCTGGCCTGTTGTGCCCAACCCGTCCGAGGGTAAGATGCCTAGTGAACGAGCAGTAATCTGCTGGTGGGGCGGGTGGGGCTCGAACCCACGACCCAGGGATTATGAGTCCCTTGCTCTGACCGGCTGAGCTACCGCCCCGGTGGATCGTTCGTCAACGTATCCCGCTCGCGGCGGGGCTGTCCAAATCGCGGCACAGGGTCCCGGAAGCCATAGGAACCGAGCCCCCCGAAGGAGGGCGGGCCCGGCAAGGGGCAGGTCGGCCGCTTCGGGGCAAGATGCGAGCGTCGTACCGAACGAGCCGACCACCCGCGTGACGGCATTACTGGCGGGGGAGGCAGCCGCTGGCCGGCACAACGAGCCCATGACCACAGCGATCACCGGATCCCACTTGCGCCAGATGATGAGCGCCAGAACGAGAACGAGCGCGATAGCCGCGTGCAGAACGATCATGCCTGCTCCCCTGCATGAATTACCCATCAAGGGCCGACCCTTCAGCAAAACGATTACCAAATATAAGACCTGCGGCAGTTGTGCAAATAAGGTTCACCGACCCGGCTTTTTGTAACTAACGGTCATCAGGATTCGACCCCCGCGCCGGGGTCGATTGGCGTAGCGTCACAGGGGATGGCCCAACTACCTGAAAGGAGACAGACATGGCTGTCTGTCGGGTGCTGAGTCGGGGGCGACTGACATGAGCGATCGCCTTGAAACGCTGCGCCAGAAGCGCGAGGCCGCACTCCAGGGCGGTGGACCGGCCCGGGTCGAGGCCCAGCACGCCCGCGGCAAGCTGACCGCCCGCGAGCGGCTGGCGATCCTGCTCGACGAGGGGTCCTTCCAGGAGCTCGGCGCGCTGGCCACCCACCAGAGCAGCGACTTCGGCATGGACCAGCTGCGTTTTCCCGGTGACGGGGTCGTCACCGGGTTCGGCAAGGTCAACGGCCGCCGGGTCGCAGTATTCGCCCAGGACTTCACTGTGCTCGGCGGCTCATTCTCGGTTGTGCAGTCACAAAAGATCTGCCGAATGATGGACCTCTCAATGGAGGCCGGCATTCCGTTGATCGGGCTGAATGACTCCGGCGGTGCGCGGGTGCAGGAAGGCGTCCGCAGCCTCGCCGCCTACGGCGAGGTGTTCTTCCGCAACGTCGCCGCCTCCGGGGTGGTGCCGCAGATCTCGGTGATCATGGGCCCGTGCGCCGGCGGTGCCGTGTACTCGCCGGCCCTGACCGACTTCACCATCATGGTGGAGGGCACCTCGAACATGTTCCTCACCGGCCCGAGCATCATCAAGGCAGTCACCGGCGAGGACGTCACAGCAGAAGACCTCGGTGGCTCCTGGGTGCACAACGCCCGCAGCGGGGTCTCCCAGTTCTCCGCGGAGTCGGACGTCGCTGCGCTCGGCCTGGTGAAGACGCTGCTGGGCTACCTGCCGCAGAACAACACCGAGGACCCGCCGACGCTCACCCCCTATGACGACCCGGCCCGGCTGGAGCCGTCCCTGGACACGTTCATGCCGGAGGAGGACAACCTGCCCTACGACATGCGCGACATCCTCGAACTGGTCGTCGACTCGGGCAGCCTGCTGGAGAACCACGAGCAGTACGCGCCGAACGCGATCACGGCCTTCGCCCGCCTCAACGGCCAGGCCGTCGGCATCGTCGCCAACCAGCCGGCTGTGCTGTCCGGCTCGCTCGACCTGGATTCCAGCGACAAGATCTCCCGCTTCATCAGGATCTGCGACATGTTCAACATCCCGCTGGTCACCTTCGTCGACTGCCCCGGCTACCTGCCCGGCGTCGACCAGGAGTACAACGGCGTGATCCGGCACGGGGCCAAGATCATCTACTCCTACGCCCAGGCCACCGTCCCGAAGCTGTCGGTGATCACCCGCAAGGCGATCGGCGGCTCCTACGTCGCCATGAGCTCCAAGCAGATGGGCAACGACATCGCCTTCGCCTGGCCCAGCGCCCAGATCGCCGTGATGGGCGCAGAAGGCGCGGCCCGGCTGCTGCACCACAAGGCCATTGCCGCAGCCGACGACCCGAAACAGGCCGAGGCCGACTTCATCGCCGACTACAAGGAACGCCTGTTCAACCCCTACCAGGCCGCCGACGTCGGCCAGGTCGACGAGGTGATCGAGCCCAGCGAGACCCGCCTGCGGCTGATCCGCGCCCTCGAGGTGCTGCGCACCAAGGTGCACACCAACATCCCCAAGAAGCACGGCCTCTTCCCGGTCTAGGAGCCCACCCATGGACAACATCGCCTTCGGTCTGTGGATGACCGCCATGGGCATGGGAACCGTCTTCCTGCTCTTGGTGCTGCTGATGCTGGTGCTTCGCGGCATCGGCTGGCTCGACCAGCGCGGCAAGCGCACCCCACCCCCCGAGACGGAAACGGCCACGGCCACGGCGAAACAGCCTGCCGAGGATGAGCCACCGGCCCCGGGGGAGCTCACCCCGGAACTGATCGCGGCCATCTCGATCGCCGTGATCACCCACGCCAGGGTGCGCCGCGGCCAGGCCGCCCCGGCCATGCGCGACGTCCAGCCCGGCAGCCAGCTCTTCGCCAGCCGCTGGGTCTCCGTCGGCCGGTCCTACCAGAACCAACCATGGAAGACGAGGTAGCAGCGATGCGACGCTACAGCCTGCGGATCAACGAGACCGAGCACGTCATCGACGTCGAGGAACTCGCCCGCGACACCTTCACCGTGCACCTCGACGACGGGCGCCTGGTCGATGTGGTGCTGACCGACCACCAGGACCTCGCCCAGGCCGCCATCACCCCGCACCTGCAGATCGGGCAGCCGCGGCCGGCCGCAACCTCACCTGTGGTCCGCGACCAGCCCCCGGTCCCGGCGCCCAGCACCCAGCCCGCCAGACGGCCGGCACCTGGACGGGCCAGCGGGGGCAAGAGCGTCACCGCTCCCATGCCCGGCGTCGTCCTGAGCGTGGACGTCGCCGTCGGCGACACCGTGCGGCGGGGCCAGACCCTGCTGGTGCTGGAAGCGATGAAGATGAAGAACGAGCTCAAGGCCGAGCGCGACGGTGTCGTCGCCAGCATCCCGGCCAACCCCGGCGACCAGGTGAAGCACGGCGACGTGCTGCTTGAGTTCGAGAGCTGAGCGATGAGCCCGGACACCCTCGCCCAACTCCTCCAGGGCATCACCAACGTCACCTGGCAGTCGGTGGTGATGATGCTCATCGGCGGCCTGCTGATCCTCCTCGCCGTCGCCAAGGAGTACGAGCCGCTTCTGCTGCTGCCGATCGGAGCCGGCGCCATCCTGACCAACCTGCCGCTGTCACCGCTGGTCGGCGAGGACGGCATGCTGAGCATCCTCTACGACATCGGGGTGGGCAACGAGCTGTTCCCGCTGCTGATCTTCATCGGCATCGGTGCCCTCACCGACTTCGGCCCGCTGCTGGAGAATCCCAAGATGGTGCTGCTCGGTGCCGCCGGCCAGTTCGGCATCTTCCTCACCCTGATCCTGGCCCTGCTGCTGGGCTTCGACCGGAACGAGGCCGCGTCCATCGGCATCATCGGGGCGATCGACGGCCCCACGTCCATCTACGTCAGTGGCATCCTTGCGCCGCACCTGGTCGGTCCGATCACGGTGGCCGCGTACAGCTACATGGCGCTGGTGCCACTGATCATGCCGCCGGTGATGCGCCTGCTCACCACCAAGGCCGAGCGCTCCATCAAGATGCCCTACACCCAGCGGGAGATCAGCCAGCGCACCCGGATCCTGTTCCCGATCATCGTCACCGTCGCAGTCGGGATCGCCGTGCCGTTCGCCACCCCGCTGATCGGCATGCTGATGCTGGGCAACCTGATGCGCGAGTCCAAGGTGGTCGAGCGGCTCACCCACGCCTCGGCCAACGAGCTGGCCAACGTGGTCACCCTGTTCCTCGGCCTGGCCATCGGCTCCACCATGAAGGGATCGGACTTCCTGCAGCTGGGCACCCTCGCCATCCTCGGGCTGGGCCTGCTGGCGTTCTTCCTCGACACCGCCACCGGGGTGCTGTTCGGCAAGCTGATGAACGTGTTCAGCGGCGGCAAGTTCAACCCGCTGATCGG
>CAYQXH010000192.1:0-4309 GCA_964421325.1 uncultured Propionibacteriaceae bacterium
ACCCCGTTCGTCTGGATGGTGCTGGGCAGCTTCAAGAGTGAGGGCGAGCTGCGCCGGGTCCCGCCCACCTGGTTGCCGGAGGCCGCGTCCCTGGACAACTACACCCAGCTGTTCGCCAGGCTCGACTTCGCCACCTACTTCACCAACTCGGTGATCGTCGCGGTCGTGGTGACCGCCGGCAACCTGCTGTTCTGCTCCATGCTCGGTTACGCGCTGGCAATGCTCGACTTCCCCGGGAAGAAGGCGTTGCTCCTGCTCGTGCTGGCGACCTTGATGATCCCCGGGGTGGTGACCTTCGTGCCGCTGTTCGTGCTCGTAGCGAACGCCGGGTTGATCGACACGCTACCCGGCCTGATCCTGCCGTTCCTGGCCGCACCCTTCGGGGTGTTCCTGATGCGGCAGTTCATCTCCGGCCTGCCGCACGACCTGCTGGACGCCGGCCGGGTGGACGGCGCGGGGGAGCTGCGCATCTTCGCCCGGATCATCCTGCCCCTGTGCGGGCCGGCGCTGGCCACTCTCGGCATCCTGACCTTCCTCGGCTCCTGGAACAGCTTCCTCTGGCCGCTGGTGGTCGCGCAGACCGAGGCCACCTACACCCTGCCCGTTGCGCTCGCCCTCTACTCCATCGGGCAGAACAGCACCCAGTACGGCCTGCTCCTCGCCGGAGCCTGTGTCGTCGTCCTCCCGCTGCTGATCGTGTTCCTGATGTTCCAGCGGCACGTCATCGAGGGCATTGCCACAACCGGAATCAAGTGAGGAAACCGATATGACCCACATGCCCCTCCCGCGCCGGAACCTGATCACCGGCGCCGTCGCCATCGGGCTGGCCGCCGGCCTGCCAGCTGGAGCCGCTGCCGCCGCCCCCGTCCGCCCGGGCGGGATGCCGCTGCTGAGGCCGGACGTGAACCTGCAGCCCCGCAAGGTGGTGGGGTGGGCGCGCGACACCTGGCAGTCGCTGGTGGCGATGACCGATCCGCGCACCGGCCTGCCCGCAGACAACATCGACGCATCCCTGGCCGCGGGCGACCGATCGGGCTACACCTCTCCGACCAACATCGGCGGCTACCTGTGGAGTGCCGTCGTGGCCGCCGACCTTGGCCTGATCACCAGGGGTGAGCTGGTGCGGCGCTGCCGGCAGACGCTGCGGACCCTGCTGGAGATGGAGCACCACCGTCCCTCCGGCATGTACTACAACTGGTACGACGAGGCCACCGGCAAGGTGCTCACCACCTGGCCGGAGGACGGCAACCGGGTCTACCCGTTCGCGTCCAGCGTCGACAACGGCTGGCTCGGCGCTGCCCTGTGGGTGGTGCGCAACGCCGTCCCGGGGGTGCGGCAACTGGCCGACCGGCTGTTCTCCCGGATGCGGTGGGACATGTTCTACAACGAGGCCGGCCCGCGGCCCGGCGGGCTGATCCACGGCGGCTTCTACGACGGCGAGCCAAGGCCGGGGGACTCGGTGTTCGCCGGCAACCACATCGGGGTCGGCCCGGACGTCTGGTACACCAACCACCACTACGACACCGCCGTCTCCGAGACCCGGATCACCACCTACCTGGGGATCATGACCAACCAGATCCCGCGCAAGCAGTACTTCGCCATGTGGCGGACCTTCCCGGAGAGCTGCGACTGGTCCTGGCAGGAGTCCCAGCCGGTCGGTGAGACCCGGAGCTACTTCGGCCTCGACGTCTACGAAGGCGCCTACCGCTACCGCGGCATGCGGATCGTGCCCGGCTGGGGCGGCAGCATGTTCGAGGAGCTGATGCCGGACGTGTTCGTCCCGGAGGCGAAGTGGGCGCCCAGGTCGTGGGGCATCAACCACCCGCTGCACGTCCGCGCGCAGCGCGAGCACGGCCTGGTCGAGGCGGGCTACGGGATCTGGGGCTTCTCCCCGTCGTCCAACCCGGTCGGTGGCTACCGGGAGTACGGGGTGGACGCGCTCGGCCTCAACCCCGAGGGCTACTTCTCCGACCAGGAGCGCACCAACTACGACCCGGGCTTCGGCACGTGCCGCGAAGCCACCAACCCCACCCCGGACTTCGGCGACGGTGTGGTCACGCCCCACGCAGCGTTCCTCGCCATGATGTACGAACCCGGTGAGGCGTACCGGAACCTGGCGAAGCTGCAGCGCGAGTACGACAGTTACGGCGACGGCGGCTTCTTCGACGCCATCGCCAGCGAGTCCGGCGATGTGGCCAGGCGCTACCTGTCCCTCGACCAGGCGATGGTCATGGGGGCGGTCGGGAACGTCCTCGGCCGGGGAGTGATCCGGCGGGCCTTCGCCACGGAGGTGGTGGAGCGGCGGCTGCGTCCGGTGTTGGCGATGGAGAGGTTCGGGGCCGGCGTCGACGCCTAGGCCTGCTGCCATGCAACCGGTAACCAGCATCGCTGCGGACGGCACCACCTACCGCGACCTGAACCACAACGGCCGGCTCGACCCGTTCGAGGATGCCCGGCTCGGTACCCCCGAACGGGTCGAGGACCTGCTCGGCCGGCTCAGTCTCGCCGAGAAGGCCGGCCTGATGTTCCACACTGTGATCGAGGCCGGCAGCGACGGCCACGTGCTGTCCGGGCCGGGGCGGATCAGCAAGTCCGGAACCGCCGAGGTGGTGCTGGGCAAGCACCTGAACCACTTCAACGTGCACGTCCTGCCCCAACCGCGGCTCGCTGCCCGGTGGTCGAACCACCTGCAGCTGTTGGCAGAGCAGGCCCCGCACGGCATCCCGGTGACCGTCTCCACCGACCCGCGGCACTCCTTCTTCGAGAACGCCGGGGCCTCGTTCGCGGCCCGCGGGCTCTCCCAGTGGCCCGAACCGATCGGGCTGGCTGCGCTGCGTGACCCGGACCGGGTGCGGCGGTTCGCGGAGATCGTGAACGCCGAGTACCGGGCGCTCGGCATCCGGGCGGCGCTGCACCCCACCGTCGACCTGGCCACCGAGCCGCGCTGGGCCCGCCAGGCGGGCACCTTCGGCCAGGATCCGGAGCTGGTCACCGAGCTGGGCGTGGCCTACCTGGAGGGGCTGCAGCAGGGCCGGGTGGGACGGCAGAGCGTCGCCTGCACCACCAAGCACTTCCCCGGTGGCGGCCCGCAGGCCGGCGGCGAGGACGCGCACTTCCCCTACGGCCGCGAGCAGGTCTATCCGGCCGGACGGTTCGCCGACCACCTGCGTCCGTTCCGGGCGATGATCGCAGCCGGCACGTCAGCGATCATGCCGTACTACGGCATGCCGATCGGGCTGGAGGTCGATGGCGAGCCGATCGAGCCGGTGGGGTTCGGCTACAACTCCCAGCTGCTCACCGGGCTGCTGCGCGGCGGGCTCGGCTTCGACGGGGTGATCTGTACCGACTGGGAGCTGGTCAACGACAACCACGTCGGCGACCAGGTGCTGCCGGCCCGCGCCTGGGGAGTGGAGCACCTCGACCCGGCCAGCCGGATGGAACGCATCCTGCAGGCCGGCGCCGACCAGTTCGGGGGCGAGGAGTGTGTCGAGCTGCTGGTCGAGCTGGTGGAGTCCGGCCGCGTCCCGGAGGCCAGGCTGGACGATTCGGTGCGCCGGCTGCTGGCGGTGAAGTTCGACCTCGGGCTGTTCGACGATCCGTTCGTCGACGAGGACGCGGCCGAGCAGGTGGTGGGCCGGGCGGACTTCATCGCCGCCGGTCAGCGCGCCCAGGCCGAGTCGGTGACGGTGCTGACCAACGCCGGGCTGCTGCCGCTTCCGCACCGGCTGCGGGTCTACGCAGAGAACTTCGATGTCGCAGCGCTCGGCCCGGGTGCCGAGCCGGTGCCGGTGGAGCAGGCTGAGGTGGCGATCGTCCGGTTGCAGGCCCCGTTCGAGCCGCGTGCCGACCTGTTCCTTGAGGCCTGGTTCCACCAGGGCGCGCTGGATTTCCCGCCCGGCCTGGTGGTGCGGCTGCAGCGGATCGCTGCGCACTGCCCGCTCCTGGTCGACGTGACCTGCGACCGGCCGGCCATCCTCACCCCGCTGCTGGACTTCGCCGCCGCTGTAACGGTGAGCTACGGCTCCGGGGATCCGGCCTTCGCCGACGCGATCACGGGTCGGGTGCCGCCGATCGGTCGACTGCCGTTCGACCTGCCCGCCTCGATGGCCGACGTCCGCGCCCACCCGGAGGACCAGCCCGGCTTCGACTCCCCGCTGTTCAGCTTCGGCCACGGCCTGCGCTGGTAGGAAACGGGGACTGTTCCTTTCCCGTTCAGGCCGGGCGCGATCGGGCACCGTCCCAGGCCGTTCGGTCGGGTCGAACGGGAAGGGAACCGTCCCCCTCGGTCGGGTTGAACGGGAAGGGAACC
>CAYQXH010000193.1:0-4294 GCA_964421325.1 uncultured Propionibacteriaceae bacterium
TGGCCATCTTCAACTCCGGCGACTACGCCGAGGCCGTCCGGGCGCAGACCTTCGCCGAGAACATCACCAAGGTGCTCTACCCGGAGGACTCGACCCCGCAGGGCAAGGAGCTGCGCCTGCAGCAGCAGTACTTCTTCGTCGCCTGTTCCCTGCGCGACTTCATCGAGCAGATGCTGGACGAGGACTTCGACCTGCACCAGCTGCCGGAGCGGATCGTCTTCCAGCTCAACGACACCCATCCGGTGATCGCCGTCCCGGAACTGATGCGCATCCTGGTTGATGAGAAGAAGTTCGAGTGGGAGGAGGCCTGGGCGGTAACCAGCAAGTGCTTCGCCTACACCTGCCACACCCTGCTGCCCGAGGCCCTGGAGACCTGGTCGACCGAGCTGCTCGGCCGGCTGCTCCCCCGGCACCTCGAGATCATCTACCGGATCAACGACGATTTCCTCGAGCAGGTCCGCGAGGCCTTCCCCGAGGACGAGCTGCGGGTCCGCCGGATGTCGATCATCGCCGACTACCCGGAGCGCTCCGTCCGGATGGCCTTCCTGGCCACGGTCGCCGGCACCAAGGTCAACGGCGTCGCAGAACTGCACTCGCGGCTGCTGGCCGAGAAGGTGCTGCCGGACTTCTCCCAGTTCTGGCCGGACAAGTTCACCAACGTGACCAACGGGGTGACGCCGCGCCGCTTCCTGAAGCTGGCCAATCCCTTCCTGTCCGCGCTGATCACCGACACCATCGGGGTCGGCTGGGTCACCGACCTGGACCGGCTCGCCGAACTGGAGCCGTATGCCGAGGACGAGGACTTCCGGCGCGCTTTCCGCAAGGCCAAGGACCAGAACAAGACCCGCCTGTACGCCATGTTGCGCACCCGGGACGGCATCGACCTGCCCGACGGCCACCTGCTCGACGTGATGGTGAAGCGGCTGCACGAGTACAAGCGCCAGACCCTGAAGCTGCTGCACGTCGTCACCCTCTACGAGAAGATCATCTCCGGCAGGGTGGATCCGAAGACGATCCTGCCCCGGACGGTGGTCTTCGGCGCGAAGGCAGCACCGGGCTACCGGATGGCCAAGGACACCATCGCGCTGATCAACGCCGTCGCCGCCACGATCAACGCCGACAAGCGCGTGGGCCGACGGCTCAGCCTCGCCTTTCCGGCCAACTACAACGTGACCCTTGCCGAGAAGCTGATCCCGGCGGCCGACCTGTCCGAGCAGATCTCGCTCGCCGGCATGGAGGCGTCCGGCACCGGCAACATGAAGTTCGCCATGAACGGCGCCCTGACCATCGGCACCGACGACGGCGCCAACGTCGAGATCCGCCGGTTCGTGGGCGACGACAACTTCTTCCTCTTCGGCATGCTCGAGCCCGAGGTGGCCGAGCTCCAGGCGTCCGGCTACCAGCCAACCAAGTACTACGAGGAGGACGCCGACCTGAAGTCTGCGATTGACCTGATCGCCTCCGGGGCCTTCTCCGATGGTGACCGGAACGCGTTCGAGCCGGTGGTCTCGAACCTGCTCTACCAGGACCGGTTCATGGCGCTGGCCGACTACCGCTCCTACCTGGAGGCCCAGGACCGGGTGGAGACGGCCTACCTGAAGAAGGAGGCGTGGACGAAGTCCGCGATCCTCAACGTCGCAAGGTCGGGCTACTTCTCCTCCGACCGCTCCATGCGGGACTACATGGGCCGGATCTGGGGCGCATCACCCGACCACTGAGCCCAACCGGTCCCGAGGTAGAGCTAGCCGTCCGGCCCGAAGCGGAGGCGACCGCCGTCGTGGTTCCCGGCACTAGGGATGCCGGTGACGATCGGGGTGGGCTGGGTGAGCCAGGAAGCGGCACAGCCGTAGCAGACGACCCGGCGTCTTGTACTGCGGTGTAGTACAGCTGGCATGTTCCCGTTGGACGACGGCGGTGGGCGTCGGGCTACCGGCCCGGGGTTGCCTGGCAGGCTCGGCGCGGTCGGCGTCGGCAGCGGAGCCGCGCCGCAGTCGGCGAGGACCAGCAGCAGGACAACCGTCACGGTGCCGGATCAGCCCGGCGACCCGGCCGCATCTGATGGGGTCTGGGCGGTCGTAGCAGCCGGCAGCGTCGGGCTCTGGCTCACCGGGGATGGGCTCACCGGGGATGGGCTCGCGGGGGTCTGGCTGCGCAGCGTCGTGCCGGACCCGGGGGTGGTTGCGCTCCCGGACGGCGTTGTGGGGGACGGGCTCATCGGGAAGGGACTCGTCGGGAAGGGACTCGTCGGGGAGGGACTCGACGGCGACGGGCTGGTCGGCGAGGGGGTGGCTGACGGGCTCGGCGAGGGCGAAGCCGTGACACTCGGGGTACGGGACGGCGTCCGGGTCACCGTTGGGCTGGGCGTCGACGTCGGCGAGGGCAGCCCCTCCGGCATGAAGCTGCCGACCCGGCGGCTCAGTCCGGCCTTGCTGGTGTCGCCGGTGAGGAAGCGCATGGGATCAACATAGGAGCCGTCCAGAATCACCTCGAAGTGCAGGTGGCAGGCCGTCGAGCGTCCGGTCGAGCCGACCCGGCCGACAATGAAGCGCTGGCTGATCTGCTGCCCGACTGACACCTCGATCCTGGAGAGGTGGCTGTAGGTGGTGGCGAAGCTGTGCCCTTCCCGGTCGGCGTGCTTGACGATCACCCGGTTGCCGTAGCCACCGGCCCAGCCGGCGTGGGTCACCGTGCCGGCCAGGGAAGCCAGGATCTGGTCGCCGCACGGCTGGCCCAGGTCCACCCCGTCATGCCAGCGCTGCCGGTGCGTGAAGGGGTCGGAGCGGTAGCCGAAACCGGTTGACGGCGTGTGGTCGCTGACCGGCCATCCGATCAGAGGACCCCCGGCCAACAGCTCAACGCCGGTGGAGACCACGCCCATCGGGTTGCTCAGCAGGTCGTCCCCCTCGATCACACCCCCGACCAAGGCTGCCGGGGCGGCAGGCGCTACCGGCGCGGCAGCCGACGGAGCGGAGATGCCGACGGCGCCCGGATGGGCGGCGACCGGGACGGGCAGGACGATGTAGGCGAGCGGGCCGCCGAGCACGGCCAGGCCGACGATCAGCAGCGCCCGGCGGCTGACTCGGCGCCCGTGTCGGCGCCACGACTGTTCGACAGCGCGCCGGGGGCGGTGTCGGCCCAGCAACGAGACTGGCACGCGATCCCCCTCTCGCGACCTTTCCATGATTGCCCCGCCGCAGCCGAAGCGGAAGGGCCTGGCCGCAAGCGGGGGCAATTCTCAGGTACGCGAGGCCCGCGGCCGGTCCTCCGCGGTGGCGGCTTCTCAGACCAGGGCTGCGTCCAGTTCGATCCTGGTTCCGGTGAGCGCAGCCGACACCGGGCAGCCGGTCTTCGCATCCTCTGCAAACCTGCTGAAGTCCTCGGCGGTCAGCCCGGGCACGGACGCACGCACGGTGAGCACGATCTGGGTGATGCCCTGACCGACGACAAAGGTCACGTCGGCCCGCGTGTCGATCGCGGCCGGCGGCGTGCCGTTCTTGGCGAGGGCGCCGGAAAGGGCCATCGAGTAACAGGCCGAGTGGGCAGCCGCGATGAGCTCCTCAGGGCTCGTCCTGCCCTCGGTCTCGGCGGATCGCGAGCGCCAGTCCACCGGCACACTGCCGAGGTTGGAGTTGAGGAACTCGACTTCGCCCTCGCCTTCGGTGAGGGAACCCTCCCAGTGGGCCTGCGCGGATCGAACGGTCATCTTGGTCCTGCCTTTCGTCGGGGTGTCCTCTTCTGGACTAACCAGTTCCAGCAACCTGCAAACCGTTGCGGTGTATTCCGCGCCCTGGCCAGACCGGCGACTGGGTAGTCTCGCTCGATGGACGCCGCGACACCGGAGCAGCCCCTCGAGGGCACGACCAGGAGCCGTGGGGCGCGACCGAACGTTGACTCGGCCCTGCTGCTCACCGGGATCATCGGCGGAGCGGTCTTCGCAGCCCTGATGATCGCCAGCGCCGCCATCTACGACTCCGTCTCAGATGCCGACGGGGTCAGCAGCTTCGACAAGCCGGCACTCGATTGGGCGGTCTCCCAACGTACGCCGGCGGTGGCCACGTTGGTGACGGCGTTCACCGATCTGGGCCGTGCCTTGCCCATGGTCGTGATGGCGGGGCTGCTGACCACGCTGCTCTTCCTGGCCCACCGGCGCCGGACGATCTGGGTGCTGATGCTGGTGGCGGCCGCCGGATCGATCTCGCAGACCCTGGCCGGCAAGGCCCTGGTCGGACGGAGCCGGCCAGGGGGCTTGCCCCCGGGTCTTGGACACGTGGAATCCAGCAGGTGCTGGAGGAAG
>CAYQXH010000194.1:0-4141 GCA_964421325.1 uncultured Propionibacteriaceae bacterium
ACGTTCCAGCCGGCCATCGGGTAGCTCAGCGGCGCGGCGTTGCCCTCCCCGAACAGCTTGAACACGTTCAGGAACGAGTAGTGCCCAGAAGCCTGGATGTCGCGGATCAGCTGCTTGAACTCCTCGACCGCCGCCGGCGGCACCACGAACTGGTACTGCAGGAAGCCGTGCGAGCCGTAGGCGCGGTTCCATTCACCGAACATGTCCAGCGGGTGGTAGAAGCCGGTGAGGCTCTGGATCTTGCCGGTGTAGTTGCCGCTCTTGGCGTACCAGGCTGTGCCCAGCAGGCCGAAGGTCAGCTTGTTGGCCAGCCCGTTGGGGAACACGTCCGGCAGCTCGAACAGCGGCTTGGCGTTGAAGGCGAGCGGGTCGGCCGCGAGTTTGGGGGCGTGCTCGCGCAACTGCTCCAAGGTGGCCAGCGAGCCCCGCGAAAGCGCCGCCCGGCCCAGCCTGGGTTCGGGCGAGATCGCGTCGAACCAGGCGCTGGAATAGTCGTAGTTCGCCTCCGAGCCGTCGGAGTGGACGGCAATGGTCTCCTCGAGGCTCCGGGTCACCACGCCGTCGGCGAGGAAGTAGGCGGTCTCGGTGCGGGTCATCTTCAACACCACCCGCAGGATGATGCCGGTGAGCCCGACCCCGCCGACCGTCGCCCAGAACAGGCTGGCGTCCGGGTCGTCCGGCGAGCCCTCCGGGGTGATGGTCAGCACCCGGCCGTCGGCCACCAGCAGCTGCATGGACGCGACATGGTCGCCGAACGAGCCCGCGCTGTGATGGTTCTTGCCGTGGACGTCGCACCCGATCGCGCCACCGATGGTCACCTGGCGGGTGCCCGGCAGCACCGGGACCCACAACCCGTGCGGCAGCGCCGCCCGCATCAGCACGTCGAGGCTGACGCCGGCGTCCACGTCGACGACGGCGGCGTCCGGGTCGATCCGGTGGATCCGGTCGAGCGGCGTCATGTCGACGACGATGCCGCCGGCGTTCTGCGCGACATCCCCGTAGGAGCGGCCCAGCCCGCGCGCAACGATGCCGCGCTTGAGGTGGGAGGGGGAATCGGCGTTGTGGGCTGCGACAGCTGCCACAGCCCTTGCGATCAGTTCGGTGTCCGGCGTCGACAGCACCTGCGCCGTGGTGGCGGCGGTGCGGCCCCAGCCGGTGAGGCTGGCGGTACGCGTGGGCAGGTCAAGATCAAGGGTGTCGCTCATCGCCGCTCAGACTACTCTCCGTCCGGACTCCCCGAAGGCCGCTCGGCCCCGGTACTAGCATCAACGGATGAGCGCCAACGAGACCCTGATGCGCGTCTGCGACGCCGCCCTGTTCGATCTGGACGGCGTCCTCACCCCCACGGCTGAAGTGCACATGCGCGCCTGGTCGCGGATGTTCAACGAGTACCTCACCGCCCGCGCTGCCGCCGCCGGCCCCTCGGGCGCGGTCCCATCGGCGAACTCGGGGGACGCCGAGGACCTCACCCCCTACACCGAGGCCGACTACTTCGAGCACGTCGACGGCAAGCCCCGCTACAACGGGGTCAGGGACTTCCTCGCCTCCCGCGGCGTTGCGCTGCCCTTCGGCGACCCGTCCGACGACCCGGAGGCCGAGACCGTGTGCGGCCTGGGGAACCGGAAGAACGTGACCTTCGCCCAGGTCCTGGCCACCGAGGGGGTGCAGCCCTACCCGGGCTCGGTGCAACTGCTGGACTACCTGGCTACAGCCGGGGTGCAGGTCGCCGTGGTCTCCTCTTCCCGCAACGCGGACGCCGTGCTGACCGCTGCCGGCCTGCGTGACCGCTTCGAGGTGGTGGTGGACGGCAACCTCGCCCACTCCCTCGGGCTGCCGGGCAAGCCGGACCCGGACACCTACACCTACGCCGCCGCGGCCCTCGGCGTGCCGAAGGAACGCGCCGTGGTCTTCGAGGACGCCGTCTCCGGCACAGCAGCCGGGCGGGCCGGCCACTTCGGCCTCGTCGTCGGGGTGGACCGCGGCGTCGGCCCGGAGGCGCTGCTGGCATCGGGTGCCGACCTGGTGGTGGCCGACCTGGCCGAGCTCCTGCCGTAAGGGCCCGGCCGGGAGGTCAGGACCGCCCGGAGTTGGGCTGGTCCCAGAAGACCCGGTCCATCACCTGCCGGGCGAGCCGGGCCCGCTTGCGGTAGTCCTCGACCAGCAGGGACGACTCGCCCTGGGCGTAGCCGAGCATCAGCGCCAGCGCGGACAGCTCCCTGGTGTCGGTCGGCAGGCTGTCCGAGGCCCGGCCGCGCAGCAGCATCACGGCGTTGCGGATCCGGCTGGCCATCAGCCAGGCTGCCTGCAGCGCCGCTGCGTCCCCGTTGCCGATCAGCCCGGCTGCCGTCGCGGCGCCGAGGGCTTCGAGGGTGCTGGTGGTCCGCAGGGCCGGCACCTCGGCGGCGTGCTCGAGCTGCACCAGCTGGACCACCCACTCCACATCGGACAGCCCGCCGGGGCCGAGCTTGACGTGCCGGCCGGGGTCGCCGCGCGGCATCCGTTCGGCCTCCATCCGCGCCTTCAGCTTCCGGATCTCGTACACCTGCGCCCTGCTGATCCCGTCCTCCGGGTACCGGATGCGGTCGATGTCGTCCAGCAGCGCCGTGCCCAGCCCGGTGTTGCCGGCCCCGACCGAGGCCCGCAGCAGGGCCTGGGACTCCCAGGTTGACGACCAGCGCTGGTAGTAGGCCCGGTAGGAACTCAGGCTGCGCACCATCGCCCCGCCCTTGCCCTCCGGGCGCAGGTCGATGTCGATCTCGAGGGCCGGGTCGGGCCCGGGCCGGGCGAGCAGCGCCCGCAGCCGGCTGACCACCTTGGTCGCTGCTCCGGTGGCCTCCGGATCGTCGGTGTCTGCAACGACGAACATGGCGTCGGCGTCCGAGGAGTAGGCCAATTCGCGCCCGCCCCAGCGGCCCATCGCGATCACCGCGATCGGCGGCACCCGCAGACCCCTGGACGCGACCTCCAGCGCTGCGTCGATGGTGGCCCCGGCCAGCTCGGAGAGCGCTGCCCCGAGGGCCGGGATGTCCAGCTCGCCGAGGATGTCGGCCATCGCCAGGCGCAGCAACTCGTTCCGCCGGGTAGCGCGGATGGCGCCGATCGCCGCGTCCACGGCATCGTGGCGGCGGGCCGCCGTCCGCATCTCCGCCAGCACCTCACCGCCGGGACGCGGCAGCAGCCCCTCCGGATCACCGAGCAGTGCGGCGTTCTGCGGGGCCCGCATCAGCAGGTCGACCGCGTACCGCGAGGACGCCAGGATCCGGGCCAGGTGCTCGGCCATGGCGTCGCCGTCGCGCAGCGCCCGCAGGTACCAGGGGGTGCTGCCCAGTTCTTCCGAAACCTTCCGGAAGGCGAGCAGGCCGTGGTCGGGATTGGGGCCGGCCGTGAACCAGGTGAGCATCGCCGGCAGCAGCTGGCGCTGGATCTCGGCCTGGCGGGTCATCCCCTGGCTCAGCGCCTGGATGTGCCGCAGCGCAGCCCGCGGGTCGGCGTAGCCGAGGGCCAGCAGCCGGGTCTCGGCAGCCTCGGTGGTCAGGGTCACCTCCGCGGACGGGATCCGGGCGACGGCCTCGAGCAGCGGCGAGTAGAACAGCCGCTGGTGCAGGGTGAGCACGCGCCGGGTGGTGGCCCGCCACAGGTGCATCAGCTCGCCGGTCTCGGAGAGCCCGATGCTGCGGGCCAGCCACCGCTGGTTGAGCTCGTCCTCCGGCATCAGGTGGGTGCGGCGCAGCCGGTACAGCTGGATGCGGTGCTCCAGCAGCCGCTGCAGGCGGTAGGCGGTGCCGAGGTCGAACCCGTCGGACCGGCCGACGTAGCCGTGGTCTACCAGCGCCGACAGTGCCTCGAACGTGCCCCGCAGCCGCAGCCGCTCGTCGGCCCTGCCGTGCACCAGCTGCAGCAGCTGCACGCTGAACTCGACGTCGCGCAGGCCGCCGGCGCCCAGCTTGATCTCGTGGTTCGCCTCGCGGGCCGGCAGCAGCTCGATCACCCGCTTGCGCATGGCCTGGACCTCACCGACGAACTGGTCGTTGTCGGCGACCCGCCACACCATCGGCCAGACCAGGTCGACGAACTCCCCGGCGAGGCCGAGGTCGCCGGCCATCGGCCGCGCCTTCAGCATCGCCTGGAACTCCCAGTTCTT
>CAYQXH010000195.1:0-4112 GCA_964421325.1 uncultured Propionibacteriaceae bacterium
TCGACAAGCGTTCGGTCGAGATCGGCAAGCCGATCAAGGTCGTCGGCAACCACACCGTCGGCCTGAAGCTGACCTCCGGTGTCGTCGCGCACATCAACGTGAACGTCGTCGCCGCCTGAGCTGAACCAAGCAGAGAACGCCGGTCGCCCCCAGGGCGGCCGGCGTTCTGCTCTGTCCGGCAACCGCGGTGGCTGACGCGCCCGGCCCGGAGCCGGGGGAGGCGACCGCTGCGGGTTATTGTCATCGGGTGAGCGAGCCGAACAGTCCCGGGCAACGCTGGGCGGCCACCCGGAAGGCGTTGTCCGACGCGGCAGCTGCCGGGGCGCGGCTGGGGCCACGGCTGTGGGGAGCCATCGCCATCGGCGCCCTCCTCGTGATCGCGCTGGCCGTGTGGGCGAATGCCCTGGTGACCCCGGTGACCCGGGCCGGGCACCCGACCACCTCGGTGGCCCCGCTACCGGCAACCACCCCGGCCACGCCGACGCCGTCCGCAACGGCCACGGGCGACCCGTCGGCCAGCCCCGGGCCGAGCACCAGTCCCACCCCGAAGGTGCCCAGGCTGAAGTCCTCGGGCAAGTTCGACATCGCCGGGGTGAACATCGGCTCGGTCAGCTCGAGCGGCGCCCTGCGCCGCTACAGCGTCCGGGTAGAGACGACGGCCAAGCTGAAGGCGGACAAGGTCGCACGGCAGATCGCGGGGGTCCTGAACGATCCCCGAAGCTGGACCGGTAGCGGCGGCCTGCGGTTCGCAGCCGTCGCCGACCCGGCCAAGGCGAACTTCAGCATCACCATCGGCGCCCCCGGCACCGCAGGCAAGCTCTGCGACCTGGACGCTGCCGGCACCTGTACCGACGGTGCTGACGTCGTGGTCAACGCAGCGCTCTGGTCGGTAACACCGGCGAGCTACGCCGGCAATGCCGCCGGCTGGCAGGCGTACCTGGTGAACCACGGGATGGGTCAGCTGCTGGGCGAGCGGAGCGCGGGTTGTGAGAAGAAGAACCGGCCGGCGCCGGTGATGATGCCCCAGTTCGGTGATCTCGAGGGCTGCACGGCCAATCCCTGGCCCTACCCCTGACCCCGGGGCCGGCCAGGGAGCCGGCTCAGGCGATCCGCTGCGGCAGGGCGGACGAGGGCCGGAAGGCCTCCGGGCCGGCCACGCCGCCCAGGTCGCCGGCCAGCAACTCGCGGGCCCGGGCCAGGTGCTCGTCGAGGAGTGCCGCAACGGCCTGGCCGTCACCCTGCTCGATCTCGACGAGCATCCGGGCGTGCTCGGCGACGATGATCTCCGGGCTGAGCCGCTGGCTGCCCTGGAGCTGGGCCATGCAGAGCTTGACCTCGAAGGCAAGGGAACCGTAGACGGTGCTCGTCCGGGTACTGCCGAGGGCATCGATGAGCGAGGTGTGGAAGCGCATGTCCGGCTCGACGATGTCGTAGCTGCCCTGCTGCCAGAGCGTCTCGATCTCGGCGTTGGCGATGCGAGCCTCCATCGGCACCTCGCGGCGCTCGGCCAGCCGACGCAGCACCTCCGATTCAAGGTAGGCCCGGGTGCGGTAGATGTCGCGGACGTCGGAAGGGCCGAGCTTCACGACCCGTGCGGTCTTGTGGTTCTTCCTGACCAGGACCTTGTCGCTGACCAGTCGCTCGATGGCTGCCTTCGCCGTCGCCCGGGCGATGTCGTAGCGAGTGGCCACGTCCGCCTCGGTCAGGGCCTGGTCCGGCTCGAGCTGTCGGGCCAGCACCAAGCCCTTCAGGTCGTCAACCACAGCATCGATGACCGACGTGACGACGATGTTCCGGACCAATCCCCCACCTGCTTCGCTGAGCGCTGATCGCATCCTATTGCGACAGCTGGAGCCAGTTGTGCGAACGAATAAACCCGAAACCCTTGCATGACGGGTCTACTTGTTCGACAATCCTACCTGTTAGTCAAATCTCAGTGAGGAGATACCCAGGTGTTCACCCAGCCCCTAGCACCGATCGCAGGCAGCCTTGCCCTATCGGCCCTGCTCGCCGCAGTCCCCCTGATCCTGCTGTTCGTCCTGCTCGGTGTGTTCAAGATCAAGGCCTGGCTGGCCGCGCTGATCGGGCTGTTCGCCTCGATCCTCGTGGCGATCATCGGCTGGGGCATGCCGACCTTCATGGCGCTGAGCGCCACGGCTGAAGGTGCCTTCTACGGCGCCTTCCCGATCATGTGGATCCTGCTGAACGCCATCTGGGTCTACCAGCTCTCGGTGATCACCGGCTGGTTCGAGTCCCTCGGCTCGCTGATCCGCTCGGTGTCGGACGACCAGCGCATCCTCGCGATCCTGATCGCCTTCTGCTTCGGCGCCCTGATGGAGTCCCTGGCCGGCTTCGGCGCCCCCGTCGCCATCTCGGCAGCCATGCTGATGGCCGCCGGCATGAAGCCGATGAAGGCAGCCGTCGTCTCCCTGCTGGCCAACACCGCTCCGGTGGCCTTCGGTGCCATGGGTGCCCCGATCATCGCCCTCGCGAGCGTCACCGGCATCGACATCCACATCCTCTCCTCGATGGCCGGCCGGCAGACCCCGTTCGTCGCGCTGATCGTCCCGCTGGTCCTGGTCTACCTCGTCGACGGCATGCGCGGCGTCAAGCAGACCTGGCCCGTCGCCCTGGTCGCCGGCTTCGTGTTCGGCCTCGCCCAGTACGTCACCTCGAACTTCATCACCGTCGAGATCACCGACGTCGTCGCCTCCCTGGCCACCATCGCCGTCGTGCTGGTGATGCTGCGGTTCTGGAAGCCCAAGAACCCGATGCCGCTCGACCACTCCGCCATCGCCGACACCGCAGCCGCCACCGGCTCGGGCAAGCTCGCCAACTACCCGGAGATCACCGCCACCGGCGGACGCCGCATCTGGGGCGCCATCGCGCCGTACGCGATCATCATCATCGTCTTCTCGATCAGCCAGATCCCGGCCGTCAAGACCTGGCTGCTCAGCATCGGCCAGGTGAAGTTCCCGTGGCCCGGCCTCGGCAGCCTCGGCGCCGACGGCAAGCCCGTCTCGGAGATCATGAACTCCGCCGGCAAGCCGGTTTCGACCATCTTCACCTTCGACCACATCCGCGCCACCGGCACGCTGCTGATGCTGTCCGGCATCATCACCGCCATCGCCTACCGCATCAAGCCCGGCGACGCCGTCCGCGCCTACTGGAACACCCTCAAGCAGCTCAAGTTCACCATCGTCACGGTGCTCTCCGTGCTGGCCCTCGCCTACGTCATGAACCTCTCCGGCCAGACCGCGAGCCTCGGCAGCGCCCTCGCCCTCGGTCTGGTCGGCGCCTTCGCCTTCGTCTCCCCGTTCATCGGTTGGCTCGGGGTTGCGATCACGGGTTCGGACACCTCGTCCAACGCCCTGTTCGGCCTGCTGCAGGTGACTGCAGCCGAGCAGTCCGGCCTCAACCCGGTGCTGATGGCCTCGTCCAACTCCTCCGGCGGCGTGATGGGCAAGATGATCTCCCCGCAGAACCTGGCGGTCGCAGCTGCAGCGGTCGGCATGGTGAACAAGGAGGGTGAGATCTTCCGTAAGGTCGTCCTGTGGAGCCTGGTCCTGCTCGCGTACTTCACGGTGCTCGTGGTGCTGCAAGCCGGTCCGCTGTCGTGGATGGTCCCGGTGGTGCAGCCGTGACGACAGCGATCACCGCGGAGGCGTTGACCACGCTGCTCGCCGGCTGCGTGGCCAACAGCTCCCAGGTACGCACCTCGGAACTCGACCGTCGGGCCCTTGCCCACGACGCCTCGCACTTCCTCCTCACCCCCGCTGCGATCGTTGCTCCCGCGAACGCAGACGAGGTCTCCCGGCTGCTGCGGGCCACCGCAGCAGCCGGGATCGGCCTCACCTTCCGCTCCGGCGGCACCAGCCTCTCCGGCCAGGCCGGTACCGAGGGGGTGCTGGCCGACGTGCGCCGCAACTTCACCGGTGTCGAGATCCTCGACGACGGTGCGAGGGTTCGCGTCCAGCCCGGCGTGACGGTGAAGCAGCTCAACGCCCGGCTCGCCCGCTACGGCACCAAGTTCGGTCCGGACCCGGCAAGTGAGGCGGCCTGCACCATCGGCGGCGTGGTCGCCAACAACTCCTCCGGCATGGCCTGCGGCA
>CAYQXH010000196.1:0-3992 GCA_964421325.1 uncultured Propionibacteriaceae bacterium
GACCAGTAGCAGCAGGGCCGCTCCCATGCCTGGAGTCGTCCGTCCGCCTGGAGTTGGCCGTGCCCCCAGGGTCCACCGTGTCCCCAGGGTCCATCCTGTCTGCGGCTTCCTCGGTGCCGGCAAGACCACGTTCATCCTCGAGAAGCTCAATACAGTCGGGGCCGATGTGGCCGTGCTCGTGAACGAGTTCGGGAAGCTGGGCGTCGACGGTGAGACCATCCGCATGGCCGGTGGCCTGCAGGTGGTCGAGATGCCCGGCGGATGCATCTGCTGCACCCAACGGGACGGGCTCATCGAAAGCCTGAGGGACATCGCCGAACACCACACACCAGAGCTCATCCTGATCGAACCCAGCGGGATCGCCGAGGCGTCTGAGTTGGTCAAGGCACTGGCCGATGAATCGCTGGTCGAGCTCGGGGGCGTGGTGACCGTGGTCGATGCGGAGACCTTCCCTGAGTTCTCGGAGGAGTTCGGCCCGTTCTTCCGGGACCAGATAGAGACTGCCGACCTGGTCGTCATGAACAAGGCGGACCTGGTAGATGCCGGCCAGCTGGCGGCCATCGAGCAGTCCATCCGCGAGCTCAACCCCCGGGCCGTGATCGTCAAGGCGGAGTTTTGCCGGCTAGCAGAGCCGCTTC
The DNA here is from genome assembly GCA_964421325.1 of uncultured Propionibacteriaceae bacterium. GTDB lineage: Bacteria > Actinomycetota > Actinomycetes > Propionibacteriales > Propionibacteriaceae > Propionicimonas. The sequence goes on from CAYQXH010000196.1 coordinate 639, forward strand.
CGGCGACCCGCCCCGAGGCCCGCACAGAGGTCGGTGGAAGTGACGCGGTCGCAGGTGACGCCGGCACAGGCTTGAGCGTGCTCAGCGTGGCGCCGACCGGCGCCTTGACGCGGGCTGGACTGGAGCGCCTGCTCTCGAGTCTCAGCGCAGGAGATTTCGGCAACGTGGTGCGGGCCAAGGGCTTTCTGGAGATGGCCGAGGGCGGCTGCGTGAGCGTGCAGGCCACCGGCGGCCGGATCACGGTGGAGGCACTGGGCCGATCACCAGCGCCCCGTCTTACACTGATCGGCCGCTCCCTGGACGAGCGCGCGCTCACTTCCTGCCTTAGTGACGCGCTGACCTGAGGGGTTTGTGACATGAACGCCCGAGAAAGATTGCTTCGGGTCTTACGCAAGGAGCCGGTCGACCGCGCGCCCTTCATCTGCCCGGGCGGCATGATGTCCATGGCGGTCTCCGAGGTCATGGATTGGACCGGCGACTCATGGCCCGAGGCGCACATTCACCCTGCCAAGATGGCCCGGCTGACGGCCGGCGTCCACCGGCTGGGCGGTGTGGAGAACGTCGGTGTGCCGTTCTGCATGACCGTCGAGGCCGAGGGCTTGGGCGCCAAGGTCGACCTGGGCTCCAGGGAAAGCGAGCCGAAGGTCGTCGAGTATGCCATCGAGGAGCTGGGCCAGGCCGGAGATCTACCCACCTTTTCGGCGGACAAGGGCCGCGCCAAGGTGTGTGTGGAGGCCTCCCGGGCCCTCAAAGGCGACCTGCCGGAGGTTCCGGTCATCGCCAATCTGACGGGTCCCGTGAGCCTAGCCACCTCACTCATAGATCCGCTCGTCTACTATCGAGCCATGCGCCTAGACAAAGTCAGGGTTCACCGCCTGAACCGGCTTGCCACGGCCGCCGCCTCTGCCTTTGGTGATGCGCTGGTCGAAGCGGGCGCGGACGTGGTGTGCGTGGCTGATCCCAGCGCCACGGGCGAGATCGTTGGACCGGCCGCTTTCGAGGAGCTGGTCCTGCCCTACCTGAACGAGCTGGTCGGCCACTTCCACGACCGGGGTACGCCGCTGATCGTCCATATCTGTGGCGACGTCAAGGCTTTGGGCCGCGGGCTAGCCGCTGTGGACGCGGACGTCATCAGCGTCGACTCCATGGTCGATCTGGGATTGCTCAGAGCGCAGTTGGACGGCCAACTCGTGATGGGCAATGTCAGCACCTACCTGCTGGAGCAGGGCAGCCCCGCCCGGGTCCTCCAGGCGGCGCGCAGCCGCCTCAAACGGGGCGTGGACATTCTGGCCCCGGCCTGCGGCATCAGCCCGCGCACGCCGGTGGCCAACATCCGGAGCCTGTTCGAGGCCGTGGCCGGGAAGGCCGAGTGCCTGGAACGCCCGGCCGGGAAGGCCGCCGTGCCAGGTTCACAGATCGAGGCCCTGACCGGGGAGGAAGAAGGTGTCTAGCACGGCTGATTGCGAGGCGATCATCGAATCGGTCAAGAAGAAGTACGCCGGTCTGGCGCTGGGCAGTCCCGACGAGCCCGGCTTTCTGTACGGCCGGGAGCTGGCCGAGCAGCTCGACTACGCCGAGATGTTGCACGGTATCCCTGAAAACGCCGTCGAGTCGTTCGCCGGCGTCGGCAACCCGGTGCTCCTGGGCCTGCCGCAGTCCGGAGAGCGAGTGCTGGACATCGGCTCCGGGGCCGGCCTGGACGCCCTCATCGCGGCCCGCTTGGTGGGCCGCACCGGCTCAGTCGTGGGAGTCGACATGACGCCTGAGATGGTCGAGAAGGCCCGGGTGGCGGCGGCCGCGCAGGCCCGTCTGAGCAACGTAGAGTTCGTGCTGGCGCCGGCCGAGGGACTGCCCCTGGACGACGGGGAATTCGACTTGGCCATCACGAACGGCGTGATCAACCTATGTCCGGACAAAGAGTCGCTGGTTCGCGAGGCCTGGCGGGTCCTCAAACCCGGTGGGCGGATGGCGGTGTGCGACGTCGTCCTGGCTCAGGAGCTGCTACCGGAGATCATGGCCGACCCGGAGGCGTGGGCCTGCTGAATAGCGGGCGCTCTGCCGGAGGCAGAGTTCATCGCCCTGCTGGAGGTCTGCGGCTTCGAGGAAGTGCGGCTGGTCGGCACAAGGCCTAATCCGAGGAACAAGGTGACCGTCTGGGGCTCGTTCACAGCGGTCAAGGAACGTTCGGCAGGAAGAGAGTGATCGACGTGGAATCGGTGGATGTGCTCCTGCTCCCGGTCAACCGGACGGTGTCGGTCCGGCCGGGTGAGACCCTCTTGGAGGGCGCGCGCGAGCTGTTCTCCGGCGTCGACGCAGCCTGCAACGGCGAGGGCACCTGCGGGAGATGCCGGGTCCAACTGATCGAAGGCAGCGTGACCCAGCCGCATGCGGACGAGCTGGCGCGGCTGAGCGCTGAGGAATTGGCTTCGGGGACCCGGCTGGCGTGCCGCTGCACGATCTCCGGCCCCGCTGCGTTCCGGCTGCTCGACTTCGGCCGGAAGCATCGGATCCTGGCCGAGGCCCGCCTGCCCGCGGTGGAGCTGGACCCCGAGATCCGCAAGGTCAGGCAGGACGGCGGCCGGAGCACGGTCGTCCTGGCGGGTGGCGGGTCGATCGGAGTGGAGGACGGCGATACGACCGGCCGGTGCTACGCTGTCGCGGTGGACATCGGTACGACGACCATCGTGGTTTCGCTGGTCGACCTGGTGGCCGGCCGCGAGCTGGCGTCGGCCTCAGCCATCAACCCCCAGACGACGTGCGGGCTGGACGTCTTGACGCGCATACGCTTCCTTCAGCAGGAGGCCGGTGGGCTCGATTTGCTGACCAGGCTGGTTCGAGAGTCGATCGACGACCTGATCGGCCAAGTCTGCACCGCGGCGAGCGTCGAGCGTCGCAACATCTACGAGGTGGCGGTGGCCGGCAACTCGACCATGCTGCACCTCTTCCTGGAGGTGGATGCCGGCACCCTGGGACGGTCGCCCTACGAGCCGGTCTTCACCGGCGCGGTGACTGCCGCCGCCGGAGAGCTGGGGCTGGGAATCTCGGACTTCGGCCGGGTCTATTGCCTGCCCGGAGTCTCAGGCTACGTCGGGGCGGATATCGTGGCCGGCCTGCTGGTCGCGGAACTCGGAGAGTCCGACGAGGTCGCGCTGCTGATCGACATCGGAACTAACGGCGAGATCGTGCTGAAGCGCGGTTCCGAGCTGTTCGCCTGCTCCTGCGCGGCCGGCCCGGCTTTCGAGGGAATGAATATCAGCTGCGGCATGCGGGCCTCGGACGGCGCCATCGAGCAGGTCGAGCTGGACGGCGAGGTGCGGCTCAAGACGATCGGCGACAAGCGTCCGGCCGGTCTGT
>CAYQXH010000197.1:0-3928 GCA_964421325.1 uncultured Propionibacteriaceae bacterium
CGATGGGCACCCCGTTCAGCCTCGCGCACACCTTCGGCCAGACCGGGCCGTTCCGTCCGGGCAATGTCGAGCCGCGGGTGCCGGGGGTGTTCTTCGCCGGCAGCGGCACCACTCCGGGGGTGGGCGTGCCGATGGTCCTGATCAGCGGCGAGCTGGCTGCCAGCAGGGTGCGGGACTACCTGGGCGGCCGGCGATGACCGCCATCGGGTCGCCGGCCGAGCTGGCCGCCGGGTACGCCGAGTGCGCCCGGCTGACGCGGGAGTACGGCACCACCTACTTCTGGGGTGCCGTCCTGCTGCCGAAACCGCAACGGCGGCACGTGCACGCGGTCTACGCGCTGTGCCGGCTGGCCGACGACATCGTGGACGCCGACGGCGCCACCAGGTACAGCCCGGCGGCGACGCGGCGGGCGCTGGCCGGGTTCCGTGCCGGTTTCGACGCCGCCCTCGACGGCAATCCGCCCAACCCGACGATGGCTGCGATCGCCAACACCGTGCACGAGTGCGGTATCGAGATCGAGTGCTTCGACCGGTTCTTCTCGGCCATGGCGATGGATCTGGACATCGCCGGCTACGACACCTGGCCCGACCTGTGCGACTACATGGAGGGTTCGGCCGCCGTGATCGGGGAGATGATGCTGCCCGTCCTGCAGCCCCTGACCCCGGCGGCGAGGGAACCGGCCCGGGCCCTCGGGTTGGCGTTCCAGCTCACCAACTTCCTCCGCGACGTCGGCGAGGACCTCCACCGCGGCCGGGTCTACCTGCCCAGGGAGGACCTGGAGCGTTTCGGCGCCTCCCCGTGGCCGGGCAAGGTGGACGAGGCCTGGCGGCAGTTGATGGCTTTCGAGATCGAGCGCAACCGCGAGCTGTACGACCAGGCCCGCGCGGGCGTGGCGATGCTGCCGCCCCGCTCGGCCCGCTGCGTCGCCACAGCGCTGACCCTCTACTCCCAGATCCTCGACCGCATCGAGGCTCGCGACTACGACGTGTTCTCCGACCGGGCCCGCGTGCCGACCTGGCGCAAGGCCGTCACGGCAGCGACCATCATGGTCGCCGGTCCCCGGACGGTCCCAAGGTCGGACCGGACGACCCCTGCGCTGGCGCCGGCCACTCCGGAGCCCGGGGAAGGGCCGACCGGGAGGTTGAGCGCCTGATGCCGGGGGAGTACCTGCTGTTGATGGCCGCGTGCCTCCTGGTGACGCTGCCGCTGGAGTTCGTCCTGCGCGCCAGGGTCTACCGACGTCCCCGGCGACTCGCGCTCGCCCTGCTGCCCCTGCTGGTCATCTTCTACGTCTGGGACGCGGTGGCGATCGCCCGCGGCCACTGGGGCTACAGTCCTGCACACACCACCGGCTGGCTGTTCCCCGCCGCCGTACCGCTGGAGGAGGTCGTCTTCTTCCTCGTGATCCCCATCTGCGGCCTGCTCACCTTCGAGGCTGTGGGCCAGACCATGGCGCGGCTGTCCAGACGTGCCGGCTCGCCGGCCGGCCCCGCCGAGGTGGAACGCGACCAAGAGGGGACGACGCCGTGATGGCCGAAGGAGCAGCAGATGCCTGAGTACACCCTCGCCACGGTCGTGGCCGTGATCGTCGTGGTCGCCGTCGAGCTCCTCTGGCTCCGGACCGGCATCTTCCGCACCGTCCAGTACTGGGCGACGATGGGCATCGTCTTCTTCTTCCAGGTGCTGGTGGACGGCTGGCTGACCAAGCTGGTCGACCCGATCGTGCTGTACTCCCCGGAGCACTTCCTCGGCGTCAGGTTCCCCTTCGACATCCCGATCGAGGACTTCGGGTTCGGCTTCGCCCTGGTTACCGGGACGATCATCGCCTGGCAACTGGCCGGACGCAGGGAGCAGGCGGCATGAGGGCCTGGCGACCGGGCCGGGACCGCAACGCCGTCAGGCATCCGGCTGCACCGGCGGTCGGCGGAGCCGGGCTGGACCGCCAGCCGAAGGTGGTGGTGGTCGGGGGCGGGATCGCGGGCCTTGCCGCAGCGACCGGGCTGGCCGAGCGCGGCGTCCACGTCCAGCTGGTCGAGGCGCAGCCGACGCTCGGCGGCCGGGTCCGGGCGTGGCCGACGGAGCTTGGGACGATGAGCCGCGGCTTCCACGCCTTCTTCCGCCAGTACTACAACCTGCGGGCCCTGCTGCGCCGGACGGATCCGACCCTCTCCGGCCTGGTCCCGGTCACCGACTACCCGTTGCAGCTGGCGCCGGCGCCGGGCGGGCAGCCCGTCGTCGACTCCTTCACCAAGATTCCCCGGACCCCGCCCTGGAACCTGGCCGGTTTCGTGGCCAGAAGCCCGTCGTTCGGGCTTGCGGACCTGACCAGGGTCGATGTCAGTGAGGCGCTCGGGCTGCTCCAGGTGAAGTTTCCGGACACCTACTCGGCACTTGACGGGGTCAGCGCGGCGGACGTGCTCGACCGGCTGCACTTTCCGGCCTCTGCCCGGCACCTGGCGCTCGAGGTGTTCGCGCGCAGCTTCTTCGCCGACCCACGGGAGTTCTCCGGCGGCGAGCTGGTGGCGATGTTCCACACCTACTTCGTCGGCTCCGCCGAAGGGCTGCTGTTCGACGTGCCCGACGACGACTACGACTCGGCCCTCTGGGCGCCACTGGGCCGCCACCTCGGCGGGCTCGGCGTCGAGGTGCTGACCGGCACACGGGTCACCGGCATCGCCGAGGCCGGCGACGGCGTCGTGGTGTCCACCACCGCCGGCGACCTGCCTGCGGACGCAGTGGTGCTCGCCGTCGACACCCGGCCCCTTCAGGAACTGGTCGCCGGGGCGGGCTGGCTGGGGGATGAGGCCTGGCGGGATCGGATCGCGGCCCTGCGCACCGCGCCGCCGTTCGGCGTCGGGCGCCGGTGGCTGGCGGGGCGGCACCGGCAGGTGTCGGCGTTCCTCGGCACGAGCGGCTACGGACCGCTGGACAACATCAGCCGGCTGGACGCCTTCGAGGCCGGCGCCGCACGGTGGGCCGAGGCCAACGGCGGGACCGTTGTCGAGGTCCACGGGTATGCGCTCACCGACACCTCGGACGCCACCCGCACCCGGTTGTGGGACGAGGCCGCCCGCGTGCACCCGGAACTCGGGGGCGCGGAGGTGCTGCGCGAGGAGTGGCTGGTGGCAGACGACTGCGCGCTGGTCGACACCTCGCCCTGGCGCGACCGGCCGACGGTCGTCACCCCGGACGCCAGGGTGGTGCTGGCCGGCGACCTGGTGCGCTGCGACTGGCCGATCGCCCTGATGGAGCGGGCCGCCACCACCGGCTGGCAAGCCGCCAACAGCCTGCTCACCGGCTTCGGTCGCCCGGGGCACGAACTCTGGTCCCCGCCGCTGACCGGCCTGCTGGCTGGCCGACGGCCCGGGGGTTCAGACCAGGGCTGAGGCGCGCAGTGCGACGGTCGACTCGTCCTCGTCGTCGTCCTCGTCTGTCGCCAGGGCGGGGACGACGTCGCCACGGACCCGCTTGGCGATCCGGCTGAGGGCGACATCGGTGATGTTGAGGAAGCTGGCGAGGTCGCGCTGGGTGACCCGCTGCACCAGGCCGGGGTTCTCCTTCAGCAGGCTGCGGTAGCGCTGCTCGGGAGTGCACCGCAACCAGCCCGCGTCCGCCTGCAGCGTGGTTGCGTGCATCAGCGCGATCGTGGTGGTGAGGCGGGCCCACTGCAGGTGCAGTGAGGACAGGTGGTCGATGACCCGGTAGTTGACCCGAAGGAGCAGGCTCGGCTCGATGGCTGTGACGGTGTGCAGGGTTTCGGCTTCGACTGCGGCGCGCAGGGTTTCCGACCGCGGGTGCAGGCCGCGCGCCGCGACCCGCCGGACGCCGTCGACGCCGAGCGCCGACATCGAGGCAAGGACGTCGCCCTCCTCGGGGAAGAAGACCGTGGTCAGGCGGTCGCCCTCGTTGACCATCTGGGCCTTGAACA
>CAYQXH010000198.1:0-3808 GCA_964421325.1 uncultured Propionibacteriaceae bacterium
CCAGCGACGACGAGGTGGCCCAGGTGCTGGTCGGTGCCGACGTGGTGAACGACGGAGCTGCCCCGCAGCTGGTCAGTCGTGCCCAGATCGCCCGGACGGAACGGCGCGACAAGAGCGCCTGAGGCCGCCACCGGCGGGCTGCAGCGTCAAAAGTCCTTCCCCGTGCTCCGAACTGTCGCAGGCGGCGGGGCGTTTATGCCATTGTGGAACTCCGGTCGCCAACGACGCCAACAAAGGAGTTCCCCATGGCCACTCGCCAAGTCAGCATCGCCTCTTCGGTCGGACTGCACGCCCGTCCCGCCTCGCTCTTCGTCCAGGCTGCAACGGCCACCGGCCTCCCGGTCACCATCGCAAAGGAAGGCGGCAACCCGGTTGACGCCCGCAGCATCCTGATGGTCATGGCTCTTGGTGCCAAGAACGGCGAGACCGTCACCCTGGCAGCAGAGGGCGATGGCGCGGAGGAGGCGCTCGACTCGCTGGTCGCACTGCTTTCCCGCGATCTCGACGCGGAGTAAACCGATGACCGGCGACGCCCTGCACACCACATTCCATGGCATCGGCGTTAGTGCCGGTACCGCTGTCGGCCCCCTGGTGGTGGTCACCCCCGCCCCCAAGGCGCCGGCGGACGAAGCACCGACAACTGACGCGGCGGCTGCGTCCGCCATCGTGCGCGGGGTGCTCGAGGACGTCGCCACCGGGCTCGACGCCCGGGCCGCAACGGCGAACTCCCACGCGCGCCCGATCCTGGAGGCCGGGGCGATGATGGCCCGGGATCCCGGGCTGGCGATGGGCATCGACAACCAGCTGCAGGCGGGCAAGGGCCCCACCACTGCCGTGACCGCAGCAGTGGAAGAGATCTGTGTCATGTTCGAGTCGCTCGGCGGGTACATGGCCGAGCGGGTCACCGACCTCCGCGACGTCCGCGACCGGGCGGTCGCCCGGCTGCTCGGTTACCCCGAACCCGGGGTGCCGACGCTGACCGAACCGAGCATCCTTGCCGCACACGACCTCGCCCCCGCCGAGACCGCTACCCTCACCAACGAGACCTGCCTCGGCATCATCACCGAGGCCGGCGGGCCGACCAGCCACACCGCGATCCTCGCCTCCCAGCTGGGCATCCCGGCAGTGGTCCAGGCCGTCGGCATCATGTCGGTCCCGTTCGGTACCAAGGTGGCCATCGACGGCGGGGTTGGCGAGATCACCGTCAACCCGACCGCAGAGGAGTCGGCCATGCTCGAGGAGCGGAAGCGTCGTCGGGCAGCCGCCCTCGCCGGCGGTACCGGCAAGGGGGCGACCAAGGACGGCTACCCGGTGGCCCTGCTGGCCAACATCGGCACAGCCGAGGACGCTCGCAAGGCGGCCAAGCAGCCGGTGGAGGGTGTCGGCCTGTTCCGCACCGAGTTCCTGTTCCTAGACCGTGAGACCATGCCGACCGTCGAGGAGCAGACCGCCACCTACACCGAGGTGTTCGAGGCCTTCGGCACCCGGCGTGTCGTCGTGCGCACCCTGGACGCGGGCGCCGACAAGCCACTGAAGTTCGCCGACCTCGGCCCGGAGGAGAACCCGGCACTCGGCAGGCGCGGGATCCGGCTCGGCATGATCCGCACCGAGGTCCTCGACGCCCAGCTGGAGGCCCTGGCCGCCGCCTACAAGGCGACCGGTGCCGATGTCCGGGTGATGGCGCCGATGATCGCCACCCAGGCCGAGGCGACCTGGTTCGCGGCCAGGGTGCGGGCGCTGGGGCTGCCCAAGGTGGGCGTGATGATCGAGGTGCCGGCAGCTGCGATCCGCAGTCGCGGGATCCTCTACCACGTGGACTTCGCCTCGCTCGGCACCAACGACCTGCAGCAGTACACGATGGCTGCCGACCGGATGCAGGGAGAGCTTGCCGACCTGCTCAATCCGTGGGAGCCGGCGCTGCTCGACGTCGTCGCGCTCGCGTGTGAGGGTGGCCAGGCGATGGGCAAGCCGGTCGGGGTCTGCGGCGAGGCCGCCGGCGACCCGGGGTTGGCGCTGGTGCTGGCCGGCCTCGGGGTCTCCAGCCTGTCGATGGCCCCAGGCAAGGTGCCTGCCGTCCGGACGGCGCTCGGCCTGCACACGATGACCCAGTGCCAGCAGATGGCCGCTGCAGCCCGCGCCGGTACCAACGCAGCCGAGGCCAAGTCGGCTGTCATGAAGATGGCCGACCCGGTACTGGCCGACCTGCTCTGACGCCGCGCACCCTCCGTCCCGGTCGCGACGCTACCCTTCGGTCGCGACGCTACCCTTCGGCCGGGACGCTACCCGTGGACGGGTAGCGTCCCCGACCAACGGGTAGCGAGGCGGGGCGGCGGGAGCCTTTCGGCAGAGCTACTTGGCGACGCCGCGAAGGGAACCGGTGACGCCGCCACTGGAGCTGCCGACCAGGCAGACCACCTCGCGGTCACCGGCCTGGGTCCACGTCTCCTTGGTGGGTGTGAGGAAGGTGAGTTCGTACCTGGAGTCGTCGGCCGCGATCCCGACGAAGGCCTTGAAGGCTGCGACGCAGGCCTTTTCGGCCTGGTCCTTCACCTCCGCGTTGCCCGGGAAGTCCGCTCCGGAGAGGTCGCTGGCCGCGAAGGCCTCCCAGGAGTGCTTGTCCGCGCACGGCACCAGGGGGAGCTTGTCGGTGCTGTCGCCATCGACCTTGCCGACGCAGTCACCAACCTTGATCGAGAACGCATCTGTGGTGGCGGCTGCGGTCACCTGGCCGGTGCTGTCCCTCGGGACGCCGGCGCCGCAGCCGGCCAGCAGCAGGACGACGGCGACAGCGAGCGGCGCCCTTCCGGTCACTCCTGATCCTCGGCCGGCTTCAGCTCCACCCGCACCTGGAGGGGCTGGTCGGACTCCTCCCAGACGATCGGGCTGCTGATCCGGCCGACGGCCCGCAGGTCGGCCTCGGCGGCGGACAGCCGACCGAGCACGGCGTTGGGACCGACGAAGACGGCACTGGTGGCCTCGGTCTTCATCGAGACCTTCGCCTGCGACTTGGCGCCGCGGATCCCCATCAGGGCAGCGGCCAGGTCCTCCAGCAACGCCGGATCGCCGTCGGCGGCCGGCAGGTCCGATGGCAGCGGCCACGCAGCGAGGTGGACCGAACCCTCCTGCCACCAGGACCAGACCTCTTCAGTGACGAACGGCAGGAACGGGGCGAACAGGCGCAGCATCACCCCGAGGGCCTCCCGCAGCGCAGCCCTGGCCGAGTCGCTGGCAGCCGAGTCGGAGTAGGCCCGTTCCTTGACCAGTTCGAGGTAGTCGTCGCAGAACTGCCAGAAGAACTTGTCCGCAGCCTCGAGCGCAGCCGAGTAGTCGTAGGCGTCGAAGGCAGCCGTGGCCTGCTCCACGACCTTTGCCAGCCCGGCCAGCATGGCCAGGTCGACGGCCTCGGTCGGCAGGGTGCGGGCCGGGGTGTCGGCGGCGATGCCGAGGATGAACTTGCTGGCGTTGAGGATCTTCATCGCCAGCCGGCGGCCGACCTTCATCTGGGTCTCGTCGAACGGCGAGTCCATGCCCGGACGGGCCATGGCGGCCCGCCAGCGGACCGCGTCCGAGCCGAAGCGCTCGAGGATGTCGGTGGGCACGATCACGTTGCCCTTGCTCTTGCTCATCTTCTTCCGGTCCGGGTCGACCACGAAACCGGAGATCGCGGCCAGCTTCCAGGGCAGCACGCCGTGCTCGAAGTGTGCCCGGACCACCCGGGAGAACAGCCAGGTGCGGATGATGTCGTGGGCCTGCGGGGCCATGTCCATCGGGAACGTGAGCCGCCACAGCTCCTCGTCGGTCTCCCAGC
>CAYQXH010000199.1:0-3805 GCA_964421325.1 uncultured Propionibacteriaceae bacterium
TCGCCGGTCGGCAGCCACAAGACGAACTCGGCCGTGCCGCAGGCCTACTTCAACAAGGTCGCCGGACGCAGCCGGCTCACCACCGAGACCGGCGCCGGCCAGTGGGGTTCAGCGCTTGCCTTCGCCTGCCAGATCTTCGGCCTGTCCTGCGACATCTGGCAGGTGCGCAGCTCCTATGAGGGCAAGCCGTACCGCCACGTGCTGATGGAGACCTTCGGCGCTTCGGTCGTGGCCAGCCCGTCCGAGTTGACCGAGGCGGGCAAGGCGCTGCGCGAGCAGTTCCCCGACACCACCGGCTCGCTCGGCATGGCGATCAGCGAGGCCGTCGAGGCTGCGGCCAAGGACCCGAACGCCAGTTACTCCCTCGGGTCGGTGCTGAACCACGTCGCGCTCCACCAGACGGTGATCGGCCAGGAGGCGCTGAAGCAGCTGGAGCTGTTCGGTGAGCGTCCGGCCGACTACCTGTTCGCCTGCGCCGGTGGCGGCTCGAACCTGGCCGGGATCAGCTTCCCGTTCATCCGGGAGAACCTCGAGGGCCGGGCCGCGACGAAGATCGTCGCCTGTGAGCCGAAGGCTGCGCCGTCGCTGACCGAAGGCGAGTACCGCTACGACTTCGGCGACACGGCGCACCTGACGCCGCTGCTGAAGATGTACTCCCTAGGGGCCGACTTCGTCCCGGACCCGGTGCACGCGGGTGGCCTGCGCTACCACGGGATGTCGCCGCTGGTCAGCCACTGCTACCACGAGGGCCTGATCGGGGCCATCTCGGTGCGGCAACTGGAGGCGTTCGAGGCCGGCGTGATGTTCGCGCGGGCGGAGGGCATCGTCCCGGCTTCCGAGTCCAACCATGCGATCGCCGGAGCCATCCGGCAGGCGCGGGAGGCCACCGCCGCCGGGGAGTCCCCCGTGATCGTGATCGGCGTCTCCGGCTCGGGCCAGCTCGACCTGCCGGCCTACGCCGAGTTCCTGGCAAAGGAGATGGCCGACAGCTGACCCTCCAGGCTCAGGGAGCGGGCGGGCCAGGGATCGGCGAAGCTCGGCTTCCCCGGTTCGGGTGCCCGCTGGGGCGCTGGCCGCGCCCGCGACGCCGGCTGATCCGGCGCGTCGGGTTGGCCGCGGCGTCCGGTGACCAGCCCAGGCTCAGTTGCCGTCGCGCCCCGGCTCGCTCTTCCCCGGCTCCTCCGGCGCCGGGCCGGACGCCGGCGGCGCGGGCTGGTCGTGTTCCGGGTAGCCGAGACCCGTCGGGGTCACCTCCGGACCGTAGCCGTACGGGCCGGGTTGCGGCTGGCCCGACGGGTAGTAGGGCTGCTGCTGTCCCGGATGACCGTAAGGGCCGGCGGGCTGGCCGTACGGCCCCGGCGCCTGCGGGTACTGGCCCGGACCACCCTGGCCGTACTGGCCGGGCGCCTGGCCGTAGGAACCGTACTGGCCCGGAGCCTGACCGTAGGGGACCGGCGCCGGCGCGAAGTTCTGCTGCGGGACCTGCTGGGCAGGGCCGGCGGCCGGGTTGAACTGGGCGGCCCGGACGCCCGGCATCCCGCTGACCAGTTCCCGGGCACGGCTGACCACCTTGTGCTCCGCCAGCACCTCGTACTTGGTTGCGATGGTCTGCGAGACCGAGGTGAAGTCCCGCTTGCCCTGGCTCATCCAGTAGGCGAGGGCGGCCATAATGATCCCGACGACGATGCCGATGCCCAGTGCGTAGGCAGCGAGCAGCAACGGGTTCTCGTTCGGCACGAACAGCCACATCAGCAGCGCGATCATCAGGCCGGTGGAAACGCCGCTCTGGACGCCCTGCCCGATCACGGTGCCCCAGCTGCGGCGTCCGAGCACCCGCTCGACCGACCTCAGCTCGGTGCCGACGATGCACAGGTTCTCCACGGGGAAGCGGGCGTCGGCGAGGAAGTCGACCACCTTCTGGGCCTCGTCGTAGGTGTTGTACACCCCCACCGACTGGGGGTACTCGAGCTTGAACAGGCTGCTGAGCCTTGGGGTCGGCTGGGTCATCTGGTCTCCTCCATCCCGGCGGCCCGGCCTCGGGCCAGAATCGCGGCGGCCAGCTTGACCCCCGCCTCGTCAACCATCTCGTCATCGACAACGATGGCGCCGACGGCGCCCCCGGCCAGCTCGGTGGCCTGCGCGTACGCCGCCATGATCCGCTGGGCCCGTTCGAAGTCGGACGGTTTCGGCGAGTAGACCTCGTTGCCCGCGTCCACCTGAGAAGGATGTAGTACCCACTTGCCGTCGTAGCCGAGGGCCGCGCTGAGTTCGGCCGAGCGGCGGAAGCCGTCCACGTCCCGAATCGCAACGAAGGGGCCGTCGATGGCCTGCAGGCCGTTCGCCCGTGCCGCAACCAGGATCGACATCAGCACGTGGTGGAAAGCGTCGGCCGGGTAGCCGGCGGGCTGCGCGCCGACGTTCAGCCCGCCCATGCCGAGGCTCGCCATGAAGTCTCCGGGACCGAAGACCAGGCTGGCCAGGCGCGGGCTGGCCGCTGCGATCTCGTTGACGTGCAGCAGGCCGATGGCGTCCTCGATCTGCACTTCCAGTCCGATGCGGCCGATGGGCAGACCCGCGGTGTGTTCGACCTGGGTGAGCAGCAGGTCGAGGGCCTGCACCTGAGCTGCCGACTGGGTCTTGGGCAGCACCAGGGCGTCGACGCCGGCGCCGGCGCCGGTCACCACCTCGATCACGTCCCCGTAGGTCCAGGGGCTCTCCCAGCCGTTGACCCGGACGGTGACCAGGCCGGCGGCGAAGCCCTGCGCGCTGCCGAGGGCTGCCACGATGCGTTGCCGGGACTCGACCTTCACTGCCGGTGCGACCGCGTCCTCCAGGTCGAGGAAGAGCCCGTCCACGCCGAGGGTTCTTGCCTTCTCGATGAACCGGTCGGACGATCCCGGAACGGCGAGGATCGTTCGGCGCGGTACGGCACGGCTGGCTGCGGTCACCGCCCCAGCCTATTGCAGCCCCAAGGCGGCCCGGTGCGGCTGTGCCCGGCGTTGGACCCTCCCCCGGGGGCAGGGTGCAGGCTGGGCCCATGGAGATTGTGGACCTGAAGGGCCGGTGGCGCGGGCTCTACCGACCGGGAGCCGGCCGGTTCGAAATAGTGGACGTGCCGGAGCTGCCGTTCCTCGCCATCGACGGCCGGATCGAGCCCGGGCGCAGCCCCGGCACCTCACCCGGTTTCGCCACTGACACCGCGGCCATCTACGGCCTCGCCTACACGATCAAGTTCGCCCTCAAGCGCCGCGTGGAGTCGCCGCTGGACTTCCCCGTGATGCCCCTGGAGGGGCTGTGGTGGCTCACCGACGGCGAGTTCGACCTGGCCCACCCCGACAACTGGCACTACCGTTTGCTGATCCTGCTGCCGGAGGAGGTGGACGGCGAGGCGTTCACCTCCGGTCTGGCCGCGCTGCGCGCCAAGCGTGGCGACCAGCCGGAGTTCGACGGCCTGCGCCTGGAGAGGTTCACCGAGGGCAGCTGCGTCCAGGTGCTGCACGTCGGGCCGTACGCGACCGAGCCGGAGACCCTCGCCGGGCTGCCGGCGTACCTGGCGGGAGCTGGTCTGGTCGACCTGGTGGGCGCCGGTGGCGGCAAGCACCACGAGATCTATCTAGGCGATCCGCGGAAGGCCGCGCCGGAGAAGCTGAAGACGATCCTGCGCCACCCCGTAGCCCCCACCCCCTGATCGCCGCTTCTGGGGACGGTTCCATTCCCGTTCAACCCGACCGAGGGGGACGGTTCCATTCCCGTTCAACCCGACCGAACGGCCTGGGACGGTGCCCGATCCCGACCGGCCTGAACG
>CAYQXH010000200.1:0-3804 GCA_964421325.1 uncultured Propionibacteriaceae bacterium
ACCACCGACATCCCAGGCGCCGTCTCGCTGCAGTCCATGACTGCCGTCGTCGGTGGGACGCGCACCTACAAGGCCGTCCGCACCAGCGGGAGCACCCTGGACTACGTCTGGGCTCCCCGGGGTGCGGTGATCCGGACCTACAAGGTCGCCACGGGGCCGCACACGCAGCTGCGAGCGGTCGGCGGGGCGAGCTACTGGTTCTACGCGGACGGATACGTCCTGCCCTCGGACCACAACCCGGTGGTGGTCGAGGTCGGCTTCAGCGACTCCGTCGCACCGCTGGGCACGACGTCGGCCACGGCCGGCCCGTACCGCCTCGCCGGCAAGGTCTACGAGACCTACCTCCGGCGCGGCGGCTGGGAAGTGTTCGGGCTGCCGATCAGCAATCGCTGGCGGGTCGAGTACAAGGGAGTCGCCGTCTGGACGCAGCGTTACACCAACGGCACCATCCAGTGGTCCTCCCGGGCCGTCCGGGCCTCGGTGAGCCCGGCCACCACAGCCCTCAGCGGAACGAGCGGTTTCCGTGATGCCCTCGCGGCCGCAGGTCTCGAGCCCGGCGTCGTCTATCGCTCCGGGGGCCTGACGGGTTCGTCCACGACAGGTCGGGCGCTCCTCAGCGGCCTGCTGCGCGACGGCAGGATCATCGACCTGCGCACCGGGGCCGAACGCTCACGCCGGCCCGACCCGGCGCTGCCGGACGTCGGGCGCTCCGCGTTCCCGGTAGGCGTGGTGGCCTCCCCGGAGGACCTCGTCGACGACGCCGGCAGCCGGGCTGCCATGGGCAAGGCGCTCGCCAGGGTGGCGGCAAGCGCCGGCCCGGTCCTGGTGCACTGCTCGGACAACCGGATCCGGACCGGGTGGGTAGTGGCCCTGATCATGTCGGCGGCCGGGGCGAGCGAGGCGGACATCGCGGCCGAGTACACCCGCTCCGCCGGGGCGACCGCGACGGGCGACATCACGGCTGCGATCAGCAGGGCGAAGCTCACCTTCGGGTCGATGCACGGCTACCTGACCGAAGGGCTCGGCCTCAGCGAGAGCCAGCTCGACGCGATCAGGGCCAAGGCAGCCTGAACGATCGCGGACCGGCACGCTCCGCCCCTGTGTCCGAGCAGGTCCGTCGGCGGCCGGGCGCGGGCCTGCGGCGGCGACCTGTTGTGACCCCGGCGTGCCCGACTCGCTAGGATGGCCAAGTTGTGTCCCCAGCTTCCAGGAGTCTTGCCTTGCCCAGCACCGTCGAGCAGCTCAGCCCGTCCCGGGTCAAGCTCACCGTTGAGATCCCCTTCGCCGACCTCAAGCCACATCTGGACAAGGCCTACCGCGAGATCGCGCAACAGGTCACGATCCCCGGTTTCCGCAAGGGCAAGGTCCCGACCATGGTGATCGACCAGCGGTTCGGCCGGGGTGCCGTCCTGCAGGAGGCGATCAACGCCGCCCTGCCGGCAGCTTTCGAGGCTGCTGTCACCGAGGCCGCCATCGTTCCGCTCGGCGAGCCCGACGTCGAGGTGACCAGGCTGGAGGACGGTGAGGTCGTCGAGTTCACCGCCGAGATCGACATCCGTCCCGAGTTCGAGGTGGCCGACTTCAGCAAGCTGACCGCGACCGTCGAGCCCAGGCGTTCCGTCGACGAAGAAGTGGCCGACCGGATCAAGATGCTGCAACAGCGGTTCGCGACCAGCACCGACGTCGAGCGCCCCGCCGCCGCGGGCGACCAGGTGACGATCAGCCTTGCCGGCACCCGTGACGGCGAGGCCCTGCCTGACGCCACGGCGGACAACGTGACCTACATCATCGGCTCCGGCGGCATGATCGAGGGCCTCGACGAGGCTGTCACCGGCCTTTCCGCCGGCGAGTCCGCCGAGTTCGCCTCCACCCTCGTCGGCGGCCCCCTGGAGGGTGAGCCTGCCGACATCACCGTGACGGTGAGCAAGGTCAGCGAGCAGAAGCTGCCCGACATCGACGACGAGTTCGCCGCGATGATCTCCGAGTTCGACACGGTCGAGGAGATGCGTGCCGATCTCGCCTCCGGCGTTGAGCAGATGCTGACAGCCGAGCAGGTGGCCAGTGGCCGCGACAAGGTGCTCGAGGCACTCGTCGACGCCACCGAGTTCGAGGTGCCCGAGCGCGTCATCGCAGCCGAGGTCGCAGCCCGCAGGGAGCAGATCACCGAGCAGCTGCAGCGCGCCGGACTGACCCTCGAGCGCTACCTGGAGCAGGCGGACGAGACCGCCAACACCCCCGAGGAGTTCTGGGCCGAGGTGGAGGCTTCCACGCTCCGCGGGCTGAAGGCCCAGCTGATCCTTGACAAGGTGGCCGACGACGCCGAGGTGGGGGTGGAGCAGGCCGACCTCTCCGAGCTGCTGGTCCGCAAGGCCGCCCAGAACAACTCCACGCCGGAGCAGGAGGCCCAGCACATGATGGAACACAACCACGTGTCGGCCTGGATGCAGGAGATCAGGCGCAACAAGGCAATGGGGCTGATCGTCGGCCAGGCCAAGGTGGTCGACACCGAGGGCAACCCGGTCGACATCGCCGGCGCCACCATGGAGCCCGAAGCCGAGTAGGCACCCGCCGCGTCGCCGTCACAGCAACTGTGGCGGCGACGTCCGCGTTCAGGCAGCTGCGCGTGGCGTGCCACCGGTTCGGATACCGTCGCGGCCATGCGCGACCTTCCTCCCGGCTGGGCAACCGACCTGGCCGTCCTCGGACACCTCGGCTCCACGATCGAGGACCGCGGCGACCACCTGGTGGTCAGCACGCCCGCCAATCCCGACTTCCACTGGGGCAACTGCATCTTCGTGCTCGACGAGGCGGGGGTGGGGGACGCCCAGCGATGGCTGGCGGCGTTCGAGGCCGCGCATCCCTGGGCGCCATGGCGGTCGATCGGACTGATCCGACCGCCCGAGGACGTCCGGGCCTGGGCAGCCCTCGGCTTCGAGGTGGAGGGCGACGACGTGCTCACCACCGGGCACGTGCCGCGCCAGACACCGCTCGCCGACGGCTACGTCGTGCGACGCATCGAGGGCGACGACTGGGAGCAGGTGATCGCTGCAGAGGTCCTCGACAACGAGCGGACCGGAGCCTACGACCCGGCCGACCATGAACGGTACGCCCGCGCCCAGACCGGGCTGCGACGCCGGCTCTCCGAGCAGGACGTGCTGGCCTTCTTCGGCGCCTTCGACGGGAGCTCGCTGGTGTCCAACCTCGGCATCGTCCGGTGCGGCACCACTGCGCGCTACCAGTCCGTCGGCACCGACGAGGCCCACCGGCGGCGCGGCCTCGCCGCTCACCTGCTCGGTGTGGCCGCCCGGTGGGCGGCAGCCCACGGCTGTGACCGCTGGGTGATCGTCACCGAGCCCGACAACCCCGCCGGCCGCGTGTACCGCAGCGTCGGGTTCGCCGCCGACGTCGGGAACGCGCGGGCCTACCGGGCTCCCGCCGGCTGACCGGGGCCGGTGCGCCGTCAGCGAACAGGGGGCCCGACACCACCGATTCGTCGGTCCCACCGGGTAGGTTCGCCTTCGTGAACGAACATCGAGCCATCGAGCGCGGCCTGTCCATGGCCGCAGGCGCCGGCCCCATGGGCATGACCGACTCCGTCTACCAGTCCCTGCTCGCCAACCGGATCATCTTCCTCGGCTCCGAGGTCAGGGACGAGAACGCGAACGCCATCTGTGCACAGATGCTGCTGCTGAACGCCGAGGACCCGAACCGGGACATCTTCCTCTACATCAACAGCCCCGGCGGTTCCGTCGACTCCGGCATGGCGATCTTCGACACCATGCAGTGGATCTCCAACGACGTCGC
>CAYQXH010000201.1:0-3804 GCA_964421325.1 uncultured Propionibacteriaceae bacterium
CCTTTCACCCTGGGAACCGGCAGCTCCGCGCCGGTGCTGGTCTTCTTCTTCGGCTACACCAACTGACCCGAAATCTGCCTCCGTGTGCTCACCGACCTCGCCTCAGCCGTCAACCGGGTGCCGGGCGAGGTCCGCGAGCGGCTCCAGGTGGTGTTCGTGACGGTCGACCACGAGCGCGACACCCCACCGGTGCTGGCGAAGTATCTGGCCAGGATCGACCCCGGCTTCGTCGGGCTGACCGGAGCGGCGACGACGATCGCCGCGGCGGCGGCCTCGATGGGCGTGGCCATCGAGGGCACCGAGAAGCTCCCGGACGGGGGCTATGACGTCAGCCACTCCACCCAGGTCATCGGCTTCGACTCCTCCCGTCGCGGCCTCCTGGTGTGGACGCAGGGGACCGCGATCGGCACCTTCCGGGCCGACTTCGAGCGGCTGGTTCGACCACAGGGTTGACGCCCGGATAAAGATTGGCCCGTGACCCTGTTCATTCCCAGCCCCTCGATCAGCAGTTTCCAGATCGGGCCGCTCACCATCCACATCTACGCCCTCTGCCTGATCACCGGGATCATCGCCGCCTGGATCATCGGCCTGCGCCGGTGGCGGGCGCGCGGCGGCACCCCGGAGACCTTCGAGACGGTGCTGGTGTGGACGATCCCGCTGGGGATCGTCGGGGCACGGATCTACCACGTGCTGACCCACCTCGGCGACTACTTCGCACCCGGGATCAACCCGTGGAGCGCCCTGTTCATCTGGGAGGGCGGCATCGCCATCTACGGTGCGGTCGGCTTCGGTGCCCTGGCCTGCTGGTGGGCCTGCCGGCGGCAGCGGATCTCCTTCACCGCTCTAGCCGACTCGCTGGCTCCCGGCATCGCCGTCGGCCAGGCCATCGGTCGGTTCGGCAACTGGTTCAACCAGGAGCTGTACGGCCAGCCGACCGACCTGCCCTGGGGCCTGGAGATCGATCCGGCCCACCGGGCTCCCGGCTTCGAGCAGTACGCCACCTTCCACCCGACCTTCCTCTACGAATCGCTGTGGAACCTGCTGGTTGCCGGGGTGCTGCTCTGGGCCGACCGCAGGTTCCGGCTGGGTCGCGGCAAGGTCTTCGCGCTCTACATCGCCCTCTACGGCTTCGGCCGGATCTTCACCGAGCACATCCGTCTGGATTACTCCTACGACACCTTCGGTCCGATCCGCTTCAACGAGGCGGTGGCGATCCTGATCTGCGCGACCGGCGTGCTGCTGTTCGTCGCGCTGACCAGGCTGCGCCCCGGGCGGGAGGAGGTCGTCGAGTTCGGCCGGCCGGCACCGGCGGTCCCCGACCAGCCCGAGGACTCCGCCACCGGGGCCGAGGCTCCGGAACCGGGCGAGCCGGTGGCCGAGGCCACCGTGGACGGTGGTGCGGACGATCCCGGCCCGGACAAGGTGGACAGCCCCTGAGATTGTCCGCCATCCGGACCTCGCGCCCAGTCTCTGGACGGCGGCAGCGGGCGGCGGGCGTCCATCATGCAGTTGGGACGCGTGGTGACCTGACTGGTTTCGGGTAGGCTCACGCTCCAAAGCGTGCAGCGTCGGCGTGCAGCCGGACCGGCTGGCACGCGCCCAGCGCGTTCGCGTAGATGGGAGTGATCACATGGCGTTGAGCACGATGCCTGGCCGACCTGGCGAGGGCCTTTACGACCCCGCCTTCGAGCACGACGCCTGTGGCGTCGCCTTCGTCGCGCAGCTCAGTGGCGAAGCCAGCCACGGCATCATCGCCAAGGGTCTGACCGCTCTGGAGAACCTCGACCATCGCGGCGCCACCGGCGCCGACGCCGCCGCGGGTGACGGCGCCGGGATGCTGCTGCAGGTCCCGGACCGGTTCCTGCGCGAGGTCGTGGACTTCGACCTGCCCGAGCCCGGCCACTACGCCATGGGAATGGCGTTCCTGCCCACCGATCCGGCCCGGCGGGCCTCGGCCAAGCGCACCATCGAGTTCCTGGCCACCGAGGAGAACCTCGTCGTTCACGGCTGGCGCCCGGTACCCACCGATGACTCGACCCTCAGCCCGGTCTCGGTCAGGAACATGCCGTTCTTCGAGCAGTTCTTCGTCTCGACGGTCGAGCGGACCAGCGGCATCGACCTCGACCGGGCGGTCTACCCGCTGCGCCAGCGGGCCCGCAACGACGCCGGCGTCTACTTCGCCTCGCTGTCCGGGCGGACCACCGTCTACAAGGGCATGCTGACCACTCAGCAGCTGGCCGAGGTCTTCCCCGACCTGCTGGACGAGCGGGTCGAGTCGGCCCTCTCGCTGGTGCACTCGCGCTTCTCCACGAACACCTTCCCGGCCTGGGAACTGGCCCACCCGTACCGGTTGCTGGCCCACAACGGCGAGATCAACACGGTCAAGGGCAACCGGAACTGGATGCGCGCCCGGGAGGCGCTGCTGGCCACCGACCTGATCCCCGGCGACCTGTCGCGCACGTTCCCGATCTGTACCCCTGGCGGGTCGGACTCGGCCTCGTTCGACGAGGTGCTGGAACTGCTGCACCTGGGCGGCCGCACCCTGCCGCACGCCGTGCTGATGATGATCCCGGAGGCGTGGGAGAACCACACCGAGATGGACCCGGCCCGGAAGGCCTTCTACTCCTTCCACTCCTCGCTGATGGAGCCCTGGGACGGCCCGGCCTCGGTCACCTTCACCGACGGCACCCTGATCGGCGCTGTGCTTGACCGCAACGGGCTGCGTCCGGGCCGGTACTGGGTCACCGACGACGGTCTTGTCGTGTTCGCCTCCGAGGCCGGGGTCCTCGATGTCGACCCGGAGAAGATCATCAAGAAGGGCCGGATGAAGCCCGGCCGGATGCTGCTGGTCGACCTCGAGCAGCACCGCCTGATCAACGACGACGAGATCAAGGAGCAGCTCGCAGCAGAGCTGCCCTACGCCGAGTGGCTTGCCGAGGGTCGCGTCGACCTCGACGAGCTGCCCGAGCACCAGCACGTGGTGCACAGCCACGCCTCGGTTACCCGGCGCCAGCAGGTCTTCGGCTACAGCCATGAAGAGCTGCGGATGATCGTCTCGCCGATGGCGAACACCGGTGCCGAGCCGATCGGGTCGATGGGATCCGACACCCCGGTCGCCGTGCTGTCCGAACGGCCCCGGCTGCTGTTCGACTACTTCGCCCAGCTGTTCGCCCAGGTCACCAATCCGCCGCTGGACTCCATCCGGGAGGAACTGATCACCTCCCTCGGCGCCACCTTCGGACCGGAGGGCAACCTGCTGCAACCGGGACCGGACTCGTGCAGGCAGATCGTGATCGGCTACCCGATCCTCGATTCCGACCAGCTGGCCAAGCTGGTCCGGATCAACCGGGACGGCTCGATGCCGGCCTTCGACACCCACGTCGTGCGCGGTCTCTACGACGTGGCCGGCGGGGGAGCTGCGCTGGAGTCCCGGCTGGCCGAACTCTGTGGACAGGTCAGCGAGGCGATCGCCCGCGGTTGCCGGACGTTGATCCTGTCCGACCGGCACTCCAACGCGGAGCTGGCGCCGATCCCGTCGCTGCTGCTCACCGCAGCGATCCACCACCACCTGGTCAGGGAGAAGACCCGCACCCAGGTCGGCCTGATCGTCGAGGCCGGCGACGTCCGGGAGGTGCACCACGTCGCGCTGCTGATCGGCTACGGCGCGGCAGCGGTGAACCCCTACCTTGCCTTCGAGTCGGCGGAGGACCTCGCCCGGCGCGAATGGCTGGTGACCGTTGAGCCGGAGAAGGCCGTCTACAACGTCCGCAAGGCGCTGGGCAAGGGCGTGCTGAAGGTGATGTC
>CAYQXH010000202.1:0-3802 GCA_964421325.1 uncultured Propionibacteriaceae bacterium
ATGGAAACCCTTACCGTCATCGGGTTCGCGATCGCGTTCTTCGCGCTGATCATGGCTTCGGTGGCCCTGCACGAGCTCGGACACATGGTGCCGGCGAAGCTCTTCGGCGTCCGGGTACCCAAGTACTTCGTCGGTTTCGGGCCGACGATCTGGTCCAGAACCCGCGGTGAGACCGAGTACGGCGTCAAGTGGTTCCCGCTGGGCGGCTACGTCCGGCTGCTCGGCATGTACCCGCCCAGCCCCGACGGCAGGCCCAACCGCCGCACGCGGCTGGCCGAGTTCGCCGACAGCGCTCGGGCAGCCGAGTGGGAGGAGATCACCCCGACCGACGTCGCCGACGGCAGGTTGTTCTACCAGAAGAAGACCTGGCAGAAGCTGGTCGTGATGGCCGGCGGCCCGGCCATGAACCTGCTGATCGCCTTCGTCCTCCTGCTCCTGGTCACCGGCCTCTACGGCGTGCAGCGCCCCCAGACCACGATCGCCTTCGTCCAGCCCTGCATCATCACCGACGCCACCCGCACCGAGTGCACCGCGGCCGACCCGAAGTCGCCGGCGGCCCTTGCCGGGTTGCAGGTCGGCGACCGGGTGACCAGTTTCAACGGGGTGCCCGTGGACAGCTACGCCCAGCTGAGCGGCCTCATCCGCGCGAACCTCGACCAGGAGGCGCGGCTGGTGGTCGACCGCGCCGGCACCCAGGTCGAGCTGGCGCCGGTCCACACCGTGATCAGCGGTGTCGCCGACAACCTCGACCCGGGCCGGCGGGTCTCGGCCGGCTGGCTCGGGGTGAGCCCGGAGTTCGAGCTCGTCCGCGGCGGCCCCGGGCAGGTGCTCAGCGACATGTGGACGATGAGCCAGCAGAGCGCCGTCGCCCTGGTGCAGTTCCCGGTGAAGGTCTGGCACGTGGTCGTCGGCATGGTCACCGGGCAGCCCCGCAGCCTGTACGACCCGATCAGCATCCTCGGCGCCAGCACCGTCGCCGGCCAGGTGGTGGCCTCGGCAGAGGTGACCATGCCGGAGAAGGTGGCCACCTTCACCTCCCTGCTCGCCTCGGTGAACCTCTTCCTCGCCCTGTTCAACTTCATCCCGCTGCCACCACTGGACGGCGGGCACATCGCCGGCGCCCTCTACGAGTGGGTGCGGCGGACGGGAGCGAACCTGTTCAAGCGGCGCCCCTACGGCTTCTTCGACACCGCGCGGCTGCTGCCGGTCGCCTACGCCGTGGGCGCCCTCCTGCTGCTCAGTGGCGTCGCCCTCATCCTCGCCGACATCGTCAGCCCGGTGCAGATCTTCTGAACATGCCCGATCGGGCCAGGCTCCTGGCCGGCGCCGTCCGGTAGGCGCCACCCAATCCCCGTCCACGCTCCCGAAACGTGCGCTTGCTCCCGAAAGACCGGGAGCAAGCGCACGTTTCGGGAGCGAGCGGGTCAGGGGTGGGGGATCGGCTCAGTCGCTCGTGAAGAGCAGCGTCTCGGATGGGGTCACCAGGCGGAGTTTGGCGTCTTCCAGTTCGACGCGGGTTACCTTCTCCAGCAGCCCGAGGAACCGGTCGGCGGGCTGGCCGGCAGTGCTGGGGCAGGGCACCGGCTCCCGCGTCGCCGACGAGACCGACCAGCTGTTGCCGTCGTGGGTGAGATCGGCGGTGTAGTCGCCACAGCCGCTGCGGCCAGAGAGCCGGTGACTCTCCACCCGCAGGGTGATCGACGACTGCTCGCCCTTGCCCCACAGCCCGGAGGAGTTGTCCAGCCGCCAGGTGGATTTCTCCGCCGCCAGGAGCAGCGCGGCGTCCGGGACGGCTTCCAGGACGGTGGCCCCAGCTGCGTCCAGGAGGTGGAGGCGGCCGCCTTCGACAATCGCGCGCGCCACCCGGGGGAGCGCGTCGAAGACTGCACTCTCCTGCTGCATGATGGCCGGGTCCTGACAGAGCATCAAGGATATTCCCAGCCGCTTCAGGGTCAGCCGGTCGCCGTCCTGGGAGTAAGAGCCGCTGATTCCGTTGCAGCCGGTGGCGGCGTGGATCCAGCCATTGCGGAAGAGCAGGGTCGGCGGTCGCTCCGCCACTGGCGCCGCACCGTTGATGCTGGTGACCTGCCAGCCCGTCCGATCGAGCTTCACCGGGACGCGTTCGAGCTCGACCAGTACGGTGTGGTCGGCCCCGAGCA
This sequence comes from uncultured Propionibacteriaceae bacterium, assembly GCA_964421325.1. Classification (GTDB taxonomy): domain Bacteria; phylum Actinomycetota; class Actinomycetes; order Propionibacteriales; family Propionibacteriaceae; genus Propionicimonas. The sequence goes on from CAYQXH010000202.1 coordinate 2,160, forward strand.
GCCTCAGGCTGTCACCGGAGACCACGAACCGCTGTACCGAGGTCAGCGCCTCGAAGTACCTGGTCTCCTGTTCGCCGATGCCGCCGGGGCAGCCCTTCCAGGTGGCGGCCACCTGGCCGATTGAGAGCAGGTCCCCCTCCGTGCGGTACCAGCCATTCGTGACCTTGCCGTCCACCTCGACGGAGCCGAAGCCGTTGCAGCCGCCGAAGCCGGTCACGGTGTCTTCCCCGAACGCCAGCGTGATCGAGGTTCCGGACACCAGCTCGGCCCCGCCCAGCCGGACCACTTTCCACTCAGTGCCGATCAGGATCCCGGCCGCCGCCGGTGAAGCACTTGCCGGCACCGCTGTCACGGCCGGGACGGCCGGCAGTGTCCGTTGCAGTATCCCGGGCAGGGCCAGCGCCGCGACCACCACCACGGCCGCGGCGGCGAGTCCCCAGCCGAGGCGCCGGCCGCGAACGATCCGTCGACCCGTGCGGATCGCCTGTTCGGGGTCGGACCGGATCTCGACCTCGTCGCTGTGGATCGCACGACGCAACTGGTCCTCGAAGCTCTCGTTCATGTCACTCCATCCTTGGCGAAGGCGCTGCGGAGGGCAGCGAGGCCACGGGCCGTGCTCGACTTGACGGTGCCCACCGGCAGGCCGAGCTCAGCTGCGACCGTCTTCTCGGAGAGGTCGTGCAGGAATCGGAGCACGATCACCCGGCGCTGCTGCTCCGGCAACCCGGCCAGCACCCGTCCGAGGCGCTCCCGCTCGTCGTAGGCGGCCTCCGCCGACGGCGAGCCGGCCTCGGAGCCCTCGGGTAACCCGACGACGTCGCGGCGCCTGCGCCAGCCGTCGATGTTCTCGTTCACCATGATCCGGCGGGCATAGGCTGCGGCCTCGGTCGGCCGGATCCTCGGCCATGCCAGATAGGTCTTGACCAGCGTCGCCTGCAGCAGCTCGGCAGCTGCGTCGGAGTTCCCGGTCAGCAGCCAGGCCGTCCGGCCCAGCACCCGTTCGGAGTCGGCGACGAACGCCGTGAACTCAGCGTCGCGTCGCGAACCCCAGGCCATGGACTCCCCTCTCACCAGTCAATACGGCTCGGGCCGCAGAAACGTTCCAGCTCCACAGACATCGTGCTCCCGGAGACCGGTCTGCGCAGCCGCTCCGAGCCCGCTTTCGCTCCCGCTCCCGAAACGTGCGCTTGCTCCCGAAAGATCGGGAGCAAGCGCACGTTTCGGGAGCGCGGGCCGGTGGCGTCGAGTCGAGGGTGGTCGAGGAGCTGCGCGTTGGCCGGTGGTGATGGGCCCGGTGGGTAGGCTGTCTGCCGGTGGTCGGTTGCCGGCCGCCGCGCTGTCGAACGAGGAGTCCATGACCATCAACCTGGGGATGCCCGCCACACCGCCGCCGACGCTCGCCCCGCGCCGGCCGACCAGGCAGATCAAGGTCGGCAAGGTGCTGGTCGGCGGCGGAGCGCCCGTCTCGGTGCAGTCGATGACCACGACGAAGACCACAGACATCAACGGAACGCTGCAGCAGATCGCCGAGCTCACCGCCACCGGTTGCGACATCGTCCGGGTGGCCGTCCCCAGCCAGGACGACGCCGACGTGCTGCACATCATCGCCAAGAAGAGTCAGATCCCGGTGATCGCCGACATCC
>CAYQXH010000203.1:0-3801 GCA_964421325.1 uncultured Propionibacteriaceae bacterium
CCGGCGACTGGTGGGACTCGACCTACCTGATGATGTGGGGCTCCAACGTCCCGGTGACCCGCACCCCCGACGCCCACTGGATGGCCGAGGTGCGCTACCGGGGCACCAAGGTGGTCACGGTCGCCCCCGACTACGCAGACAACGTGAAGTTCGCCGACGAGTGGCTGCCGGCGCAGGCCGGCACCGACGGCGCCCTGGCCATGGCGATGGGCCACGTGATCCTGAAGGAGAACTTCGTCGACCGCCAGGTGCCGTTCTTCACCGACTACGTGAAGCAGTACACCGACCTCGGCATGCTGGTGAGCCTCGTCGAGCACCCGGACGGCCACGGCCTGACCGCTGCCAAGTTCCTCACCGCCGCCGACCTTGATCCCGCCACCCTGCGCCGGGCGCAGCGCAGTCCGGACGACGGCCATGCGGACGCAGCCTTCAAGACCCTGATGTGGGACACCAGGACCGGGGCGCCGGCGATCCCCAACGGCACCATGGGCGACCGGTACAGCGAGCAGGGCCAGGGCCGCTGGAACCTCGACCTCGGCGAACTGGAGCCCGCCCTCAGCCTCGCCGACGTCATCGGTGCGGAGCCGGCGGAGATCGCACTGCCGTGCTTCGAGGATCCCCGCGGTGCCGGCACGATCCTCCACCGCGGGGTTCCCGCCCTGAGGGTGGGCGACCACCTGGTCACCACCGTCCTCGACCTGATGCTGGCGCAGTACGGCGTTGCCCGCGACGGCCTGCCCGGCACCTGGCCGGACGGCTACGACGACGTCACCAGCCCCTACACCCCGGCCTGGCAGGCGGAGATCACCTCCGTCCCGGCTGAGGCCTGCATCCGGATCGCCCGGGAGTTCGCGAAGAACTCCGAGGAGTCCGGGGGCCGCTCGATGATCATCCTCGGCGCCGGGGTCTGCCACTGGTTCCACGCCGACGTCACCTACCGCGCGATCATGGCGCTGCTGATGCTCACCGGCTGCATCGGACGCAACGGCGGCGGCTGGGCGCACTACGTCGGCCAGGAGAAGTGCCGCCCGATCACCGGCTGGTTCAACCTCGCCAATGCGCTGGACTGGTCGCGTCCGCCGCGGACGATGATCGGCACCGGCTACTGGTACATGCACACCGACCAGTGGCGCACCGACGGCTCCTCCGCCGACCAGATCAAGTCCCCACTGTCGACCCACAGCCTGGACGGACTGCACACCGCCGACGCGCTGGCACTGTCGAACCGGCTCGGGTGGATGCCGTTCTACCCCCAGTTCGACCGCAACCCGCTCGACCTGGCCGACCAGGCCCAGGCAGCCGTGGACGCCGGCGAGGCAGCTTCCGTCGGCGAATGGGTCGCGGCGCAGTTGAAATCGGGCGAGCTGGCCAGCGCCATCGAGGACGTCGACGCCCCGGAGAACTGGCCCCGGACCATGGTGGTGTGGCGCTCCAACCTGTTCGGCTCCTCGGCCAAGGGCAACGAGTACTTCCTCAAGCACCTGCTCGGCACCGGCTCCAACCTGATGCCCAACGACCACGCCGCCCAGGTTCGTCCGAAGGTGGTGAGGTTCCGCGACGAGGCCCCCGAGGGCAAGCTGGACCTGTTGATCAGCGCGGACTTCCGGATGACCTCGACGACGCTGCTGTCCGACATCGTGTTCCCCGCTGCCACCTGGTACGAGAAGCACGACCTGTCGAGCACCGACATGCACCCGTTCGTGCACGCCTTCACCCCGGCGATCGAACCGCCCTGGGAGGCCAGGACCGACTTCGACGTCTTCACCCTGCTGGCCGAGGCCATCTCCCGCCTGGCGAAGACCCACCTCGGCACCCGGCGTGACCTGGTCGCCGTCCCGCTGCAGCACGACACCCCCGGCCAGGTCGCCCAGCCCGGCGGCAAGGTCTACGACTGGAAGGGCACCGACCTGCCGGCGGTCCCCGGCAGGAACCTGCCGAACCTGGTGGTCGTCGAACGCGACTACACCGCGATCGCGGAGAAACTGGCCAGCGTCGGGCCGCTGGCCGACCGGCTGGGCTTCACGACCAAGAACATCACCTACGACGTCACCGAACCGGTGGCCCGGCTGGGCCGGCTGCACGGGGTGATGTCGAGCGGCGCCGGCCAGGGACGTCCGGCGATCGACACCGACCAGCGGTTCGCGGAGGCCATCCTCGCCTTCTCCGGAACGACCAACGGGGCGCTGGCCACGCAAGGCTTCAAGAACCTGGAGGCCAGGACCGGACGCAAGCTGGCCGACCTGTCCGAGGGGCAGGAGGAACGCCAGATCACCTTCGCCCAGACCCAGGCTTCCCCCCAGCCGGTGATCACCTCCCCGGAGTGGTCGGGCTCGGAGACCGGCGGTCGCCGGTACGCCGCGTTCACCATCAACACCGAACGCCTCAAGCCGTGGCACACCCTCTCGGGCAGGATGCACTTCTTCCTCGACCACGACTGGATGATCGACGCCGGCGAGCAGCTGCCGATCTTCCGGCCGCCGCTGGACATGAGCCGCGCCTTCGGGGAGCCGGAACTCGGCCCCACCGGGGAGAAGGCGATCACCCTGCGCTACCTGACCGTGCACAACAAGTGGTCGATCCATTCCGAGTACCAGGACAACCTGTTCATGCTCAGCCTCGGCCGCGGCGGCCCGCAGGCCTGGCTGAGCGTCGCCGACGCGGCCAGCATCGGGGTGGCCGACAACGACTGGATCGAGCTCACCAACGCCAACGGGGTCTTCGTGGCCAGGGCCGTCGTCACCCACAAGCTGCCAGACGGCATCTGCTACGTGCAGCACGCCCAGGAGCGGACGATCGACGTCCCCAAGTCCGAAGCCACCGGCAAGCGGGGCGGGATCCACAACTCGGTGACCCGGATCCTGCTCAAGCCGACGCATCTCATCGGCGGCTACTCCCAGCAGGCCTACGCGTTCAACTACCTCGGCCCGACCGGGGTGCAGCGCGACATCGTCTCCACCGTCCGCCGCCGCTCGCAGGAGGTCACGTACTGATGCCAAAGCAGCGCCGCGTGATGGCCCAGGTGGGCATGGTGATGAACCTCGACAAGTGCATCGGCTGCCACACCTGCTCGGTCACCTGCAAGCAGGCCTGGACCAACCGGGCCGGCACCGAGTACGTGTGGTTCAACAACGTCGAGACCCGGCCGGGGCTGGGCTACCCGCGCCGCTACGAGGACCAGGAGAAGTGGCGCGGCGGCTGGGTGCGCACCAGGTCCGGCGGGCTGAAGCTCCGCTCCGGTGGGCGGTTCGCCAAGCTGCTCAGCATCTTCGCCTCCCCCGTCCAGCCGGAACTCAGCGACTACTACGAGCCCTGGACCTACGACTACCAGAACCTGATCAGCGCCCCACTCGGCGACGACTTCCCCGTGGCCCGGCCGAAATCGCTGATCACCGGCGAGGACACCCAGATCACCTGGTCGGCGAACTGGGACGACTCCCTCGGTGGCGTGCACGCCACCGGCGAGACCGACCCGATCGTCGAGAAGCTGCGGGCCAGGGCCAACGAGCAGGTCAGGTTCGAGTACGAGAAGAGCTTCATGTTCTTCCTGCCCCGGATCTGCGAGCACTGCCTCAACCCGTCCTGCATGGCCTCCTGCCCTTCCGGGGCGATCTACAAGCGGGCTGAGGACGGCATCGTGCTGGTCGACCAGGACCGGTGCCGCGGGTGGCGCCAGTGCATCACCGGCTGCCCCTACAAGAAGATCTACTTCAACCACCGCTCCGGCAAGGCGGAGAAGTGCACGTTCTGCTACCCGCGCATCGAGGTGGGCCTGCCGACCGTCTGCTCGGAGACCTGCGTCGG
>CAYQXH010000204.1:0-3795 GCA_964421325.1 uncultured Propionibacteriaceae bacterium
TGGTCTCCTTCTTCACCGGCGTCTGGCCGACCTCGCTGCGGATGTTGTTGTAGACCCGGTCGAGCTGGTCGAGGTTCTCGGCGGTGTAGGTGACGCCACCGGTGGCCACGGACAGCCCACTCAGCAGCGTCTTGTCCGGTGGGACGCGTTCGCGCTTGCCGTCGAGGTCGACGTAGCCGTTCTCGGTGCCGTAGGCGATCGTGTAGATTGGCACCTCCTGCTTCTTCGCCTCGGCCGCTGCCTGCGCCGGCGAGCGTCCGGCCGTGTTCTGCCCGTCGGAGAGCATCACGATGGCGCCCGGCGCCGGGCTCGAGTCGGTGCCCTTGGGCGCCTGGGCCAGGGCGGCCAGTGCGGTGTAGATCGACTCGCCCACGGCCGTGGACTCCTGCACCTTCAGGCTCCGGATCGCCTGCTGGGCCTGGTAGCGGTCAGTGGTGGGTGGCAGCCGCACCGACGGGTTCCCAGCCAGGCCGACCACCGAGACGTTGTACTGCGGGGGCAGGGCCTTCACGAAGTTCAGGGCCGCTTCCTTCGCCGCTTCCAGCCGGGACGGTTTCACGTCGGTGGCCTGCATCGACAGCGAGATGTCGATCACCATCACCACCGTGGCCCGCTCCCGCGGCTGCATCTCGATGCCGTTCGGACGGGCCCAGGCCAGGCTCAGGGCCACGAGGGCAGCCAGCGAGAGGGCAACGGCGAGGTGCCGGCGCCACTGCGACTGCTTCGGCACCACCTGGCCGAGGATGGCGGTGTTGGTGAACCGCATCCCGGTCTTCTTCTTCATCAGGACGAGGAAGATGTAGATCGCGACCAGCACCGGCACGACCAGCAGCACCCAGAGCCGCTCGGGGTTCAGGAACGTCATCCAGGTCATCAGCGGGTCACCCCCGCCGGCGGCTGGTGCAGCATGCTGGCGGTCCGACGGTAGGCCAGCACGAAGCGGGCGATGTCATGCACCCAGTCTCTGTCGGTACGCAACTGGATGTGCGCGGCCCCGGCCCGTCGCAGGGATACCCGGATCCGTTCCCGCTGGGCTGCCGTGGCTGCGTCCATGCGTTCGCGGGCAGCGTCGTCGGAGGTGTTGACGTAGCGCAGGAAGTCGGTTTCCGGGTCGCGGATCAGCAGCTCCCCCACGTCGGCGAACTCCACCTCGTGGCGGTCGACGACCTCGACGGCCAGCACCTGGTTGCGCACGGCGAGCTGCCGGATCGGACGCTCCCAGTCCGGCTCGACGTTCGGGTCGAGCTCGAAGTCGCCCGGGGTGAGGAAGTCGGAGACGACCATCCGCATGCCGCGGCGGCGCTCGGTGCGGGCCAGCCGCTCGATGCCGGCGGCCAGCGAGTAGGGCCCGGTGGTGTGGTCGGAGACGATCGGCTCGGTCAGCATCCGGCGGAGCAGACCGTAGAGGGCTGTGCGTCCGGACATCGCCGGCAGCCGCTTGATCTGGTCGGGGCGCATGATCAGCCCACCGAACCGGTCCCCCATCCGCTGGCTGAGGAACCCGATCGTGGCGATCGCTGCGATGCCGAGGTCGCGCTTGGTCACGCCTTCTGTGCCCCAGTTCATGGACGGGGTGACGTCGAGCAGGGCCCAGATCTCCAGCTCCCGGTCGGCGATGGTGTCCCGGACGTAGGGGATGGTGGTGCGCGCGGTCACCGCCCAGTCGATCTTGCGGACGTCGTCCTGGCCGGGGACGTAGGCGCGGGCGTCGTTGGCCTCAGAGCCCGGGCCGGGCAGCAGGCCCTGGTGGTCGCCGTGCAGGAAGCCCTCCAGGCGCCGGACGATGGTCAGCTCCAGCCGGCGGAGCGCTGCTTCCGGGGCCAACTGGTGCAGCGGGATGGTCGCGGTCGTCGGCTCGCTCAGCACCGAGGCCACCGCGCCGAGGTTCTCGGGCGGTGGCGCGAATGCCGGCTGCTGGGTCACGCTCAGCTACGTCCTTCCGGGGTGTACTGGTGCTGGGACTGCGCAGCCTGCCGCTGCTGGGCGTTCCACACCGGCGTCGGCGGTGGCACCATCGCGACGATCCGCTCGATCACCTGGGCCGGGGTGATGTTGTCGGCCACGGCGTCGAAGCCGAGCATCACGCGGTGCGACATCACGTCCCTCGCCACTGCCTGCACGTCGGTCGGCAGTACGTAGTCGCGGCCGTGGATCAGGGCCAGCGCGCGGGCCGCTGCGACCAGGCCGAGGGTTGCGCGGGGGCTGCAGCCAACCTGGATCACCGAGGTCAGGTCGGGCATGCCGAACTCCTCCGGCGTGCGGGTGGCGAGCACCAGCCGGACCACGTACTCGGCGACCAGGTTGTGCACGAAGACGTTGGAGGCCTGCTCCTGCAGCCTTGACACCATCTCCGGGTTCAGGACCGGGTTGGCGGTCGGAGGGTGGACGCTCATCCGGCGCAGGATCTCGAACTCCTCGTTGCCGCGCGGGTAGGGCACGTCGACCTTGAGCAGGAAGCGGTCCCGCTGCGCCTCGGGCAGCGGGTAGACGCCCTCGGACTCGATCGGGTTCTGGGTGGCGATCACGATGAACGGCGCCGGCACCGGGTAGGTCTGGCCGCCGATGGACACCTGCTTCTCGGCCATCAGCTCGAGCATCGCCGACTGGACCTTGGCGGGCGCCCGGTTGATCTCGTCCGCGAGGACGAAGTTCACGAACACCGGGCCGAGCGCGATGTCGAACTTCTCCTGCCTGGCCGAGTAGATGCGGGTGCCGACGATGTCGGAGGGCACCAGGTCGGGTGTGAACTGGATGCGGGCGAACTCACCACCCACGACGGTGGCGAAGCTGCGCACGGCGAGGGTCTTCGCCACGCCGGGGACGCCTTCGAGGAGGCAGTGGCCCTTGGCGAGCAGGGCGACCATGAGTTGCTCGACCATGTGCTCCTGGCCGACGATCACCCGCTGTACCTGCGCGATGGCCTCACCGAGCAGCTTGGCTGCCTTCGCGGTGTCGTTCTGGGTTGCCTGGGCATGCCCCGGTTCGGGAGCTGCTGAAGGTTGACTCGGGTTGGTCACGCGAACTCTCCTGCTGGTCACGGTTGACGCCCTGGGGCGCGCCGACCACGATACCGGCTGGTCCCAGCGCCCCTGCTGTGCAGACGCCGTGAACCTCGAACCGCCCACCCGCCCCGCACAAAAGGGGACAGTCCCCTTTCGTGTCATCCCGCGTCAGCAGCACGAAAGGGGACTGTCCCCTTTTGTGCTGCCGGGGTCAGGGTGACCGGGCTTGGGCGTGCGGCACAATGGGGGAACCGCGGGGCCGTCCCGCGCCGACGAGGGGACCGATGAGCACACCGACCGCGCCTGAGGATGGCCTCGAGCCACCGCAGTTGTCGCCGTTGCTGCCCACCGACCCGCCGAAGGTCGGGGACTACTGGCTGGACGCGCGGCTGGTCGCCGCAGCCTCCGGCGTGGCCTTCATCGGCCACGACCCGGCAAACACGCCGGTCCTGCTGGTCCTGCTGTCCGAGGGCGCCGCTGCGGACGCTGGTGCGCGCGACCGGTTCGCCGGCACCGTCAACCAGCTGCACATCGACACCGTCCTCGCCCGCGGCGGCCACGGACAGGGCGAGGGCCGCCTCGGCCGGCTCTGGGTGGACGACCGGAACGACGACCCGCAGGTCAGCGAATCGGTGCCGGCGACGCCCTGGGTGGCGCTGGCCTACGACGCCTCCCCAGCCTCCACCGCCGAGGCCGCCCGGATCCTCGCAGAGGTGGACATGTCGCGGGTGCCGCTGCTGGGCAGCCCGGCCGGGCCGGACTACCGGCTGCACTGGATCGACCGGTTCCGTCC
>CAYQXH010000205.1:0-3776 GCA_964421325.1 uncultured Propionibacteriaceae bacterium
GGGCACAGGGCACCTCCACCCGGAAGAGGATCTCCAGCGAACCCATGCCCATGCCCCGGGCGGCGTCGCGCGCCCCGGGGTCGATGCCCTCCACCCCGGCGTACGCACCGGCAAGGATCGGCGGGACCGCCAGCAGCACCAGCACGAAGATGGATGGGACGAGGAACGCGATGTCGCCGCCGAGCAGCGGCCCCACCACGAGCACGGCTGCGAACAGCAGGCCGAGCGTCGGCACCGAACGGACGCCGTTGACCAGGTTGACCACGGCAACCCGGCCACGCCCGGTGTGGCCGATCCACAGGCCGAGCGGGATGCCGACAAGGGCGGCCAGGACCAGGGTGGCGGCCGAGTACGCCAGGTGTTCGGCCAACCGGACGGGGATCCCGGAGCTCCCCTGCCAGCTCTCGGGATCGGACAACCAGGCCCACAGCAGGTTCATGCCGCCACCCGCGTCCGCAGCCAGGGCGTGGCCACCCGGCTCAGCAGGAGGATCGCCAGGTCCATGACCAGCGCCAGCACCATGCACGCGAGGATGCCGACGACGATCGGGTCGAGGAAGTTGCGGGCGAAGCCGTCGGTGAACAGCGAGCCCAGCTGCGGGATCCCCAACAGGGCCGCCACCGAGACGATCGAGACATTGCTGACTGCAGCCACCCGAAGGCCGGCCGCGATCACCGGCACCGCCAGCGGCAGCTCGACCGACCAGAACCTGCGGAGACGCCCGATGCCCATGGCTGTCGCAGCCTGGAGGACCTCGTCCGGCACGGACCCGAGCCCGTCGGCAACCGTGCGAACCAGCAGGGCGACGGTGTAGACGGTCAGCGCCACCACCACGTTGACCGGGTCGAGGATGCCGGTGCCGAGAACCAGCGGCATCAGGATGAACAGGGCAAGCGAGGGGATCGTGTAGAGCAGCCCGGTGCCGGCGATCAGCGGCGTGTACAGGCCCCGGTACCGCTTCGCCAGCCAGCCCAGCGGGATGGCCAGCAGCAGCCCGACCACGAGCGGGATCAGCGCCAGAACGGCGTGGTTGAGCATCAGCTCCGCCACCTCGTCGAGGTGCCCGAGGAACCACTTCACGTCGGTACTCCCGCCGGCCGGCGTTCGATCGCCGAGAGGACGTCCTGCGCGCGGACGGTGCCGACCAGGCGGCCCGCCTCGTCGACGAGCACCCCGCGGCGGCTGGGCGCGGAGAGGGCTGCGTCGAGGGCCCCCCGGAGGGAACCGCCGATGCGGGCAACGGTGCCACCCCGGTGGAGGTGATCGCGATCGATGAGGCCGGAGAGCCGCTCCGGCTCGGCCCACCCCAGGGGTGCGCCCGCCTCGTCCACCACCAGCACCCACTGCTCGCCGGCCGCGGCTTCGGCGGCCTGGGCGACCGTCGATCCGAGGAGCACCACCGGCTCCTCGCGCAACGGCAGCTCTGGCGCCTCGGCGAAGGCGAGCCCCCGGTAGCCGCGGTCGCGTCCGAGGAAGTCGGCGACGAAGTCGTCGTGGGGGTCGGCCAGCAGCTTCGCCGGGCTGGCCAGTTGGGCCAGCACCCCGCCGACCCGCAGCACGGCCACCTGGTCGCCCAGCTTCATGGCCTCGTCGATGTCGTGGGTGACGAAGACGATGGTCTTGCCCAGCTCGCCCTGCAACCGCAGGAACTCGTCCTGCAGTTGCTCGCGCACAACCGGGTCGACGGCGCTGAACGGCTCGTCCATCAGCATGATCGGCGGATCAGCGGCCAGCGCGCGGGCCACGCCGACCCGCTGCTGCTGCCCGCCGGAGAGCTGGTTGGGGTACCGCTTGCCGAGGACGGGGTCCAGACCCACCCGCTCCAGCAACTCCTGCGCCCGCGTCCGCGCCCTGGCCCGGTCCCAGCCGAGCAGCAGCGGGACGGTGGCGATGTTGTCGAGGATGGTCCGGTGCGGGAACAGCCCGCCGCTCTGGATCACGTAGCCCATCCCCCGGCGGAGCTCATTGGGATCGAGGTTCGCGGTGTCGCGCCCGTCGATCTCGATCCGGCCGCTGGTCGGCTCGATCATGCGGTTGATCATCCGCAGTGAGGTGGTCTTGCCACAGCCGGAGGGACCGACCAGCACGGTGATCTTCCCCGTGGGCGCGGTGAGGCTCAACCCGCCGACCGCCGTCGTGCCGCCCGGGTAGACCTTGGTCACCTCAGTGAAGCTGATCATGCCTACCTCCTGGTCGTGGTCGGCCACCGGTGCCGGTACCGAGGCCCACCCCGTCCCCGGAGTGGTTCCCCAGTGCCGTCGCTCGCCAGGGGTCCCCGTTCGGACCCTGGAGGATCCCCCGGCGGGCCGCAAGCCCGTGGCGACCCGGAACCAGTATGTCCACCGGCACAGACAGCTCAACAGGCGGCGGCCGCCGCGTGCGTGCCCCGTCCAGTGAGGCCGTCGAGGGACAGGCTGTGGGGTCACGCTCGGGCCGCGCTGCCGGCAAGGGCAACGGTGGGACGGCCTGGGCGTGGCTCACGAAAGGCCTTAACGCCGCAGGGCGCGGTTTATTTCCGGCGCGATGTCCGGGTGTGCACGAACCGGCGATCGGCCGGCTGACGGGGGATCAGTCACCGATCGTCTGGCGGCGCAGGTCCCTGCGGAGCTCCGGCGGCAGGGCGAAGACCAGGTTCTCCTCGGTGAGGCGCTCCTCGGTGGCCTGCGGGAAGCCCCGCTCCTCGAGGTAGCTGAGGACACCCTGGACGAGGGCGTCCGGCACCGAGGCCCCCGACGTCACCCCGACCGAGTTCACCCCTTCGAGCCAGGCCGGGTCGATCTCACCTGCGTTGTCGACCCGGTAGGAAGCCTTGGCGCCGGACTCCAGCGCCACCTCCACCAGGCGCACCGAGTTGGAGGAGTTCTTCGAGCCGACCACGATCACCAGGTCGGAGTGGGTGGCGATCTGCTTCACCGCGGACTGGCGGTTCTGGGTGGCGTAGCAGATGTCGTCGCTGGGCGGGTCCAGCAGTGCCGGGAACTTCTCCCGCAGCCGGTCGACGGTCTGCCAGGTCTCATCGACGCTGAGCGTGGTCTGGCTGAGCCAGGCGACCCGGCTCGGATCGGCGAGTTCGACACCGTCCACATCGTCGGGATGCTGCACGAGGGTGATGTGCTCGGGGGCCTCACCGGTGGTGCCCTCGACCTCTTCGTGACCGGCGTGGCCGATCAGCAGGATCTGCATGCCCTGGCCGGCGAACCGCTTGGCCTCGTTGTGCACCTTGGTCACCAGCGGGCAGGTGGCGTCGATCGTCTTCAGGCCGCGCTCGGCAGCCTCTTCGTGCACAGCGGGCGACACCCCATGGGCCGAGAACACCACCGTGGCACCGGTCGGCACCTCGGCAAGTTCCTCGACGAAGATCGCGCCACGGGCCTCGAGGTCTTCGACCACGTGCCGGTTGTGCACGATCTGCTTGCGCACGTAGACCGGCGGGCCGTAGACGTCCAGCGCCTTCTCCACGGTGATGACCGCCCGATCGACCCCCGCGCCATATCCACGGGGGGCGGCGCCGCCTCCAGCTTCACCGCGCCCGGGCACGAGTCGCAGTTCACCTTCAAGGCGCTCAATCAGGGCATCTACGTCTACCACTGCGCCACCGCGCCGGTCGGCATGCACATCGCCAACGGCATGTACGGGCTCATCTACGTGCAGCCGAAGAAGGCGCTGCCGAAGGTCGACAGCGAATACTACGTGGTGCAGGGCGACTTCTACACGGACGCGGACTTCGGCCAGAAAGGCCTGCAGCCCTTCTCGATGAAGCGCGCCATCGACGAGCG
>CAYQXH010000206.1:0-3749 GCA_964421325.1 uncultured Propionibacteriaceae bacterium
GTTGCCGGAGACGATGATGCCGTGGTTGCCGAGGAAGGTGATGCCGGGGGCCGGCCGGCCGGTGCGCGCGGCGTGGGCGTTGCGACGAGCCTCCACCTCCCGGGCCAGCGGCACGCCGGGGTCGGTGTAGGGCACGAACACGGCGTCGTCGCCGAACAGCCGGGCGACGAGTGCCTCAGCGTCGGTGTTGCAGGTCAGGGCGTTGGCCACCAGCGGGTGGGTGTGCAGCACGAGGGCTTCGGGGATCAGCGCGTGGAAGAGGATCTCGACGCTGGGCCGGCGTCCGCCGGGAGCGTTGACGAGCGCCCTCGCAGCTGCGGCCTGCACCGGGTCACCCGCCTCCGGCGCGTCGGAGTGCAGGGCGTCCAGCAGCACGTCCAGGCGCAGTCCGACCAGGTCGGCAGCCGTCAGCGTCGCCAGGGGAACGCCGCTGGGCTTGATGTGCAGCACTCCGTCGAGCTTCACCGAGGCGTTGCCGCCGCCGGCCCGGGAGTACTCCGGATCGGCGCCGAAGCTGTTCGCGACCGAGATCAGTTCCTCGACCAGGGTTTGGTTCACCGCTACTCCTTGTTCAGGCGTTGATCAGGCTGGCGCCGATGGCGACGAGTTCCGCGCGCCGTGCGGCCGGGTCGCTGCCGGTCCGGTCCCCGGCGCTGTCCACGTAGCCGGGCTCGCCGGCGGCCACCAGGTGCTGGTGTGCTGCGACCACGCAGGTCGCTTCCCAGAAGGCCTGCCGCGCCGTCGCCGAGACCGGCCCGTCCAGGCAGGCGACCCCGATCGGGATCCGGTCGGGGGTGTTGTGCTCAGTGCCGGCCATGACCACGATCCCGGCCCGGGTGAAGGCCTCGACGTAGGCGTCGACGCAGGCGACGGTGTTGCGGATCGGGATCAGCTCTGCAGCGTAGATGCCGCGGGCGATGAGTTGGGCAGCCAGGGTCGTGGCCGGGTCCTCGAAGGGGCAGACCGGATCGACACCGTCGGCCAGCGTCGGGTAGCAGGGGATGCCGTCCATCTCCAGGACGTAGCGGTAGGCGTCGGCGAAGCCGAGGGCCACCTCGGGCACGAAGCCGGGGGTGCCCGCCTTGATCAGCCGGGAGCGCAGCTCGCCCTGGAGCGCGGCCGGGTTGTCGATGTCGACCCGGCTCGGCCCGCCGTAGGCACGCTCAAGCACTACCGCCCGCTGCTCGGTCGGCAGCTCGCCGAGCGCGCGCTGGAACGCCATCGCTACGTGGCGCTCCTGCAGCGACACCCAGGCCACTGGCACTTCGGCGGCTGCGGCGACGTCGGCTGCGATCCGCTCGGCGCTGAGACCGGTGTCCAGCCCGCAGCCGGCGAACCAGTCGGCCAGCTTGGCAACCATCAGCCCGGCCCGCTGGTCGTTGCCCCCGCGGATCCCGTCCGCGATCCGGGCAGCGGCCGGCGACTTCACCTTGAACGGGTCGATGCCCTTGCCGCACAGGTACATCCGGCCGGGGTTGGCCGGGTCGTTCACCCGGATGCCGGCGGCGGCCAGCTCGTCGTCGAGGGTGATGAACTCAAGCCCGTAGAGGGCGACGATGCCGGCGGCAGTGGCCTGCTCGCGGAAGGCCGCATAGACCTGCTGGTCGAAGAAGTTGGAGATCCCGACCGCCCGCACACCCTCGGCCGCGGCTGCCCCGATCGCGTCCCCGACGGTGCTGAAGGCGGAGAAGTTGGGTGGGAAGTGCACGTGGGTGTTCACCAGGGGGATCGCCACCCCGGCTGCCTCCCGGACGCCGCTGTCGGTCATCTGCAGTACCTGTCCTATGTCTGCCGCGGCCACGTCGCCGCTGGATTGTAACGATTCAAGAGCCTAGCACCCCTCCTCGGCGGGGCAACAGCACTCGTTCAACACGCGACCTGGCTGCCGTCTCGGGCGCCGGAGGGAGCCCCCGGCCGCCGCGCAACAGAAATCGATCTCAGATTGATTACGATTCGGCCTCGACTGATGACAACCATCCGCTACCCTCCCTACGATACAGAAATCGATTTCGCAGATGGAGGCGATGATGCTGCTCAATCTGGATCCGGTACTCACAGGTCGGCTGCTGATGGCGCTGGACGAGATGGGACACGGTGACGCTGTGGTCATCGCCGATGCCCATTTCACCGCATCCAAGCTAGCCAGGAAGCACCTGATCGACATGCCGGGCCTGACCTCGCCACGCGTCCTGCAGGCGATCCGCTCGGTCATGGTGCCCGACACCTTCCCGGCCCTCGACCTGATGGAGAGCCCTGATGGCGTCCTGCCGGTGCAGACCGAGCTGGTGGCTGCCGCCGGTCTCGAACTTGACGAGGCGCGCATGATCGAGCGCTTCGCCTTCTACGACCTGGCCGCCCAGGCCGAGTTGATCATCCGTACCGGGGAGACCCGGATCTACGGCAACGCACTCTTCCGCAAGGGGGTCACCCCGGTGATGTCGGCATGACCGCAACGCACGCCCCGTCCGCTGTGGGCACCCACGACCCGAACCTGCTGCTGCAGGTCGAGAACGTCGACAAGAGCTTCCCCGGCGTCAAGGCGCTCGAGGGCATGCGCTTCGACCTGCGCAAGGGCGAGGTACTCGGCCTGGTCGGCGAGAACGGCGCCGGCAAGTCCACGCTGATGAAGCTGCTCACCGGCATCTACACCCGCGAGGCCGGCGACTTCTGGCTGCACGGCCGCCCGCTCGAGGTGCACAACCCCAAGGAGGCACAGGAAGCCGGCCTCGCGATCATCCACCAGGAGCTAAACCTGGTCTCGCACCTGACCGTCGCGGAGAACATCTGGCTCGGCCGCGAGCCGGTCTCCGGTCGCTTCTTCACCCGTCCCGGTGAGCAGGTCCGGATGACCCGCGACCTGCTGCAGCGGCTAGGCTCCGCGCCCGTCCCGAAGGCCGTCTTGTCGCGGCTCAGGGTCGCCCCGCAGAAGATGGTGGCGATCGCCCAGGCACTGTCCTTCGAGGCCACCAAGGTCCTGATCATGGACGCGCCGACAGCTGCCCTCAACGACACCGAGGTCGACCAGCTCCACGAGCTGATCCGGCGCTTCATCACCCCGGAGACTGGTGTGGTCTACATCTCCCACCGGATGGCGGAGCTGAAGCGCATCGCCGACCGCATCACGGTCATCCGTGACGGCCACTACATCGACACCATGCCGATGGCAGAGACCAGCCTCGACGAGGTGATCTCGAAGATGGTCGGACGCGCGATCAACACCGGCGCGAAGCCGCACAACGTCCGCGACGACCGCCCGATCGTGCTGAGCGTGTCGAACCTGTCCACCAAGGCCCTGCTGAAGGACGTCAGCTTCGACCTGTACCGGGGCGAGGTGCTCGGGTTCGCCGGCCTCATGGGCGCCGGGCGCACCGAGGTCGCCAGGGCACTGGTCGGCGCCGACCCGATCGTGTCCGGCGAGATCCTGCTGAACAGCAACCCGGTGACCATCCACTCCCCCGCAAACGCGGCGGCGCTGGGCATCAGCTACCTCTCGGAGGACCGCAAGCGGCTGGGCCTGATGCTGCCACTGTCGGTTTCGCACAACATCGCGATCAGCTCGATGAGTGAGAAGTTCTCCAGGGCGGGCTTCGTGAACGACAAGGCGATGCGGGAGTCGGCAGAGGCGTCCCGCAAGCTGCTGAGCATCAAGACCCCGTCGGTCAACCAGCTGGTCAAGTACCTCTCCGGCGGCAACCAGCAGAAGGCGATCATCGCCCGCTGGCTGGTCAAGGACTGCGACATCCTCATCT
>CAYQXH010000207.1:0-3717 GCA_964421325.1 uncultured Propionibacteriaceae bacterium
CCGCGGCTCCGGCCCCAACCCCGGCCCCCGCAGCCCCGGCATCGGCCGAGTCGGCCTCCTCCCCGGCACCCGCGCCCGGCCGTCGCGTCGCCGAGGACTCGCCGGACACCACCTACGTCACCCCATTGGTGCGCAAGATGGCCGAGGCCAACGGCATCGACCTGAACAAGCTCACCGGCACCGGCGTCGGCGGCCGGATCCGCAAGCAGGACGTGCTCGCGGCTGCCGAGGCAGCGAAGCAGGCCGCCGAGGCGGCCCGCAAGGCAGCCGAGGCCCCGGCGCCGGCTCCGGCGGTCCCGGCACCGACCGCGGCCCCGGCCGGGGCGAGCGTGGCCTCGCCGTCTGCTGACGCCGGCAAGCGCGGCACCACCGAGAAGATGACCCGGCTGCGGGCCACCATCGCCAAGCGGATGGTTGAGTCGCTGCAGGTCTCCGCCCAGCTGACGGCGACCGTCGAGGTGGACTTCACGGCCATCTCCAAGCTGCGCGCCAAGGTGAAGGACGACTTCAAGGCCCGCGAGGGCGTCGGGCTCAGCTACCTGCCGTTCATCTCGAAGGCGGCCGTCGAGGCGCTCAAGCAGTTCCCGAAGGTGAACGCGACCATCGACACCGAGGCCGGCACCATCACCTACGCCGACGCCGAGCACCTCGGCATCGCCGTCGACACCGAGAAGGGCCTGCTGGTCCCGGTGATTCGCGACGCCGGCGACCTGAGCGTCACCGGCCTGGCCAAGAAGATCGGCGACCTGGCCGCCCGCACGCGGGCCAGCAAGGTCACCCCGGACGAGCTGAGCGGGGGCACCTTCACGATCACCAACTACGGTTCGGCCGGGACGCTCTTCGACACCCCGATCATCAACCAGCCGCAGGTGGCCATCCTCGGCACCGGTGCCCTGGTGAAGCGTCCGATGGTGGTGAAGGACCCGAACCTCGGCGAGATCATCGCGGTGCGGGACATGATGTACCTGTCGATGAGCTACGACCACCGGCTGGTCGACGGTGCCGAAGCGGCCCGCTTCCTCAGCTTCATCAAGGCCCGGATCGAAGAGGGCGACTTCGGCGGTGAGCTCGGCCTGTGACGACCGAGCGCCTGGACGCGGGCAGGGACCGGCTGGTCCCCGACCCCCGTCCGGCCGGGTTCGACTACGTCGGCATCGCCGAGGGCCGGCTCACCGACTACCACCTGGCCTGGGATCTCCAGCGCGAGGTGCATGCCAGGGTGGCTTCCGGTGAGCTCGGTCCGCAGGTGCTGTACGTGGAGCACCCGCCGGTCTACACCGCCGGCCGACGCACGGAGCCGCACGAGCGCCCCCTCGACGGCACCCCGGTCGTCGACGTCGACCGGGGCGGGAAGATCACCTACCACGGTCCCGGACAGCTGGTCGGCTACCCGATCGTCTTCCTGCCACGCGGGGTCGGGGTGGTCGACTACGTCCGCCGGGTAGAGGAGGCCCTGATCCGCTTGCTGGCCGGCTACGGCATCGCAACCGGACGCGTCCCCGGCCGCACCGGGGTGTGGCTGGCAGCAGGAAAGGGCCGGCCCGAGCGCAAGATCGCCGCGATCGGCAT
This sequence comes from uncultured Propionibacteriaceae bacterium, assembly GCA_964421325.1. Classification (GTDB taxonomy): domain Bacteria; phylum Actinomycetota; class Actinomycetes; order Propionibacteriales; family Propionibacteriaceae; genus Propionicimonas. The sequence continues at coordinate 1,570 of CAYQXH010000207.1, forward strand.
CCGGGTGGCCCGGCAGACCACGATGCACGGGTTCGCCCTCAACGTCTCCAGTGACCTGGCCGACTTCGGACGCATCGTGCCCTGCGGCATCGCCGACGCCGGGGTCACCTCGATGGCCGACGAGCTGGACGGTGCGGCGCCGGGCCTGCTGGAGGTGGGCCGCGCCCTCGAACCGCTGCTGTCGGAGCTGCTGGCCTTCGAGCCGTTCGACCTGTCCCCCGATCTCCACCCGGCTCCCGAGCCGGCCGAACTGCCGACTCCGCGGATCACCTACGGCCTCACCGGCTGAGCGAACCCGTCGCGCGGCACAAAAGGGGACAGTCCCCTTTTCGTTCGGTCCCGCTTTCGTCGGGTCGGACGTCGTCTGGGTGGGTGTGGCAAGCACGGTTACCATTGCCCAGTGACCGACACCGAGCCCCGTCGCCTGCTCCGCCTGGAAGTCCGCAACGCGCAGACGCCGATCGAGCGGAAGCCGCCGTGGATCAAGACCAAGGCCACGATGGGCCCGGATTATCGCGAGCTCCAGCAACTCGTGAAGGACGAGGGCCTGCACACGGTCTGCCAGGAGGCCGGCTGCCCGAACATCTTCGAGTGCTGGCAGGACCGCGAGGCCACCTTCCTGATCGGCGGCGACTCCTGCACCCGGCGCTGCGACTTCTGCCAGATCGAGTCCCGCAAGCCGTCCGGCTACGACAAGGCCGAACCCGTCCGGGTGGCCGAATCGGTGCGGACGATGGGCCTGCGGTACGCGACCGTCACCGGCGTCTGCCGCGACGACCTCGAGGACGAGGGCGCCTGGCTGTACTCGGAGACCATCCGCCAGATCCACACCCTGAACCCGGGCGTCGGGGTGGAGATGCTGGCGCCCGACTTCTCCGGACGCCGCGAGCTGCTGCAGCAGCTGTTCGAGACCCGCCCAGAGGTGTTCGCGCACAACGTCGAAACCGTGCCCCGGATCTTCAAGCAGATCCGTCCGGGCTTCCGGTACGACAAGTCACTGCAGGTGCTGACCTGGTCCCGCGAGGAGGGCCTGGTCACAAAGTCGAACCTGATCCTCGGCATGGGCGAGACCCGCGAGGAGATCAGTGCAGCCATGCGTGACCTGCACGCAGCCGGCACGGAACTGCTCACCATCACCCAGTACCTGCGCCCATCCGTCCGCCACCACCCGATCGACCGGTGGGTCACGCCGGCCGAGTTCGACGAACTCGCTGAAGAGGCCACCGCAATTGGCTTTGTGGGTGTCTTGAGCGGACCATTGGTACGTTCTTCCTACCGAGCCGGCCGGTTGTACCGGCAGGCCATGGCGGCCCGCGAGCAGCGGCCCCGAACCGAAACCCGGAGTGCATGATGGCGAGCGAGAAGGCCAAGGAACTGGCCGCGAAGCAGAAGGCTGAAGTTCAGGCAGCCAAGCTGGCGAAGAAGAATTCGACCAACCCGGCCGACTGGCCCTGGCACAAGCAGATCTGGCAGACCTACAAGGTCACCGCCGAGTCCGATCCGAAGCTGAACTGGTACCTGCTGGCTGCCTTCGGTGGCGCCCTGGTGCTCTCGGTCGTGCTCGGGCTCTTCCTCCCGCCGTGGTGGATGTGGCTGCTCCTCGGGGTAACCGGCGGCCTGACCGCTGCGCTGTGGGTGCTGCTGGATCGCGCCAAGAAGGCAACCTACGTCCGCTACGCCGGCCAGCCCGGCTCAGCGGAGGTCGCCTTGTCGATGCTCGACAAGAAGAAGTGGTTCTACTCCCCGGTGATCACGGCAACCAGGCAGCTGGACGTGGTGCACCGCGCGGTCGGGCCGGCCGGCATCATCCTGATCGGCGAAGGCGCGCCGACCCGCGTGAAGGCCCTGATGGCCAGTGAGGCGAAGAAGCACGAGCAGGTGGCCTACGGCGTCGCCGTCACCACGATCGTGATGGGCGAGGGCGAGGGCCAGGTTCCCCTCGGGAAGCTCGCAGCCCACCTGAAGAAGCTGCCGAAGAAGCTGGAGCCCAGCCAGGTGACCGACGTGAAGGCCCGGCTGCGGGCCCTCGATGCCGCCCGCCCCAAGGTGCCGATCCCGCGCGGCCCGCTGCCGTCCATGAAGGGCGTCAACCGCGCCATGCGCGGTCGCTGAGATTGGCCAACCTGGTCAACGCCGAACGGGTCTCGC
>CAYQXH010000208.1:0-3716 GCA_964421325.1 uncultured Propionibacteriaceae bacterium
AACCTCGCAGCCGACGTGATCGCCCGGCAGGTGGCGATCGCTGCGGGCGAGCCCAGCAGCTTCGCCGGTGCCGCCGCGGCCCTCAAGACCTGGCTTTCGGGACGGGGGCTGTGGGCGAAGGGCATGCGGGTCGTCGACGGCAGCGGCCTTTCCATGCGGGCCAGGGCGACCCCGAGGGTGCTGGCGAAGGCGATCCTGCTGTCGCTCGACGACCCCCGGCTGGCCGCGGTCGCGTCCGGGCTGCCGGTGGCCGGCCGGACCGGCACCCTCAAGGACCGCTTCGACGACAAGCAGGAAGCCGTGGGCCGGGGGAACGTCCACGCCAAGACCGGCACCCTGATCGGGATCGCAGCCCTGGCCGGCTACCTCACCACGGCCGACGGGGACCGGCTGGTCTTCGCTGCCGTTGCCAACAGCGCCAGGGGGCAGACCACCGCCTACAACTGGCTGGACCGCTCGGCTGCTGCACTCGTCCGTTGCGGCTGCCGCTGACCACCCCGGACCTAAGGTGGGGCCCATGCAACATGTGCCTGCGATTGACTGGTCCGCCGCCGTTCGCACGGGTCGTTCGCTGGTGCACCCGGGGCCGGAGCTCGACAGTGCAGCCATCGCAGAGGTGGTCGCGGAACTGCGCGACGCCGCCCAGCGGGCGACAGCACCGGTGGCAGAGGTCACCGGGATGCCGCGCCCGGCACCTTCCCGGGTCCTGGTCGTCGACCGGGCCGGCTGGATCGCTGCGGTGGCCGGGTCCGCCGACGTCCTGCTGACCCGTTCCGGGGCAAGTGCCGAGCCGGACGGCTCCCCGCTGGACGCGGCAAGGGCGACGGCTCTCGGGGTCCAGGCCGGACTGGTGTTCGCCCTGGTCTCGAGCCGGATCCTCGGCCAGTTCGACCCGTTCGTCGACCCGGCCCGACTGCTCCTGGTGGCACCGAACGTGGTGTCGGTGGAGCGGCAGTTGGGCGTCGACCCGGGCGACTTCCGGCTCTGGGTCTGCCTGCACGAGGAGACCCACCGGTTCCAGTTCGGCCAGGCGGCCTGGCTCCGGGAGCACCTGCTCGGGCTCTTCGGGGAACTGCTGGACGGGGACGAGCTGCGATTCGGTTGGCTGGACGGCAAGCCGGCCAGCCTCCGCGACCTGATCGGCTCCCCCGAGCAGCAGGCCGCCTTCGACCAGGTGACGGCGGTGATGTCGCTGATGGAGGGCCACGCCGACGTGATGATGGATCGGGTGGGCATCGAGGTGGTCCCGACCTACCCCGCCATCCGGAGGGCCTTCGAGGCCCGCCGCGACGCCCACGGCTGGGGCGCCTGGGTGCGGCGCCTGCTCGGCTTCGACCTGAAGCGGGACCAGTACCGCGACGGCGCGAAGTTCTGCCGGGAGGTGCTGGCCGCCGGTGGCATCGACACTCTCAACCGGGCCTTCGAGGCCCCCGGGCTGCTGCCGACGCTCACCGAGATCCACGACTCGCAGCTCTGGCTGCACCGGATCTGATGGCCCGCAGGGCACTCGGCCCGGCCACCCTCGAGGTGGTGCAGGCCATTGATGCGATGGTGACCGGGCCGATGCTGGTCGCCTGTTCAGGGGGGCCGGACTCACTCGCCCTCGCCGCCGCAGCAGCCGTCGTCGGCGGACGTCGCGGGCTCGGCGTCCGGGCTGCCGTGGTCGACCACGGCCTGCAGCCCGGTTCGGCCGGGGTGGCCGCGGCCGTGCAGCAGACCCTTGCCGGGATGGGCCTGGACGCCACGGTGCTCACGGTCACTGTTGTGGCCGACGGCCAGGGCGTCGAGGCCGCTGCCCGGAAGGCCCGGTACGCAGCCCTGGCCGCAGCGGCCCGGCCCGGCGAGGTCGTGCTGCTCGGGCACACCCTCGACGACCAGGCCGAGACGGTCCTGCTCGGGCTCGCCCGCGGCTCCGGGACGCGGTCGCTCGCCGGGATGCCGGCGCGTCGGGACGCCTTCGTCCGCCCGCTGCTCGGCCTCCGTGCCGAAACGACAAGGGCTGCGTGCCTGGAGCTGGGCCTGCACCCGTGGACGGACCCCCACAACGCCGAACCCCGCTTCGCCCGGACGCGGGTGCGCGAGCGGGTGCTGCCGGTGATCGAGGCCGAACTCGGGCCAGGGGTGGCCCTCGCCCTTGCCCGCTCCGCCGACCTGGCCCGCGCCGACGCCGACCTGCTCGACGAGCTCGCCGCCGGTGAACTGGCCGCGCATCCCGGTCCGCAGCTGGACTGCGACTGGCTGGCCGGACTGCGGCCGGCCCTGCTGTCCAGGGTGCTGCGCGACTGGCTGCGGGCTGCCGGTGCAGCCGACCTGTCCGCGGCCCGGATCGGAGCCGTGGCCGACCTGGTCAGCGACTGGCACGGGCAGCGCTGGGCAGAGGTGCCCGGCGCCCGGGTGGTCCGCGAGGACGGCACCCTGCGCGTCCGCCGAGGGTGAACCCCGAGCCGGGCAGGGCCGCGGCAAGGTAGGTTTGCGCCCGTGGATTCTGCTGACATGGCCGGCGATCTCGCCGAGGTCCTCTATTCGAAGTCCGACATCGAGAAGCGTCTCGCTGAGCTGGCCGCCGTCATCGACAGCGACTACCGCGGCCTGAACCCCCTGCTCGTCGGGGTGCTCAACGGCGCGGTGATGGTGATGGCCGACCTCTCCCGCGCGCTGCACATCGACTGCGCCATGGACTGGATGGCGATCTCCTCCTACGGCATGGGCACCCAGTCCTCAGGGGTGGTGCGGATCCTCAAGGACCTGTCCACCGACCTCGACGGGCGGCACGTTCTGGTGGTCGAGGACATCATCGACACCGGCCTCACGCTGACCTACCTGATGCAGAACCTGGCTTCCCGGAACCCGGCGAGCCTCGCGATCATGACCATGTTCCGCAAGCCGGACGCCATGAAGATCGAGGTGGACGTCAAGTACGTCGGCTTCGACCTGCCGAACCAGTTCGTCGTCGGCTACGGGCTCGACTACGCGGGGAAGTACCGCAACCTCACCGACGTCGGAATCCTGGCCCCCCACGTCTACAGCTGAACCGCGCAATCCGGTTCCGGTTGCCCGCTTCGGTATCGTCCTAGTTGCGCATGCGATGGCTCACGAAGGTAGGCAATGAAACCAAACCGGTTCTTCCGATCCCCATTCCTCTGGATCGTTCTCGGCTTCCTCGCCATCGCCCTCATCTTTGAGGCGGTCGGCAATATCGGCGGCTACACCGAGAAGCCGACCTCGGAGATCGTCGCCCTGGTCAACGGGAACACCCCGCTCGCCGAGGTGATCCTCACCGACGGTGAGCAGACCATCAAGGTCACGACGAAGGAGACCCCGGCACGCAAGTACCGGGCCACCTGGGTGGAGACCCAGAGCGAGCAGCTGGTCGACCGGCTGAACGCCCGCGTCAACGAAGGCAGCCTCGACGTCTGGAAGGGCGAGCCGGCGCAGCCGAACTTCTGGACCACCTTCCTGTTCAGCATCCTGCCGTTCCTGATCATCGGCATCCTGTTCTTCGTCATGTTCAACAACGTCCAGGGCGGCGGGAACCGGGTGCTCGGTTTCGGCAAGTCCAAGGCGAAGCTGGCCAGCAAGGACACCCCGAAGACCACCTTCTCCGACGTCGCCGGTTGCGAGGAGGCGATCGAGGAGCTGCAGGAGATCCGCGAGTTCCTTTCCGAACCGGCCAAGTTCACCGCCGTCGGCGCCAAGATCCCCAAGGGCGTCCTGCT
>CAYQXH010000209.1:0-3716 GCA_964421325.1 uncultured Propionibacteriaceae bacterium
AAGGAGACCGTGTCGCGGTAGCTCTCCTCGTCCTCGATGATCAGGACCGTGGTCACGCGGCGCCTCCTTCAGAGCGGTTCAGGTCGGGTAGTTTCAGGGTGAAGGTCGAGCCCCGGCCCGGTTTGCTCCAGGCCGTCACGTCGCCGCCGTGCGCCGCAGCCACATGCTTGACGATCGACAGCCCGAGCCCGGTACCACCGTGGGCCCGGCTCCTGCCGTAGTCGACCCGGTAGAACCGCTCGAAGATCCGCGGCAGGTCGGCCTCGGAGATCCCGATGCCGTTGTCGGTCACCCGGATCTCGATCTCGCCCGACTGCGGCGAGCGCTGGCAACTCACCGCCACCCGTGCCCCCGGCTCGGAGTAGGCGATCGCGTTCTGCACGAGATTGGTCACAGCACCCTCGAGTTGGGACTGGTCCCCGAGCACCTCACACCCGTGCTCGCCCCCGACGGTTACGGTGATGTCGCGGGACTTGGCCATCTGGCCGCACCTGGCGATGGCAGCCTCGACGACCTCGTCGAGGGACACCACCTGGGCTGCAAGCATCGGATCCTCCGCCTGCAGCCTGGACAGGGCGATGATCTGTGAGACCAGTTCATTCAGCCGGGCGGACTCACTGCTCACCTTGCCGATGAACTCCCGCACGGCTACCGGGTCGTCGGCAGCGGCCTCGACGGCCTCGGCCAACAGGGAGATCGCTCCGATCGGGGTCTTGAGCTCGTGGGTGATATTGGCCACGAAGTCACGCCTGGTCTCGGTGAACCGCAGGTCCGCCGACCGGTCCTCGCCGAGGATCACCGCGCTGCCGTCGCTCAACGGCACGATCCTGACCCCGAGCAGGACCGGCGGAATCGCGGACCCGCGGGACAGCTGGATCTCGAGCTCCGTGGTGCGGCCGGTGGCGCGAGCCTCTTCCAGGTGTTCGCGCACGGCCTTCGGTACGATCGCCGAGCCGCGGACCAGGCCACTCCCGCGGGCCAGGGGGCTGGCCACCACCACGGCATCGTCGCTGTTCACCACTGCGGCAGCTGCCCGCAGGTTCATGATCACCTCATCGACATGGTCGCTGACGAGCGCCGTGCGACTGGCGTGTGCCGCAACTCCCTTGAGGATGAGCCAGGTGACGATGGCTCCGGCCACCAAGCCTGCGGCCAGACCCAGCAGGGCCGCGACAAAGGGCGTCATGCTGGGGAGTCTAGACACCACCGGATGCCAGCAATTACCGCTTGGACATCCTCCACGGCGGTTGAGGCCAACATTTCACCGAGTGTTCACCCGCCGTTGGGCCGGAGGCGGATCCACGAGTCGGCTGCGATCCTAGGGTGGGCACGAGACAATGTCCCAAGGCGGGCCGTACCGCCACCCGACACGGAAGAAGCCTGCATGCGCGACAGTTACCACGAGAGCCTTGAGAGTGTGGTCACCGACCTGGTGCACATGACGGACGCGGTCCAGACGGCGGTCCGGGAGGCCACGAAGGCCCTGCTGGAAGCCGACCTCGGCACCGCCGAGTCAGTGATCTCCTCCGACGCGGCCATCGACCAGCTGCACGACGAACTGGAGGCGCGCTGCTTCTCGCTCCTGGCCCGACAAGCCCCGGTGGCCGGGGAGCTGCGCACGGTGGTTGCAGCGATGCGGATGGTCGCAGACCTGGCGCGGATGGGTGACCTGGCCGCTCACGTCGCCAAGATCGCCCGCCTGCGCTACCCGGAGCACGCCGTGCCCGAGGGGCTGGTGCCCAACTTCACGCTGATGGCCCGGGTCGCGGAGAACATGGTGGAGACCGCCGGCCGCTCGCTGCAGGAACGCAACGCCCACGACGCCGGCCAGCTCGCCGACAGCGACGACGAGATGGACGAGCTGCGCAAGAGCCAGTTCCGGGTGATGCTCAGCAAGGACTGGCCGTACTCGGTCGAGGCAGCCGTCGACGTGGCGTTGCTGGGTCGCTACTACGAGCGGATCGCCGACCACGCCGTGATCATGGCCGCCCGCGTGATCTACGTGATCACCGGCCTGCTCCCCGAGGGCGAGAACTGGCCGGTCGCCTGACCAATCGCGCCTGACCCGCCTCGCCGCTCCCCGACCCAGGCTGTGACCATGGCGCCGTAGTCGGCGCACAGTCACGGCCTGGTCGTCGTTGCGGCGGCCAGAGCGTGCTTCCACAAGGTGAGGTCGACGTCCGCCCGGCCCCGCAGGATGGCGTCGAGGACCAGCCCGTCCAGCATCGCCACCAGTGGTTCGGCCGCCGGCGCAGCGACCCCGGCAGCCACCAGTCGGTCGACGAACACCTTGCGCCCCTGCAGCACCTTCGCCCGCAGTCCCGGGTCGCGGGTGGAGACCAGCATGAGCTCGTAACGGGCCCGTGCGATCGGAGCGTCCGGGCCGAGCCACCGGCGCACCACAGCCTCGACCGATTCCTCCGCTACCCCCGGCCGCTCGAGCTCGAGCAGACCGTCGACCAGCGCCTGCCAAAGGCCGTCGAGCCCGCCGAAGTGGTGTCGGACGCTGCCGTGCGGGGCGCCGGCCCGACCTTCGACCGACCGGACGGTGACCCCGGCGGAGCCGTCCGCAGCCAGCAGGGCGAGGCCGGCCGCCACCAGGCGCTGCGGCATCTTCTCCATGTGGAGAGGATACTGCTACCCTCTTCTCCATGTGGAGAAGCATTCCGTCCCGACCTGTTCCCGCCGCCTGGAAGCGGGCGGCCCTCGCCGTCGGCCTCAGCCTGGTCGCGATCGCCGCAGCGCCGCTGGTGATGGGGCCGGCCTACGCGGAGTTGCAGCCGCGGCTCGGGCCGATGACCCTGTTCATCGTCGAGGTCATCTACGCGCTGTTCATCGACCTCCCGCTGACCGCCCTCTTCGTCGCGCTGGCGACCCTCTGGGCCGGCCCGACACGCAATCCCGTCCGGTCGGCACTCGCCTTCGTCGCCACCTTCTTCGGGCTCATCCTGCTGGTGATCGCGGCCGCGCCGCTCAACGACGTGCTGGCCTACTGGGCGCTGGCCGACACCTTTCCCGCTGCCGTGGCTGAGGCGCAGCAGGCCCTCGGCCAGGGCACCACGGCGCTGCTGGTGGCACTGTTCGTCGCCTTCGACGTGGTGCTCTGCGCAGCCGGAGGGCTCGTCGGCCACCTGGTCACCGGCCGGAGCCTGCCCCTGTCCAACCACCCCGAACCGACGCAAGCTGTGAGTTGGGCGCCGAGTACGGGGCCCAACTCACAGCTTGTGGAGTGATCGGAGTGCTGCGGGCTACTTCTTGCCCTGGTTCTTGACCGCCTCGATGGCTGCCGCTGCGGCTGCCGGGTCGAGGTAGCGGCCGCCGGGGGTGACCGGACGGAGGTCGTCGTCCAGTTCGTAGAGCAGCGGGATCCCGGTCGGGATGTTCAGCCCGGCGATATCGGCGTCGCTGATGCCGTCGAGGTGCTTCACCAGGGCCCGCAGCGAGTTGCCATGGGCGACGACGATGGTGACAAGGCCGCTGCGCAGGTCCGGGACGATCGAGTCGTACCAGTAGGGCAGCATGCGGACCACGACGTCCTTGAGGCACTCGGTGAGCGGACGAGCCTCCGGCGGCAGGAAGGCGTACCGGGCGTCGTCGAACTGGGTGTAGGTGTTGTCGGCTTCCAGCGGCGGCGGCGGGGTGTCGTAGGAACGGCGCCAGAGCATGAACTTCTCCTCGCCGTAGGCCTCGAGGGTCTCGGCCTTGTTCTTGCCCTG
>CAYQXH010000210.1:0-3687 GCA_964421325.1 uncultured Propionibacteriaceae bacterium
ACGGCCGAGCCGTCCCACATGTGCGACTGGAACAGCGGCTCCAGGCCGCGGTCCACCCGCTCCTGCGAGATCGCGATGAGCGGCCGCACGAAGGTGTCGAGCTTGTCCTTGGGGCAGTGGTCGGTGTGGACGACGATGTTCACCGGGTAGTTCTTGGCGACGACATGGGCGTACTCGGCGAGCGCGACAGCGCCGGTGACCATGTGCTTGATCGTCGGGCCGGAGGCGTACTCGGCGCCGCCGGTGCTGACCTGGATGATGCCGTCGGAACCTGCCTCGGCGAACCCGGCGAGGGCGGCGTTCACCGACTGGGACGAGGTGATGTTGATCGCGGGGTAGGCGTAGGAGCCCGCCTTCGCGGCTTCAAGCATCTCGGCGTACTTCTCAGGACTGGCAATGGGCATTCGGATGGCCTCTCTAACGTGACGGCGCCCGCGACGACGCGGCCGCAAGCCGGAACCCCTCCAGTGTCTCAAATCTCGTCCCGGCTTGGTGAAGCCCGGCCCAGATTGGACGCAGCCGGTCAATCCATCCGGGACAGGTCCACCCAGGCGCGACCTGCCGAGAGGACCCGGACGGCCGCGTCGAGGGTGGCCGGCATGGTGTCGGTGTAGTCGAGTGGGACCACTCCCGTCCCCTTCGCCCGGTCGGTGGTCACGAGCGACGTCGAGCTGCCGAGGGCGCCGGGTTTGACGATGACCGAACCAACCTCGGGCCAGGGGAACCAGCGCTCGCCGATCAGCATGCCCTGCCGGTTCAGCCCGATCGCCAGGCCCGGCTGCGCGATCCGCGCATCGGCCCGGACGCGAAGGAACTGGATCAGGCTCCAGACGGTGGTCACGACGCCGGTCGCGACGGAGACCCCCAGCATCCACGGGCCCCAGGAGCCGAACTGCTCGGGCAGGAAGTACCAGGCCGCCCCGATCAGGGCAGCGCTGACCAGGGTCGATCCGATCCGCCAGACGAGCAGGCTCCTGGCCCGCCGGACCTGGCCCCCCACCAGGTCGGGCCGGTAGTAGACCCCGTACTCGTCGCTCACCCGGCCAATCCTAATTGGCCCACTGGCAGGCCCAGTGGTACATGGCGATCGCAGCCGCGGCGCCGGCGTTCAGTGACCTGGTGGAGCCGTACTGGGTGATCGCCACCAGCTGCCGGCACCCGGCGCTCAGCTCCTCGGTCAGGCCGGGTCCTTCGGAGCCGAACACGAGGCAGCAGCGCTGCGGCAGGGCAGTCCTCTCCAGCGGAACCGAACCGGGGATGTTGTCCACACCCACCGGGACCACGTCGTGCTCGGCCAGCCAGCCGAGGAAAGCCGCCACGTCCGGGTGGTGGTGCACGTGCAGGTAGCGGTCGGTGACCATTGCGCCGCGCCGGTTCCAGCGCCGCCGGCCGAGGATGTGGACGGCCTCGACGTTGAAGGCGTTCGCTGTGCGCACGATCGAACCGATGTTGAAGTCGTGCTCCCAGTTCTGGATCGCCACGTGCAGCGGCTGCCGCCTGGTGTCCAGTTCCGCGACGATCGCCTCGACGGTGAAGTACCGGAAGGCGTCGACGACGTTGCGGCGGTCACCCTCGGCGAGCAGGGTCTGGTCGTAGCGCCCGTCGTTCGGCCAGGGCAGCGGATGGGGACCCGCCCCGGGGCTGCTGACCGCGGTCAGCTCCTCGTCATTGAGCGGCTCCACAGGCGCCAAGGTACCCTCTTTGATCATGGACCTGTTGCCCCAGCTCGCGTTAGTGCCGCTGCTGCTGCCCGACTGGCTCGACCCGGCCTTCATCATCCACAACCTCGGGAACTGGGCGTTGTGGGGAGTCGCGTTCATCATCTTCATCGAATGTGCCATCTTCCCGGTGCTTCCAGGCGACTCCCTGTTGTTCACCGTTGGCATGTTCATCGCGATGAACCCGCCGTCGATCACCTTCCCCGGAATGGCCCCCTGGCAGGTGTTGATCCTGTCCTGCGTGATCCTCACGGTGGCTGCGGTCGCCGGCAACGTGGCCGGCTACTGGCTGGGGCACCTGATCGGCCCGGCGCTGTTCAAGCCTCGGGAGGGCTTCTGGGGCAAGATCTTCGCGCCCAAGTACGTCGACCAGACCCACGAGCTGCTGGGCCGCTACGGCAACCGTGCGTTGGTGCTGGCCAGGTTCGTCCCGTTCGTGCGTACCTTCGTCACGCTGATCGCCGGGATCGGCCGGATGGACTTCCGGGCCTTCATCACCTGGACGGCGATCGGTGGCGTGCTCTGGGCGGTCGGCGTCACCGTCCTGGGTTACTTCCTTGGCAACGTGCCGCTGATCGCCAACAACATCGACCTCGTCCTGGTGCTGATCGTGCTGGTCTCGGTGCTGCCGATGGTGGTCGAGGCAGTCCTCGCCCGGCGCCGGTCCGCTGCGGCGAGGGCCTCCGAGTCCTGAGGCCATGGAACGCAGGTCCGGCATCGGCTGGCTGCCCGGTGCTGCCGACACCCGGCCGCCAGCCGGGCCGGCCGAACTCGAGTCCGCGGTAGCCGTCCTCACCGGGCACCGGCTGGTCGTGCTCACCGGGGCCGGGCTCTCCACCGACTCCGGGCTGCCCGACTACCGCGGGCCGGACGCCCGGCCGCGCAACCCGATGACCTACTCCCAGTTCGTCGGCGATCCCGGCTACCGGCGCCACTACTGGGCCCGCAACCACCTGGGCTGGCACAGCATGAGCCGCACCGAGCCCAACCCCGGGCACCTGGCGCTGGCAGCGCTGGAGCGGGCCGGCAAGGTGGTCGGAGTGATCACCCAGAACGTCGACCGGCTGCACCAGCGGGCCGGATCGGAGCGCGTTGTCGACCTGCACGGCCACTACGACCGGATCCGTTGCCTCGCCTGCGGCTGGGAGTGCACCCGGGCGCAGCTGGACGACCGGTTGCTGGCCCTCAACCCGGGTTTCCTCGAACGGGTCAACGAGCTCGGCGATGTGGAGATCGCCCCGGACGCGGACGCGGTGCTGGAGGCGACCGCCGGTTTCGTTGTGGCCGAGTGCCCGGCCTGCGGCGGGGTGCTCAAGCCCGACATCGTGTTCTTCGGCGAGTCGGTGCCGCCACAGCGGGTCCGGGCGGCGTTCGAGCTGGTCGATTCCGCCGGCGCCCTGCTGGTCGCCGGCACCTCGCTGGCAGTCATGTCCGGGCTGCGGTTCGTCCGGCACGCCGCCCGCGAGGGCAAGCCGGTCGTGATCGTGAACCGGGGCCTCACCCGCGGCGACGAGCTGGCCGCGGTGCGGCTGAACGCCGGGACGTCAGAGGCGCTCAGCCTGCTGGCTGAGCGCCTCTGAACGATTCAGGACTGCGGCGGCTGCTGGTAGGTCGGCGGCTGCTGTGTCGGCGGGGTGTACGTCGGCGGCTGCGCCGGCGGTGCATAGGTCGGCGGCTGCGGGTTGCCGAACTCCCCCGGGGCCGGCGTGGCCGGGTTCGCCTGCGGGTAGGCCTGCGGGTTGGGCAGGGCTGACGGAGTGCTGCCTGCGGCGAGCTGGTCGTTGGTCGGTTCGGGTGAGCCTCCGGGCCGGGTGCTGATCTCGCCGAAGCTGACCTGCGGGGCCTGGCGGACGGCGGCCTCGTTCACCTCGAAGTAGGTGGCCTTCTCGAACTTGAACATGCCGGCCAGAACGTTGGAGGGGAACGACTCCACCTGGGTGTTGTAGTTGCGCACGTTGGCGTTGTAGAA
>CAYQXH010000211.1:0-3599 GCA_964421325.1 uncultured Propionibacteriaceae bacterium
GGCTGCCGGACTGGACAAGTTCGAGAGCGCGATCAGCCAGACCGAGGCCAACAAGGGCAAGGGTTCCGACGCCCTCGCCGGGCTGCGCAGCGACGGCAGTGTCGCGACCGCGACCCTCGCCGGGACGCGGGTCAGGAACATCGTGTTCGCCTGCGACGCGGGCATGGGATCCTCCGCCATGGGCGCCTCCGTCCTGCGCAACAAGATCAAGGGTGCAGGGGTCGAGGGCGTCACCGTCGTCAACAAGGCGATCGCCAACCTCGACGGCAGCGCCGACCTCGTGATCACCCAGGCGCAACTCACGGAACGGGCCAAGCAGAAGGTGCCGGGAGCGATCCACGTCTCGGTGGACAACTTCATGAACTCGCCGAAGTACGACGAAGTCGTGCAGCTGGTCTCCGATCAGGCGGCCGAGAAGGCCTGACCTCCGGCGGCAGGGCGCGAGCAGCGCCCTGCCGACACTCAGACCAGAAAGGTCAAGCAGTTCATGGGGACCAACGATGTTCTGGCACCGGAGATGGTGCGCATCCATGCGGGATCGGCCACCCGCGACCAGGCGATGCAGGAGGCCACCGACCTCCTCGTCGCTGCGGGGGCCGTGACGCCCGCCTACTACGAGGCAATGCAGGACCGGGAGCGGACCGTTTCCACGTTCATGGGGAACGGACTGGCGATCCCCCATGGCACGAACGACGCCAAGGACGCTGTGCTCGGCTCGGCGCTCACCTTCGTCCGTTATGACGGCGGGGTCGACTGGGACGGCCAGCAGGCGACGTTCGTCGTCGGTATCGCCGGCAAGGGTGGCGAACACCTGGAGATCCTCTCCCAGATCGCCATCCTCTTCTCCGACGACACCGAGGTGGAGAAGCTCAGGGCCGCTGCTACTCCCGAGCAGCTGTTCTCTCTGGTGGTAGCCGCGGGTGCCGCCTGACGCCCTGCCCGGGGCGTGAGCCAGTGGCCAGAGGCCTGCAGTGCCGACTGCAGCCTCTGGCCACTGGCACGACTGGCTCCCGACCCGAGGGAGGCGGCCCGGCGTTGTGTTGCCCGTAACTCGATCCGGGCCTCCGCTGTCGGCGCGGCTCCGCCGCTTCCGGTGGACCGGGCCCGATGGGGGCTGTCGTCGGTGGACCGGTGCCCCGGACGGGTCAGCCGGCGTTGAGAGCCGCGAACTCGTCCTCGGTCAGGACCAGGTCCACCGCCAGCGCCGAGTCCTCGGTGCTGGCCGGACGGGAGGCGCCCGGGATCGGGATCACGATCGGGGCGAGCTTCAGCTCCCAGGCAAGGGTGACCTGTTGCGGGCTGACGCCATGGGCAGCAGCGATCGTTGCGAAGGCTTGGTGCCGGCTGCCCAGCGCAGCTGCGTTCCGGATCCCGCCCAGGGGGCTCCACGGCAGGAAGGCGATCCCGAGCTCGGCGCAGTGGCGCAACTCGGGCAGGCTGGCGCGGTGGGCCGGTGAGAACTGGTTCTGCACCGAAACCAGGCGGCCGCCCAGAACCTGGTTGGCCAGGTCGATCTGTTCCACCGAGGCGTTCGAGATGCCCGCCAGCTGGATCACTCCCTCGTCGAGGAGGTCCCGGATCGCCCCGACCGACTCGGCGTAGGGCACCTTCGGGTCCGGGCGATGGAACTGGTACAGCCCGATGGCCTCGACGCCGAGCCGCTTCGCTGACGCCTTCGCTGCAGCCTTGAGGTACTCCGGCCGGCCGTCCTTGGTCCAGCTGCCGTCACCCGGACGCAGGTGCCCACCCTTGGTCGCGACCAGGACAGCGCTGGTGTCCCCGCCGTAGCTGCGCAGGGCACTGGCGATCAGGTCCTCGTTGTGGCCGACCTCCCCGGCGTGCAGGTGGTAGGCGTCGGCGGTATCGATCAGCGTGATCCCGGCATCGATGGCGGCATGGATCGTCGCCGTCGAGCGCTCGACGGCGGGCCGCCCCTCGATCGACATGGGCATGCCACCGAGGCCGATGGCGCTGACGGTACGGGGGCCGAGACTGCGTTGGATCACTTGGAGAACCTAACTGGAGAGGTTCGCGACTGAGCGCCGCGCTGGTGCAACGGTAGTTGGCCGGGTACCCAGTCACGCGCCGGCCAGCCGTGCACCGCCCGGCCGGCAGCTCGATCAGGCGGGGTCGCCGATGGTGTCGATCACGAGATCGGCGACATCTGGATCCCAGGTGAGGGCGCGCTCCCAGGGCAGTCCGGTCAGGTCACAGAAGTAGATCGAGTGGGCGTCGGGGAACACGTGCCCGGACCGGTGCGGCAGGACTTCGGGTGGCACGTCGGCGGCAAGGGCGCTGGCGCGCGTCACCAGGCCGTCGTGCGGCCAGATCCGTCCGGAGCCGGCGAAGACGTCGCCGGCGATCAGGGTGACCGTCAGGTCGTCCAGAACCCCGGCCTGGCGCTCGTTCCAGCCGCCGGGACCCATCAGGTAGCGGGCGGCGACCTGTTGCCCGGCGTTGCCCGGGGGCAGGGAGTTCGCCTCGCGGGCGAACTCGGTGAGCACCTGCTCGAACCGCTGGTCGCCGTTGGCTTCCGCGATGCCCAGGTCTCCCGCGGCGTAGTCGGCTGCGAACCCGCCGGCCCAGGGAGTGCCGATGGTGGTCAAGGACGTGATCTCGACCGGGGACGCCGTCTCGCGGAGCTGGCGCATCGCGGAGCGGCTGAAGAGGCCACCCATCGAGTGCGCCACCAGGTCGAACCCATCGTGGCCGTAGAGCTCGACCAGATGGCCGAGGAACCTGGCCAGGCTGGCGCCGGCGTCGTCGATGGAACCGACGGAGTTCACGGTCAGGTCGCTGGCAAGCACCTGCGGTGGACCCGTGAAACCGGCGAAGCCGGTGTCTTCCACAGCCGGCCCGGGGCCGGCGTTCGCCGGCGAGGTGTAGACGGTGAACCCACTGGCCAGCAACCGCTCGCGCAGGTAGGTGTCGGTGCTGCCGGCGGCCGACCCGTCGGCGCAGCCGGCCTCGGCGGTTGTGAACGGACTGATCGCGGAGCCACCCGAAACGATCACGACGGCACGGTCTGCTGACGCCATATCTGGGCCATACCTCACTGCGGGGGGACAGATGCGGTCAGCCTAGCTCCGTGGGCGCGAGCGGAAGGCTCACCACCCGCCGCCGAGGTTCGATTCGTGGGCTGGTCAGACCCGGACTCCGGAAGAATCGCGGCCTGGAAATCACCGGAGCTGCCGGTTTCCCGAAAAACAGCCGGAATCTTCGATGGGCGATCATTCTGCCCCGGACAATTCGCGGGAGGCGCGGCGGATTGGCGACCCGGGGAACACATCGGGGCCGGTCGGCCCCGAATCGATCCGTCCCGCCACGGCGAAGCCGCGTCCCCAAGATCAATCACCTTCGGCCCAGGGCGGGCGAAATCCCTTGCCAGAGCAACTCGGGTGGAACGATCTGCTTGTGTCCGGGTGGCATTACCGGCTCGGAATCCGCTCTCCGGAACTCATCCTGGGAGGGACGGATTCGGTATCTGCAATGTGGGGTTCTGAGCGGTCAGTTGTACTCATGCCCGGGCAGGTCGGGACTTCCGGCGGTCAAGTCCAGCGGGGTGGTGTACGGCTGATCCGTCGAGGTCAGGCGGTTAG
>CAYQXH010000212.1:0-3596 GCA_964421325.1 uncultured Propionibacteriaceae bacterium
ACCTCGTGCTGGCCGTCCGCTCGGTCGGTGCCGGCATTCAGACCCCGGCCGTCGGGGCACTGCTGCCCCAGATCGTGCCAACCGACCGGCTGCTCGCGATCAACGGGCTGACCCAGACGATCCAGGCCGGCATGATGCTGGTCGCCCCGGCAGTGGCCGCCCTGCTGTACGCCACCCTGCCCCTGGAGTGGATCCTCGGGGTCGATGTGGTGACGGCGGTGCTCGGCATCGGCCTGCTCGCCCTGGTGCCGGTGGCCAGGATCGTCCGGTCCAGCGCCGAGCCGACCGGCTACTTCACCGACCTGGTCGCCGGCTACCGCTACGTCGTCGGGCACCCGCTGATCCGGTGGCTGCTCGGCCTCTACGCCGTTGTGATGGTGCTTGCGGCCGCGCCGTCCTTCCTCACCCCGCTGATGGTGGCCCGCACCTTCGGCGAGGAGGTGTGGAAGCTGACGGTCCTCGAGCTCTCGTTCTCGATCGGCATGATGCTCGCCGGGGCCACCATCGGGGCCTGGGGCAAGCGGTTCAGCCGGATGACCCTGATCATCAGCGGCTCTATCGCCTTCGGCGTCCTCTCCATCGGCATGGGCCTCTCGACCAACCTCTGGGTGTTCTTCGGCTTCATGTTCCTCACCGGAGTGGCTGTGCCGGCCTTCTCCACCCCGTCCATGACGGTGCTGCAGGAGACGGTGGAGCCGGAACGCCAGGGCCGGGTCTTCGGATTCTTCGGCATCGTGGCGGCGCTGGCGATGCCGGTGGGGATGGCCGTGTTCGGGCCGCTGTCGAACGTGCGGTCGGTCGAGTTCGTACTGATCCTCGCCGGGGTGATCACCCTCGTGGTCGCGGCGGTTGCGCTGCTCCTGCCTTCCGGACGGCGGGCGCTGGCCGCAGCCCGCGACCACACCGATCCGCTTGCCCACGGCAGCGGGGAGCCGGCGGCCGTGGCGGCGTCCGACCAGGAGTAGCGCCGGCCGGCGGCGGGCTCACGACCAGTCGAGGATCACCTTGCCGCACTCCCCGGTCCGGGCCGTTGCGAACGCCTGGGGCCAGTCCGCGGCAGCGAAGCGGTGGGTGATCACCGAGCGGACGGCGTCCGCGAACACCGGCGAGGAGGCGAGCATCGAGCTCATCAGGTACCAGGTCTCGAACATCTCCCGGCCGTAGATGCCCTTGATGGTGATCATGTGGGTGATCACCCGACCCCAGTCGATCGGGTAGGGGTCCTTCGGCAGCCCGAGCATGGCCACCTTCGCCCCGTGGTTGAGGTTGGCCAGCATCTCGGTCACGGCGGACGGCGCTCCGGACATCTCCAGCCCGATGTCGAAGCCCTCCTGCATGCCGAGGGACAACTGGGCTTCGGCGATTCTGGCGCGGGCGACGTTCACGCACTGGTCGGCACCGGCGGCGGCCGCCAGTCCCAGCCGGTAGTCACTGACGTCTGTCACCACGACGTGCTTTGCGCCGGCGTGCCGGACGATCGCCGCAGCCAGCACCCCGATCGGGCCTGCCCCGGTGATCAGGACATCCTCGCCGACCACCGGCCACTGCAGCGCGGTGTGGGTGGCGTTGCCGAGCGGGTCGAAGATCGCGCCGAGCTCAGGATCGATCGCAGCTGGTTGCAGCCAGACGTTCGCGGCCGGCAGCACCACGTAGTCGGCGAAGGCCCCATCGGTGTTCACCCCGAGCCCGATGGTGTGGATGCACACGTGCCGGCGTCCGGCCCGGCAGTTGCGGCACCGTCCGCAGACGATGTGGCCCTCCCCGGAGGCCCGGTCGCCGACCCCGATCCCGGTGACCTCGGCACCGACCTCGACGACCTCGCCGTAGAACTCGTGCCCGATCACCAGCGGCGCCCTGACCGTGCTGGCAGCCCAGTCGTCCCAGGACTCCAGGTGCAGGTCGGTGCCGCACAGCCCGGCTCGCAGCACCCGCAGCTTCACCTGGTCGGGTCCGCAACCGGGCTCGGGCACGTCGATCAGCTCCAGCCCGGGACCGGGAGCCGTCTTCACAAGGGCACGCATGAACCTCACGCTATCGCCGCTGCGCCACCCCGCACGAAGCGGACCGCCGCCCCGCACAAAAGGGGACAGTCCCCTTTCGTGCGGCCGACAAGAAAGGGGACTGTCCCCTTTTGTGCGGCTGACTCAGGCTGGTCTGCGCGCGAGGTTATCCACAGATCGTTGGACGGCTATCCACCCGGAGCCTGCACCCTGCCTACGCTCGACCGGTCCAGCCGACAGGGAGTGACAGATGCCTCGACGCGCCAGGCAGCTCGCTGAGTCGAGCCTCTACCACGTCATGCTTCGCGGGGTGAACCGCGACGCGATCTTCTTGGAGGACCAGGACCGGGAGCGGTTCCTGCACTCCCTCCGCCGCACCAAGGAGGCGTCTGGCTGCCTCATCCTGGCCTACTGCCTGATGACCAACCACGTCCACCTCATCCTGATGACCACGGCCGAGCCGATCAGCCTCGTGATGAAGCGTCTGGGCGTCCGGTACGTCGGCTGGTTCAACCGCAGGTACTCGCGCGTGGGTCACCTCTTCCAGAGTCGCTTCACGAGCCTCCCCGTCGAGGACGACGCCTACCTGGTCACCCTGGTGCGATACGTGTGGCGAAACCCTGTCGAGGCCGGCCTGGCATCGAGTCCGGAGGACTATCGATGGAGCAGTCGGAGCCCTGCCTGTCACGATCCGGGACTTGTCGACGCGGCCGTCCTGCAGCGGCTGGTGCCCTCGGACGTCCTCGCCGGCCCGGTGCTCGCCCCGGAGCCCCCGCCATTCATCGGTCCTGCGAAGGTCGGACGGCCGAAGCTGCACACCGATGAGCAGGCCGCGGCCTTGCTCGAGCGTTCCTGCGGCGCTGTTGGCCCGGAGGCCTTCGGCGCCCTCGACCCGCGAGCGCAGCAGAGGGCGATCCGCGAGTTGCGGGCCCGCTCCGTCCCCTACTCGCAGATCTCAAGGATCACCGGACTGAGCGTGTCGCGGGTACGACGAGCTCAGGTTGGTGGCCGGCCGAAGACCTGGGACGGCGCTGCCCCCGTCCCGGATCCGTGACCCGGGCGAACCCAGCAGCGCACGAAAGGGGACTGTCCCCTTTTGTGCGGGCGAACCGAAAGGGCGAACCGAAAGGGGACTGTCCCCTTTTGTGCGCGCTGCGCTGGTCCGTCCAGCCGCCCTTGCCAGTCCCTCGGCGGGGCGGACGAGGCTAGCGTCAAGGGCGCGTCAAGGTCCTGGGTGTCGGCGCTAAGGAACCGTCAAGGAAGTGGAACCGGCAGGCTGCGGCGGAGTTCGCTGAATTGTGACCACTTCGTTCCGGCTGCCCAAACGGCTGCTCGTCGGAAACCCGATGCGCTCGAACCAGATGCACGAGACGCTGCTGCCCAAACGGCTCGCGCTGCCGGTCTACTGCTCCGACCCGATCTCGTCAAACGCCTACGCCACGCAGGAGATCCTGCTCGTGCTGGCGATCGGCGGGGCCGCCTCGGTCCTGCTGACCCCGTGGGTCGCCCTGGTCGTGGTGGCGCTGCTCGCCCTTGTGACCATCAGCTACCGGCAGACCTGCTACGCCTACCCCGACGGCGGCGGTGCGTACGCGG
>CAYQXH010000213.1:0-3550 GCA_964421325.1 uncultured Propionibacteriaceae bacterium
GCGGCTGGGTCTCCGGGTCGCCGAAACGGGCGTTGAACTCGACCACCCGCAGGCCGCGGGACGTGAGGGCGAGGCCGGCGTAGACCAGCCCGACGAACGGCGTCCCGCGGCGGCGGAGCTCGTCAACGGTCGGCTGGATCACGGTTGCCACCACCTGCGCCACCAGGCCCGGTGGTGCCCAGGGCAGCGGGGTGTAGGCGCCCATGCCGCCGGTGTTGGGTCCGGTGTCGCCGTCCCCGACCCGCTTGAAGTCCTGGGCCGGCTCGAACGGCAGGACGTCGGTGCCGTCCGACAACGCGAACAGGCTCACCTCTGGCCCGTCGAGGAACTCCTCGACGATCACCCGCCGGCAGCTCGCAGCATGCCGGATGGCGGCGTCCCTATCGCTGGTGACGATCACGCCCTTGCCTGCGGCCAGCCCGTCGTCCTTCACGACGTACGGTGCGCCGAACTCGTCGAGGGCTGCAACCACTTCGTCCATCGAGAGGCAGAGCCGCGCATCGGCCGTCGGCACGCCGGCAGCGGCCATGATCTCCTTGGCGAAGGCCTTGCTCCCCTCCAGCCGAGCAGCTGCGGCGCCCGGTCCGAAGACCGGGATCCCGCGGTCCCGCACGTCGTCGGCAACACCGGCCACCAGCGGAGCCTCCGGCCCGATCACCACGAGGTCGGCGCCGAGGGCGACCGCCAGGTCGGCGACGGCGGCACCGTCCATCGCGTCCACCGGGTGGTTCGTGCCGACCGCGGCTGTGCCCGGGTTGCCGGGGGCGACGTGCACGGCCACGCCCGGGTCGCGGCCGAGTGCCCAGGCAAGGGCATGTTCCCGTCCGCCCGATCCGATCACCAGCACGGTCAGGTTCGTCACGCCGTGATCCTACCGAGGCCGGCCCTCGGCCACCGCGCCGTTCAGCGCGGCGCCCACAGGCCCATGAAACCGAACAGCGCCATACTCACCACCACGAAGCCGCCGAGCACGGCCCACCAGGCCCAGGCCACCTGCCCACTGCGGGCGTCCATGCCGGTCGCGACGATCGCCGCGACGGTGGCGGCCAGGTTCGCGACCGCCATGAACAGCCCGAACCAGTACACCTGGCCGCCCACCTGGATCCAGGAGAGGTAGGCGACGGTGAGGAATCCCGCCGTCAGGCCGAGGAAGCCCAGCAGGATCGGCACCCACCACGGGGCTGGCTGCTGGCGGGCCATCAGAGCAGGTCGTGCAGCATGACCACCTGTTCGCGGGAAGGGCCGACGCCGATCCCGGAGATGCGGCAGCGCACGAGTTCCTCTAGCCGGCGGACGTAGGCCTGGGTGGTGGCCGGGAGCTCGTCGAAGCTGCGGCACCCCGTGATGTCCTCGCTCCAGCCGTCGAGGTACTCATAGACCGGGACGGCGTGGTGGAAGTCGGTCTGCGTCATCGGCAGCCGGTCCGTGCGCTCACCGTTCACCTCGTACGCCACGCAGACCGGGATCTTCTCCCAGCCGCTGAGGATGTCCAGCTTCGTGAGGAAGATGTCGGTGAACGCGTTCGCAGCCACCGCGGCCTCCACGACAAGGGCGTCGAACCAGCCGCAGCGGCGGTTGCGGCCGGTGGTGGTGCCGAACTCGGCGCCGTCGGTGCGCAGCTTCTCGCCGTCGGCGTCCAGCAGCTCGGTGGGGAACGGGCCCTCACCGACGCGGGTGGTGTAGGCCTTCATGATCCCGATCGTGCGATCGATGCGGGTCGGGCCGACCCCAGCGCCGATGCAGGCGCCGGCTGCGATCGGGTTCGAGGAGGTCACGTAGGGGTAGGTCCCGTGGTCGACGTCGAGGTGGTGGGCCTGCGCGCCCTCGAACAGAACCACCTTGCCGGCGTCCAGGGCGCTGTTGAGCACCCGGACCACGTCGGTGACCATGGGACGCAGGCGCTCGGCGTGGGCGAGCAGTTCCTCGGAAACCTCGGCCGGGTCGATGGCCCGCCGGTTGTAGACCTTCACCAGCAGGTGGTTCTTCTGCTCGAGCGCCGCCTCCACCTTCTGGCACAGGATGGAGGTGTCGAACAGGTCCTGCACGCGGATGCCCAGCCGGTTGATCTTGTCGGAGTAGGCCGGGCCGATGCCCCGGCCGGTGGTGCCGATCTTGCGCTTGCCGAGGAACCGCTCGGTGACCTTGTCCATCTCCTTGTGGTACCTGGCGATGATGTGGGCGTTGGCCGAGACGAGCAGCCGGGACGTGTCCACGCCGCGGGCCTCGAGGCCGTCGATCTCCTCGAACAGCACGTCGAGGTCGATGACCACCCCGTTGCCGATGACCGGGGTGCTCTTCGGGCTCAGGATCCCGGAGGGCAACAGGTGCAGGGCATACTTCTCACCTGCGACCACGAGCGTGTGGCCGGCGTTGTTGCCACCCGAGTAGCGAACCGTGTAGTCGACCCGGTCGCCCAGCTGGTCGGTTGCCTTGCCCTTGCCCTCGTCGCCCCATTGCGCGCCGACAACCACTATTCCCGGCATTGTGGTGCCCCTCTTCGTTCGAGAAGCCCGCGGCAATGCCTGCGGGCTCTTGCGCCGTCACTTTACCGGGTCGCCCCCGGAAGGGGTTCCGGCGCGCAGATCCGTTCGCCTACCTGTGCCCGACGGTGAGGCGCACATCCTGGCCCAGGGTGTAGCCGTCCCGGTCGCGGGCCGCCTCGAGGCGCTCAGCCGCCAGCGCCAGCACCTCGGGAGCCGCTGCGCCGGCCGCATCCCACATGCCGCGCTGCCCGTGCGAACCCGACCAGCGCCGCCAGTCCTCGACATCGCGCAGGTGGAGGTGCTGCTTGAAGTGCCGGGTGCGCACCTCGCGGAGGCCCGCATCGGCCAGCAGGCCGGCAACCCCCTCGTCGCTGGCGAACGGGCCACGGGAGCCGGACGTCCGCGCGTCCAGCAGCTCCGGCGGGAGGTACGGGACGAACACAGCATCCAGGCGCTCCCAGACCGGATCCCGCGGGCCGAAGGTGGCCACGCCGACCCGGCCGGCCGGCGCCAGCAGCCCCACCCAGCTGCGAACCGCTGCGGCCGGGTCGGGCAGGAAGAACAGCACCAGGGAGGAGACGATCACCTCGACCGGGCCGAGGCCCGAGGCCGGGGCCGTGGCGTCGCCCAGCTCGATCCGGACGGCGAGGTTGCGCCGGGCGGCCTCCTCGCGGGCGGCCGCCACCATGCCGGGCGCGATGTCGATCCCGGCAGCGCTCCCGTCCGGGCCGACAGCTCCTGCGGCCGCCCACAGCGCCGCGCCCCTGCCGGTCCCGATGTCGAGCACCCGCTCCCCCGGCTGCGGAGCCACCTCCGCGACCAGTGCCTCTGCGATCGGGGTGAACCACGGGTGGCCGGTGGTGTCGTAGGTGGGGGCCACGCGATCGAACAGCGCTGCCACCTGGGCGATCCGCCCGCTCTGGTCCATGACCTCAGGCTAGGGGCGGTCCGGGTAAGCGGAACGGGCCGGCCCCGAAGGACCGGCCCGCTTCGGTAGAACTGCTCAGCCGATGGTCTTGCCGACGCTGCGCAGGTACTCGCAGGCCTCGAGCACGCGCTTGGCCATG
>CAYQXH010000214.1:0-3529 GCA_964421325.1 uncultured Propionibacteriaceae bacterium
GTCGACTTCCGCAACGTGATCCTGATCATGACCTCGAACCTCGGGTCGCAGTTCCTCAGCGACCAGAACCTGCACGCCGACACCAAGCGTGAAGCCGTGATGGGCGTGGTGCGGCAGGCGTTCAAGCCCGAGTTCCTGAACCGGCTGGACGAGATCGTCATCTTCGACGCCCTCGGCACCGAGGAGCTGACCCGGATCGTCGACATCCAGCTGCGCCGGCTGAACAAGCGGTTGGCCGACCGGCGGATCGAGGTGGAGGTGACCCGGGCAGCGAAGGACTGGCTGGCCCTCACCGGCTTCGACCCGGTCTACGGCGCCCGTCCGCTGAAGCGGCTGGTGCAGACCACCATCGAGGACACGCTGGCAAGGCAGGTGCTTGCCGGTGAGATCGCGGACGGCGACACCATCGCCTTCGACGTCAACGCCGACCGGTCCGGGCTGGTCGTGGTCCAGCCGGGGGTCGCCGGCTGACCGGTCTCAGTGCCGCCGGGTTCCGCCGGGAACCAGCAGGGCTGTCGGCAGGTCGAAGTGGTGCGGGCTGAGGAAAAGGCCGCTGCGCCACTGGCCGGCCTGGAGCACCCCCGCCTGGGCGTTCTCCTCGAGGGCCACCTCCAGGTCCACCGTCTCGGTGTAGAAGTTCGCACCGGATCGGGCCGTGGCAGCTCGGACGCCTTCCGGGGCGTCGGCCAGCGCGCCGAAGAACGGTTCGGCGCCCACGCCGAGGGAGTCGAGGTCGGCACACGCCCCGTTGACGCCGAAATAGAAGGCGCGGCCGCGGCTGGCGTTGCTGACGGCTGCGCCCTCAACGATCAACTGGTTGACGCTTGAGGCGGTCGACCAGGGGGCGAAGGAAACCAGGCTGGAGCCGATCCCCGGGCTGTTCCCGGGGGCGGTGCGCTGGGCCTCGGCGCTGCCCAGTGGCCGGGCCTGCAGCTGGACGACGGTGTCGTCCGGGGTGACGAACTGCGGCGCGAACGCTGCGTCGCAGGACAACACCGAGAGCACCACCACCTCGTCGCCCGAAGTCACAGCCATCACCAGGTGGTCGCGGCGGACGAAGATGTGCTGGGTCAGCTCGGTTCCGGCCAGCGCCGGCTTGACGAAGGCCGGCTCGCCCAGCTGGCCGACCAGGTAGGTGAGGCTGTTGCCGGCGTGCAGCCCGGCCAGCACCTGGTAGTCGGCTTCCCTCCAGAACACCGCCCGGTACGCCTGCGGGCCCAGCCCGAGAACCAGCACCAGGGCACTGGTGAAGCCCGCCACCCCAAGCAGCAGGCGACCGATCAGGTGGCCGACGACGGAGGTGCGGTGCCAGCGCGTCCAGGCGGACCAGGGCCAGCTGCCGATCCAGCGCACCGGTTGGGGATAGGTGTCGCCGGGATCTCCGACGTCGGCAACCGCACGGTCCGGGGGTGCCGGTTCGGCCGAGTGCTGGTCCGCTGGCATGCCGCCTCCGTCCGAGCCGGTCGGCGCGCAGGAGGGCGTCACCGCTCCCGCTCATCTTGGCACTGGCGCGACCCGCCCGGGAGGGCCGGAGGAGACGGCCTGCGGGTAGGCTGCGGCGAATGAACCGTGTGGTGCCCGCCCCCGACGACCGGCGGGCGTTCATGGTCATGCACGGCAAGACCGAGCAGTCCTGGGTCGACCCGAACGACCCGCTGCGCCTGGAGTTCGAGTACGTGCAGCGGATCGCGGAGGTGCTCGACGAGACCATCCTCGCCCGGCCGCCGACCGAGAACCTGCGGGTCATCCATGTCGGTGGCGGTGGGCTCACCCTGCCCCGCTTCGTCGCCGCGCGACGTCCCCGCACAACCCAGGTGGTGCTCGAGCCGGACGAGGACCTGACCGCCTCGGTGCGCGAGAAGCTGCCGCTGCCCCGCAACTCCGGCATCAAGGTACGACCGGTGGATGGCCGCGCCGGCGTAGCGGCGCTGCCCTCCGGCTGCGCCGACACGGTGATCGTCGACGCCTTCGCCGGGGCCAGCGTCCCCCCGGAGCTCGCCACGGTCGAGTTCTTCGCCGACGTAGCCCGAGCCCTGCGCCCCGAAGGGCTGATGGTGATGAACCTCACCGACCAGGCCCCGTTCGGCTGGGCCCGGCGCTGCCTGGCCGGGATGGTCGCGACCTACCCGCAGGTGGCCGTAAGCGCTGAGGTGCCGGTCTGGAAGGGCCGGCGGTTCGGCAACCTGGTGGCCATGGCCGGTGACGACCTGCCGACCCGGGCGGTCGAGCGCCGGCTGAGCCGGGCCGGGTTCCCGTACCGGCTGGTTTGGGGCCGGGAACTGGCCCGCTGGCTCGGCGGTGCCACCGGGTTCAGCGGCACAGATGCCGAGCCGTCCCCTTCGCCGGCCTGGAGCCGGGGCTGGTTCGCGTGACGGTACGGTGCTCCCATGGCAGCGCGCGAATCGCTCATCGAGCAGATCAAGACCCTTGCAGTGGTCCGTGGCCGGGTCACCCTCGCCTCCGGCAAGGAGGCCGACTACTACGTCGACCTGCGCCGGGTGACCCTGGACGGGGTGGCGGCGCCGCTGGTCGGTGAGGTGATGACCGGGCTGGTGGCCGACTGGGACTTCGAGGCCGTCGGCGGGCTGACCCTCGGCGCCGACCCGGTCGCGGTCGCGATGCTGCACCACGCCGCCCACACCGGAGGCCGGCTGGACGCGTTCGTCGTCCGCAAGGAGTCGAAGGCGCACGGCCTGCAGCGCCGGATCGAGGGCACCGAGGTGGCCGGCCGCCGCTGCCTGGTGGTCGAGGACACCTCCACCACCGGCGGCTCGGTGATGACAGCCGTCGAGGCCGTTCGTGAAGCCGGCGGCGTCGTGGTCGGCGTAGCCGTGATCGTCGACCGCAGCACCGGGGCCGATGCGCTGATCGAAGCTGCCGGGGTGCCGTACCGGTACGCCGTCGGGCTCGCCGACCTCGACCTGGGCTGACCGCGCGCGATCGTCTCCCGGGTCTCGACCGGTGGGTGGGTGGGGACGTTAGGCTTGGGCCTGCCGGGCCGTTGCGGCCGGGACCGTCCCTCGGATTGGAGAACTCTGAATGAGTACTGGCCTGGTCATCTTCATCGTGCTGTTGCTCATCGTCGTCGGTGCAGCGCTCTACGCCGTGTCGCTGTACAACGGCTTCGTCCGTTCCCGGAACCTGATCCAGGAGTCGTGGCGGCAGATCGACGTCGAGCTCAACCGGCGCTATGACCTGATTCCCAACCTGGTCGAGACCGTCCGCGCCTACGCGGCCCACGAGCGCAACACCCTCGAGGGCGTCACCCGGCTCCGCAACCAGGCCGCAGCGTTGGCGCAGGCCGGCGGCGGGGTCACTGAGGAACGGGCGCAGGTCGAGGAGCAGCTGAGCGGCGCCGTCCGCAACCTGCTGGTCAGCGTCGAGGCCTACCCCGAGCTGAAGAGCAACGTCAACTTCCTCGAGTTGCAGCGCGAACTGACCGCAACCGAGGACCGGATCGCAGCCGGCCGGCGCTTCTACAACGCCAACGTGCGCAACTACAACACCCAGGTGGAGTCGTTCCCCTCCA
>CAYQXH010000215.1:0-3517 GCA_964421325.1 uncultured Propionibacteriaceae bacterium
AGCTGCGCAACATCCTGGACGACCCGGAGGCCAGCCCGAACGACAAGTTCGTCGCGCTCGACCTGATGAAGAACGCCAATATCGCAGCCGGCGGCATCCTGCCGATGTGCCAGGACACCGGCACTGCGATCGTGATGGGCAAGCGTGGCCAGCAGGTGCTCACCGCCGGCACCGACGAGCTGCCGCTGAGCCGCGGGATCTTCGACGCCTACACCAGGCTGAACCTGCGCTACTCGATGAACGCACCGCTGACCACCTGGGAGGAGAAGAACACCGGCTCCAACCTCCCGGCCCAGATCGAGCTCTACGCCGACACCGCCCCGGGGCACGAGAACACGTACAAGTTCCTGTTCATGGCCAAGGGTGGCGGCTCGGCCAACAAGAGCTACCTCTACCAGGAGACGAAGGCGATCCTGAACCCGGCGTCGATGATGAAGTTCCTCGACGAGAAGCTCCGCAGCCTCGGCACCGCAGCCTGCCCGCCCTACCACCTCGCCATCGTCATCGGCGGCACGTCGGCGGAGTACGCGGTCAAGACTGCGAAGTACGCCTCGGCCAAGTACCTGGACTCGCTCCCGACGTCCGGATCGATGAGCGGGCACGGCTTCCGCGACCTCGAACTCGAGGAGCAGGTGCTGCAGCTCACCCGCGAGTTCGGCATCGGCGCCCAGTTCGGCGGCAAGTACTTCTGTCACGACGTCCGCGTGATCCGGCTGCCGCGCCACGGTGCGTCCCTGCCGGTGGCGATCTCGGTCTCCTGCTCGGCCGACCGGCAGTGCCTCGCGAAGATCACACCAGAAGGCGTGTTCATCGAGCAGCTCGAGCGGGACCCGGCGCACTTCATGCCGGAGACGACCGACGAGCACCTCGAGGACAGCGAAGTGGTCGAGATCGACCTCGGCCGGCCGATGCCCGAGATCCTCGCCGAGCTGAGCAAGTACCCGGTGAAGACCCGCCTGGCCCTGAACGGAACGGTGATCGTCGGCCGCGACATCGCCCACGCCAAGATCAAGGAACGCCTGGACGCCGGCGAGGAGATGCCGGAGTACCTGAAGAACCACCCGATCTACTACGCCGGGCCGGCCAAGACGCCAGAAGGCATGCCGTCAGGTTCCTTCGGGCCGACGACAGCCGGCCGGATGGACTCCTACGTCGACCAGTTCCAGGCTGCCGGTGGCGCGATGATCATGCTCGCCAAGGGCAACCGGTCGAAGGCCGTCACCGACGCCTGCGCTGCGCACGGGGGCTTCTACCTCGGTTCGATCGGTGGACCTGCAGCCCGGCTCGCCCAGGACTGCATCACCAGCGTCGAACTGCTGGAGTACCCAGAGCTCGGCATGGAAGCCATCTGGAAGATCGAGGTCAAGGACTTCCCGGCCTTCATCGTGGTCGACGACAAGGGCAATGACTTCTTCGCCGAGGTCAGCAAGCCCACCGTCGTGCACCTGCAGCCCCGCAGCTAGGGCCTCCTCTCGCCAGACAGTGAGCCTTCCGCCCGACTTCGGGCGGAAGGTTCACTGTCTGTCGGGTCAGGGGCGGGCGACGATCGTCACACCGCTGAGGCCGTCGTACTTCTCGGCCTGCGCCTTGGTGAGCTTGACCTGTTTGGAGTAGAGCTTGCGCCAGGTGCCGGACTTCCAGACCGCCTCACGATCGTGCCCTTCCAGTAGTTGCCGCTGGCGAAGAGCTCGAAGTCACGGACGTAGCGGCGGCCGTCGCTGCTGCTGAAGCGGTAGCCGAACCGTGCCCAGCCGAGATCGGCCAGGTACCAGTCGTAGGAGCCCTTCATCAGCGTCTTCGGTGCGCGTTCGGAGACCAGGGCGCCGCTGCGCCAGGTGAGCACGCGGAACATGGCGCCGTCGCCGCCGGAGGTCAGCAGCAGCAGTTCGTGACCCGGCACCCGGTCGAGCCTTGCTGCGCCGTACCAGGGTTCGACACCCCAGTCGTCGTCGATCGTCGAGGTGACCTGCTTGACGTCGTCCTGCCCGGCGTGGGTGACCACGTTCACGACGAAGGTGTCCGGCCCGTTCTGCTCGATGGTCACCTCGTCGGCGTGGCCGTCGCCGTCCACGTCGACGTGGACGGTGCGGGTGGCCACAACCCCCGGCAGCGCTGCCGGGCGGGCGGCCGGATGGGCGACCGTCTGGACGGCCGAGGCGTGGGTGGCTGGCACCAGCAGTGCTGCGCTCAGGACGAGGGCGCCACCGAGGGCGGCTGTCTTCACGATGCGCATGGATCCTCCTGAAGTCGATGTCGACCATGGGAGTCCCCCGGAGCCCGTCCTGATACGCCGGCCGCTACGCCCGCCTGCGGCTCAGCGCGACGCCGGCGAGGCAGACTGCTCCCCCGGCCATCGCCAGCGGCGGCGGCACCTCGGCGAAGGCAAGGAAGCCGAGCAGGATCGCGAGCGGCGGCACGACATAGGTCGAGATGCCGAGCTGGCCGGCCGGCATCCGGGCCAGGGCGTAGGCCCAGGTGCTGAAGGCGAGGGCCGTGGGCACGGCGCCGAGGTAGACGACCCCGAGCAGGGCTGCCGGGGGTGCTGCCGTGACCCCGGCGATCAGGTCGCCGGCGAAGGGAAGGCAGGCGATGGTGCCGACGACGCAGCCAAGCCACGTCACCTGCGCTGCGGGCAGGCGGCGCAGCGCCGGCTTCTGGAAGAGCACCCCGGCTGAGTAGGTGACGGCGGCGACCAGCGCCCAGAGCACGCCGGCCCCGGAGCCGAGCCCGGCAGCGCCGGTGCCGAGACCGATGCAGACCACCCCGACGAACGCCACCCCTGCCCCGATCGCCAGCCATCGCGGGATACCCTCCCGCAGGATCCAGCCGGCGCCGAGGGCGATCAGGATCGGGCCGGTGTTCACCACCATCGCGGTCGTCCCGGCGTCCAGGGTGTGCTCGGCGATGTTCAGCGTGACGTTGTAGGCGCCGAACCACGCGATCCCGAAAGCGCCGACCAGCAGCCACTCCCGCATGGTCGGCCGCACCCAGCTCCGCCCGACCATGACCAGGCTGAGCAGCGTCGAGCCGACCAGGAGGCGCCCGAGGGCGAGGGCGCCACCGCTGAAGTACGGACCGGTGCCGCGGATGACGATGAAGGCGCTCGCCCAGGCGAGCACGGTCACGACGATGGCGCCGACGACAGGTGGGGCCAGCCGGGGCTGGGCAGCGGGCTTGACGGTCGAGGATGTGGTCACCGGGTCACGCTAGCCGGGCCCGAGGGCGCGGGCTGGCGGGTTTCGGACCTGGCGCTCGCGGCCAGCCACCGTCCGGCCCCGTGGTGGCGGTGAGCGGTTACCCGCGCCGCCCCGGCCTCAGCCGCGCTGCTGGATCGGCACGTAGTCGCGTTCGACCTCGCCGACGTAGACCTGCCGCGGCCGGCCGATCTTGGTGGCCGGGTCGTTCGCCTGCTCGCGCCAGTGCGCCAGCCAGCCGGGCAGCCGTCCGAGCGCGAACAGCACCGTGAACATGTTCTGCGGGAAGCCCATCGCCTGGTAGATCAGGCCGGTGTAGAAGT
>CAYQXH010000216.1:0-3489 GCA_964421325.1 uncultured Propionibacteriaceae bacterium
GTGTAGGCCCAGCGCATGCCCTCGCTGCCGGCGACCGGTTCCTCGGTCACCTCGAAGCGGGCCCGGACGCAGCCGCGCAGCGCACTCGCCACTTGGGCCCCGGTCCCGGGACGGCCATGCCAGCTGTACTCGGCCCGCAGCGTTCGCGGTTCGGCCGGCTGTGGTGACCAGGTGAAGTCGACCGGCGCCCCGAAGACCGCGCCCACAGCCCATTCAAGGTGCGGGCGCAGCACGGCGGGCGCGGAGTGAATCAGAATGATTCCGCGCGTGCTTGTCATTTGTCCCCCTTCGCTGAGATGTGCCTTCCCCAGCCACCTCAGTCCCGCGGGGTACGGGCCCATTCTGCCCCAGTAGTCACGCGCGTACCAGTCCTGCCCGACGTGGTTAGCTAAGGCCATGGAGCAGATCGCGGCGCGGGTGCACGCCGTCCGGGCGCGAATCGATGCCGCCTGTGCCGCCGCCGGCCGTCCGGTGGGCTCGGTGGAGCTGCTTCCGGTGAGCAAGACCAGGCCGGTTGCCGACATCGTCGCTGCGCACGCCGCCGGGTGCTCCCGCTTCGGCGAGAACAAGGCGCAGGAGGCCCGCGCCAAGTCGCTCGAGCTGGCGGGGATCCCCGGGCTGGAGTGGGTGATGATCGGGCACCTGCAGTCCAACAAGGCCAAGGTGGTGGCGGAGTTCGCCAGCGAGTTCCAGGGCCTCGACTCCGTCCCGCTCGCTGCCGAGCTCGACCGGCGGCTGCAGGCGGCCGGCCGCCGGCTGGATGTGCTGATCCAGGTCAACTCCTCCGGCGAGGAGTCCAAGTTCGGGCTGCCACCGGCAGAGGTGGCCGGTTTCGCGGCCGCCCTCGTCCCCTTCGACGCCCTGCGGGTCCGCGGGCTGATGACCCTGGCCCTGCCCTCCCCGGACACCGAGCAGGTGGCGGCCTGCTTCCGGCGCATGCAACAGGTGCAGCGCGAACTGCGCGAGGTCGCGCAGCCGGCCCAGAGCTACGACGAGCTCTCGATGGGGATGTCCGGCGACTTCGAGCTCGCCATCGCCCACGGCGCCACAGTGGTGCGGATCGGTACGGCAGTCTTCGGCGCCCGGGGCTGACGCGACCGGCCCGGCGGGCGCCCCGAACTCCGCACCGATGCCTGTCCAAGCAGGCTTCGCGGTGCCTAGTGTTGGCAGCAACGACCCGGGAGACCCCAGATGGCAACTCCAGCCACGCCGCGCGGCGGCCGCCGCGATCCGTTGGCTGCCCTGCTCGTCGCAGCGGTCGTGCTCATGGTTTCGACCTCGTCGTCCCTGCGCCCGTCGGCGGCGCAGCCGTCCGCAGGGCTCCCGGCCTTCCCCCGGCAGGTCGCCGCCTACTCCTGGTGGACCGGCATGCTGTCGCTGTCGCCCCTGGACGCCGCAACGCTGCTGTACCAGAACGGCGTCGGCGTCGAGTTCCTCGACTCCCCGCAGTCGGTCCTGCTCGGCGTGGACGGGAGTTCGTACCGGCGCCTCGACCTCGCCGAATCCCTGAGCATCGCAGCCGACCAGGGCGACCCGGCGCAATCCGTGCTGTCCCCTGATGGCACCTTCGTCGTGGTGGCCGGCGCCGACGGTCACGGCAAGGTGCAGGTGGTCACCCTGCGGGACGGCTCCGCCCGCGCGGTGTCCATCGGGGCCGGTCGCAGCGCGGCGCCGACCGGCATCGGGGCCGACGGCCGCACAGTCCTGCTGCTCACCAGCGACCGGTCGTTGAGCCCACTGGAGGACATCGGGTTCCGGCTCCACGGCGCCCTTGCCAGCCTCGACCTGGTGTCCGGGGAGCTGCGGGACTATCCGGGGCTGGACGACGTGAATGCTGCGGCGTTGTCCCCGGACGGGTCCCGGATCGTCGCGGACACCTCGGCCGGAGCTGTCCTGGCCGATGCTTCCGATGGCCGGATCGTCGCCCGCCTGCCGGCAGTCGGGCCGATCGACCTGGACGGCGACGCCTGGTCGCCCGATGGGCGCCGGGTCGCGCTCATGAGCGCCAGTTCGCTGGTCGTCGTGGACACAGCCCGGCCGGAGGACCCCGCACGCTCGCTGCCCCTGACCGGCATCGAGTTCGGCTCGGCCATCGGCTGGCGGGACGCCGAGACGGTGCTCGTGCATGCCGGCGCCATCGGCGACTCGAACGAGTCGGGCTTCCTGTGGGTCGACCTCCGAACCGGACGCCAGGAGCTGATCTCGAGTTACGTGCCGGACTTCACCGGGGCGGCACTGGTCGGCCCGGATGCCGCCCGGGAGCTGGTCCCGGCCTGGCAGGTCCGGGACCGACCGGTGGGACGCGGGCCGCTCCCGCTGCCGTTGGCCGCGGTGCTGGCAGCGGGCGCGGGCCTCCTCGTCCTCGCCTTCACCCCGAGGCGACGGCGGGAGTCCCTGCTCACGGCCAGCGGGCCCCGAGCGAGATGACCGCCATGGCCGCCAGGATCGCCAGGCCGAGGGCGTAACCGGCGTACTGCTCGGTGACCTCCTGGTCGACCTTGACGTAGCCGACCGACTTGGCGATCGAGGAGTAGACCTCCCGCAGCTCGCCCTGGGAGCCGGCTGTGAACGCCTTGCCGCCGGAGAGCCGGGACACCTGCGCGAGCTCGGCCGGGTTCACCGGGACCGGCTCCCGGCGTCCGTTGCTCTCGACGTAGCCGTTCACCGTGCCGTAGGCGATCGTGTAGATCGGGATGCGCTGCTTCCTGGCATCCTGCGCCGCTATGTCGGAGGGCCGGCCGACGTTGGTGTAGCCGTCGCTGAGCAGCACCACGGCACCGGGCGCCGGCTCGTCGGGGTGGTCGGGGTCGGGCGGGGCCTGCACCATGGCGTCCAGCGAGGAGTAGATGCCCTCCCCGATGGCGGTCGAAGGGGCCACCTGCAGGTTGTCGATCGCTGCTGCGACCACGCCGCGGTCCATCGTCGGCGGCACCACCACGGCCGCTGTGCCGGCGAAACTGACCAGGGCGACGTTGAAGCCCACCGGGAGCATCTGCAGGAAGTCGCGGGCAGCGGCCTTGGCAGCGACCAGCCGGTTGGGCGCGACGTCCTCGGCGATCATCGACCGCGAGATGTCGAGGGTGAGCACGACGGTGGCCCGCTCCCTGGGTACCTCGACCTCACCCTTCGGCTGGGCGAAAGCGACGTTCAGCGCTGCCAGGGCCAGCACGGCGGCACTGACCGCGACGTGCCGCTTCCAGGCCTGCTGCTTGGGCAGCACTCGTTCCAGGTTCGTGATCGCGTGCGGACGGGCCTTGTTGCGGCGCCGCCACAGCAGGAACACGTACAGCCCGACCAGCAGCGGGATCAGCGCGAGCCACCAGAGGCGTTCGGGACGCATGAATTCGAGCATCACGGCCACCTTGCTCCGAGCGAGACCGCAGCCAGGGCAGCCACCACTGCGAAGGCCAGCCCGTAGCCGGCCCAGATCGCCGTGGTCTCCTTCTTCACCGGCGTCTGGCCGACCTCGCTGCGGATGTTGTTGTAGAC
>CAYQXH010000217.1:0-3389 GCA_964421325.1 uncultured Propionibacteriaceae bacterium
GTGACCACGTCGGGGTCGAACTCACCCGACAGCTTGCCGCGCAGGATCACCCGAATCGTGTCCGAGAGTCCCACGAGTTCCTCCAGGTCGGCAGAGATCAGCAGCACGGCCATGCCGCCGCGCCGGGCTTCCTTGATCAGGTCCCAGATGGCGGCCTGGGCGCCGACGTCCACGCCGCGGGTGGGGTGGGCGGCCACGAGGACGCGCGGGTGGTGGCTCATCTCCCGCCCGACGATCAGCTTCTGCTGGTTGCCGCCGGACAGGGAGCCCGAGGTCACCTTGATGGACGGGGTCCGGACGTCGAACTCCTTGACCACCCGCTCCGTGTCGGCCTTGGCGGCCTTGGCGTCGATCAGGGCGCCCTTGACGTTCGGCGGCTGCGTCTGGTGGCCGAGGATCATGTTCTCCCACAGCGGCGCCTCGAGCAGCAGCCCGTGCCGGTGCCGGTCCTCGGGGATGTAGCCGACGCCGGCCTCCCGGATGGCCCGCACCTCGGCCTCGGTGATGTCCTCAGCGCCGAGCAGCACCCGTCCGGCGGTGGGCCGGCGCATGCCCATGATCACCTCGACGAGCTCGGCCTGGCCGTTGCCCTCGACCCCGGCGATCCCGAGGATCTCCCCGGCGTGGATGGTTAGGTCGATGCCGTCGAGCAGCTTGCGTTCCCCACCGCCGGCCAGCTCGACCCCGCGCAGCACGAGGCGCACCTCGTCGGTGACCGTCGATTCCTCGGTCTGCGGCGACGGCAGCTCGGAGCCGACCATGAGTTCGGCCAGCTGCCGGGCGGTGACCTTGGCCGGGTCGACGGCCGCGACGGTGGTGCCCCGGCGGATGACCGTGATGTCCTCGGCGACCGAGAGCACCTCGTCCAGCTTGTGCGAGATGAAGATCACGGTGAGTCCCTCGGCCTTCAGCTCACGCAGGTGGTCGAAGAGTTCGGTGACCTCCTGGGGAACGAGGACGGCGGTCGGCTCGTCCAGGATCAGGATCTTCGCCCCGCGGTAGAGCACCTTGACGATCTCGATGCGCTGCCGGTCACCGACGCCGAGGTCGGCGACGAGGGCGTCCGGATCGATGGACATGCCGTACTCGCCGGACAGCTCGCGGATCTTCGCCCGGGCCGCGTCGCCGATGCCGTGCAGGCCCTCGGCCCCGAGGACGACGTTCTCCAGGACGGTCAGGTTGTCGGCGAGCATGAAGTGCTGGAAGACCATCCCGATGCCGGCCCGGATGGCCTCGATGGGGCTCTTCAGGGTGATCTGCTTGCCGTTGATGGCGATGGTGCCCTCGTCGGGCTGCTGCACCCCGTAGAGGATCTTCATCAGGGTGGACTTGCCGGCACCGTTCTCGCCGACGATGGCATGGATGGTGCCACGGCGGACGCTGAGGGCGATGTCGCGATTGGCGACCACCCCAGGGAAGCGTTTGGTGATGCCGCGCAGTTCAACGGCCAGATCCGGTTGGCCGGCTGCGCCCGTTACCTCGGCAGCCTCAACGGCACTCGACATGGGCTGGGCTCCTCGTCCGATTCC
This sequence comes from uncultured Propionibacteriaceae bacterium, assembly GCA_964421325.1. Lineage (GTDB taxonomy): Bacteria > Actinomycetota > Actinomycetes > Propionibacteriales > Propionibacteriaceae > Propionicimonas. The sequence continues at coordinate 1,530 of CAYQXH010000217.1, forward strand.
CTCACGGCGGGCCCGGCGTCGATGCCGGCTCCCCGACCGCTGTTGGGCACTCTAGTGGGAACCGCCGGCCCGGGCGACACGAAAACGTGTTGCCCGGGCCGGCGGGTTTGTTCTCAGGAATGGGCCGCTGGGCCCACCCGGGGAATCACTTCGCGGGGACGACGATCTTGCCGGAGACGATGTCGGCCTTGTAGGCCTCCAGCTTGTCCTTGATGTCGTCGATCATGCCGCCGGTGGTGGAGTAGCCCACACCGTCAGCCTTGAGGTCGAAGACGTTGTTGCCGGCCTTGAAGGCGCCGTCGTGGACCGACTTGATGAAGGTGTACACGCCGGTGTCGACGCGCTTGATCATCGAGGTCATGATGACGCCCTGGACATCCGGAGCAGCCGTCTTGGCCTGGTCGGAGTCGACACCGATGGCCAGCTTGCCCGCAGCCTTGGCAGCGGTGAACACGCCACCACCGGAACCGCCGGCAGCGTGGTAGACGATGTCGGCGCCGCCCTGGTACATGCCCTCGGCAGCAGCCTTGCCCTTGGCGACGTCACCGAAACCGGAGAAGTCCGGCGGCTGGGTGAGGTACTTGGAGCTGACCTTGATGTCGGGGTTGGCAGCCTTGGCGCCGGCGACGTAGCCGGCCTCGAACTTCTTGATCAGGTCGGTCTCGACGCCGCCGACGAAGCCGATCTTGCCGGTCTTGCTCTTCAGCGCAGCGGCGGCGCCGACGAGGAAGGAGCCCTCGTTCTCTGCGAACGTGATGTTCATGATGTTGGCGCCGGTCGAGGCCTCGGAGGCGTCGTCGACGATTGCGAACTTGACCTCCGGGTTCTCCTTGGCGATGGTGCCGACGGAACCGGCGTAGGCGAAGCCGACAGCCACGATGTTGGTGTAGCCGGCATCGATCAGCTGCTGCAGGCGCTCGGCGCGGGCCGACTCGGCCTCACCATTGGTCGCGGCTGCTTCCTTCGTCTCCACGCCGAACTCGGCTGCGGCCTTGTCGAGGCCGGCTGCGGCGGAGTCGTTGAAGGACTGGTCGCCACGACCGCCGACGTCGTAGGCCATGCCCACCTTGATGGCTGCGGGGGCCGAGGTGGCCGGTGCACTGCTGCCGCTGGCCGCAGGGGTGGGCGCGGCGCTGCTGCACGCAGCGAGGGTCAGAGCGGCGGTAGCCGCGATAGCGATCTTGATCACCTGTCGCACGGTGTCTCCTTTTGGAATCTCAGGCGCGGAAGCCGCGCTCACCCGACCGACTCTAGTGCTCGGCGAGACCCCCTCGGACCGCCTTCGCGCCGCTGTGACGAACCGTTACCGAAAAGTAAGCTGCCGACCCGCCGGGCGCTAGCATGAGGCGGTGGAGATGGATTCCTTCCGGAGCGAAGCAGAGCGGTTGGTCGCCAGCACCGCGATCGGCTACGACCAGAAGATCCGGCGGCTCGCCGGGCTCGCCGTCGGTGCGCTCCCCTATCCCGAATTGTCCCCGCTGTGCGCGGAAGCCCTTGAGGCGCGGGTCATCTGCGACATGTACGAGGGCAACCGGCCGTTCACGCCCCGCTATGTCCTGCCTGACTACGCCCTTGCGCTGCGAAACGGCGTCCGGCATCTCGAACTGGACCCACCCGCGGATCTCGACGACGCCCTTTCCTTCCTCACCATCCTCTACAGCCAGGTGCCGTCGGTCACGACCTACCCGGTCTACGTCGGTGACCTGGACGCCCTGCTGGAGCCCTTCGTGCCGGCAGACCTGCCGGATGCCGAGCTGGACGCCAAGTTGCGCCGCTTCTGGATCCAGCTGGACCGGATGCTGCCGGACGCCTTCGTGCACGCCAACGTCGGCCCCGGCGACGGCCGCGTTGTGCGCTCGA
>CAYQXH010000218.1:0-3365 GCA_964421325.1 uncultured Propionibacteriaceae bacterium
ATCACGATGCCGACCCGCAGCCTCGAGCGCTGGATCAACGATGGCGAGCAGCTTCAGGCGAAGCTGAAGGAAGCCAAGTGCACGGTCGACCTGCAGTACGCCGACGACAAGGTCGACCAGCAGATCAGCCAGATCCAGAACCAGATCGCCGGTGGGGCCAAGATCCTCGTGATCGCCTCCATCGACGGCACAGCGCTGGGCCCGGTCCTCGAAGAGGCAGCCAAGCAGAAGATCAAGGTCATCGCCTACGACCGCCTGATCAACGGCAGCCCGAACGTCGACTACTACGCCACCTTCGACAACTACAAGGTCGGCACCCTGCAGGGCAACTTCCTCAAGGAGCAGCTGAAGCTCGACTCCGCGACCACGCCGATCAACTTCGAGGCCTTCGCCGGCAGCCCCGACGACAACAACGCGAAGTTCTTCTTCTCCGGCGCCTGGGACGTCCTGCTCCCCTACGTCACCAAGGGCACGCTCGTCGTTCCCAGTGGCAAGGCACCCAAGACCAACGACGAGTGGACCACCATCGGCATCCCCGGCTGGAAGTCCGACAAGTCCCAGGCCGAGATGGACAACCGGCTCTCGTCCAACTACGCCGGCGGCAAGAAGGTCCAGGCGGTCCTCTCCCCGAACGACTCCCTGGCCATCGGCATCGAGGCATCGCTGAAGTCGGCCGGCTACGTGGCGGGTCCTGACTGGCCGATGATCACCGGCCAGGACGGCGACAAGGCCAACGTCAAGGCCATCCTCGCCGGCGAGCAGGCCATGACTGTCTGGAAGGACACCCGCAAGCTCGGCGAGCGTGTGTTCACGATGATCCAGCAGATCTCGAAGGGCGAGAAGGTTGAGGTCAACGACGAGAAGACCTACAACAACGGCGTCAAGGTTGTTCCTTCCTACCTGCTCGAGCCCGAGGTCGTCACCAAGGACCAGGTGCAGAGCAAGTTGATCGATTCCGGCTTCCTCAAGGCATCCGACGTCGGTCTGTGATCTAGCGTGGACGCCGGTGGCGGGCAACCGCCACCGGCGTCCGGCTCCCATCTGTTCTCATCGAGGCGAACCTATGACTGACAGCGACCCGATCCTGCGCATGCGCAACATCACCAAGGACTTCAGTGGTGTGCGCGCCCTCGATGAGGTCTCCCTGGAGGTGGCCCGCGGCGAAGTACATGCGATCTGTGGTGAGAACGGCGCCGGAAAGTCGACGTTGATGAAGGTGCTCAGCGGGGTCTACCCGCACGGGTCCTATACCGGCACCATCGAACTCAACGGCGAAGAGGCGACCTTCCGCGACATCAACTCCAGCGAGGCCGCAGGGATCGTCATCATCCACCAGGAGCTGGCGCTCAACCCGCTGCAGTCCATAGCGGAGAACATCTTCCTCGGTAACGAGCGCTCGAAGCGGGGCGTCATCAACTGGGACCGCACCGCCATCGAAGCGAGCGCGTTGCTCGCAAAGGTCGGGCTCGCGGAGAACCCGGCAACCAAGATCTACGAGATCGGCGTCGGCAAGCAGCAACTTGTGGAGATCGCCAAGGCCATGGCGAAGGACGTCTCCCTGCTGATCCTCGACGAGCCGACGGCAGCCCTCAACGACGAGGACTCCGACCACCTGCTCGACCTGATCTCGAACATGCGCGATCACGGCATCACCTGCATCCTGATCTCCCACAAGCTGCGCGAGGTCCGGCGGATCGCCGACCGGGTGACCGTGATCCGCGACGGCAAGACCATCGAGACCATCGACATGTCCGAACCGGACGCGACCGAGGGGCGCATCATCAAGGCGATGGTCGGCCGTGAGCTCAACAACCTCTTCCCGCCTCACGAGCCGAAGGTCGGCCGCGAGCTGTTCCGGGTCGAGGACTGGACCGCCTACCACCCCGTCGACACCGGACGGATGGTCGTCGACCATGCCTCCTTCACCGTGCATGCCGGGGAGATCGTCGGCTTCGCCGGGTTGATGGGGGCCGGACGCACCGAGTTGGCGATGAGCCTGTTCGGGCGGCTCTGGGGCACCAACGTCTCCGGCCGGGTCTTCAAGGACGACGTGGAGATCAGCACCGCAACGGTCGACGAAGCGGTTGCCCACGGCATCGCCTACGTCACCGAGGACCGCAAGCGCTACGGCCTGAACCTGATCGGCACCGTCAGCACCAACATCTCGGCAGTTGCGCTGGCCCGGTTCGCGAAGTGGGGGATCATCGACCGCAACCGCGAGTACCTCACCGCAGAGGATTACCGGCGCAACATGAACATCAAGACCCCGACTGTCTCCGAGGTCGTCGGCAAGCTCTCCGGCGGGAACCAGCAGAAGGTCGTGCTGAGCAAGTGGCTGGTCTCGGGCCCGGACGTCCTGATCCTCGACGAGCCGACCCGCGGAATCGACGTGGGTGCCAAGTACGAGATCTACGGCCTGATCAACCAGCTGGCCGCACAGGGCAAGGCAGTGGTGATGATCTCCTCCGAGCTGCCGGAACTGCTCGGCATGTGTGATCGCATCTACACCATCTCCGAAGGCGCCATCACCGGCGACGTCTCCCGCTCGGAGGCCACCCAGGAGAGCCTCATGTACCTCATGACCATGGGAAAGGAAGCGCTCAAATGAGCACCCAGACCTCCTCCACTCCGGCCGTCGACAAGCCCGTCGGTTCCCGGAAGCTGGCCGTCGACTTCCGGCAGTACGGCATCCTGGCCGCCCTGGTCGCGATCATCGTGCTCTTCGAGGTGCTCACCGGCGGCCGGCTGCTTCTGCCGGGCAACGTGAACAACCTGATCCAGCAGAACTCCTACGTGCTCATCCTTGCGATCGGCATGGTGATGGTGATCATCGCCGGCCACATCGACCTCTCGGTCGGATCGCTGGTGGCAATGGTCGGGGCGGTGGCTGCCCTTGCGATGAACGACTGGCACCTGCCCTGGTGGCTTGCTGTGCTGGTGGCCCTCCTGGCGGGGGCGGTGGTCGGCGCCTGGCAGGGCTTCTGGGTGGCCTATGTGGAGATCCCGGCCTTCATCGTGACCCTTGCCGGCATGCTGCTCTTCCGCGGCTTGACGCTGATCTTCCTCCACGGTGGCACCATTGGCGGCCTGCCGCGCGAGTTCGTGGCGATCGGGGCCGGTTGGCTCCCGAACTGGCTGGGTGAGGTGGGTGGCGCCGACGTCCTGACCATGGCCCTTGCCATCATCGCGTGCGTTCTCCTGGTGTTCTTCCAGACCTCCGCCCGCAACGGCCGCAAGAAGCTGCAGCTCCCGGTCGAGGGTGCGGGTCCGTTCTGGGGCAAGATCGTCCTGGCTGTGGCCGCGATCCTCGGCGTGTGCTGGCAGCTGGCCAACTACTCCGGCACCCCGATCATCCTGATCATCCT
>CAYQXH010000219.1:0-3363 GCA_964421325.1 uncultured Propionibacteriaceae bacterium
GTTCGGGCTGCCGGCCGGCGGGCAGGTGCTGCTGGTCAGCGGCGGCTCGCAGGGCGCCCGCAGCCTGAACACGGCAACCACGGACGCGGTCGCGCGGCTGCTGGCGGCCGGGATCTCGGTGCTGCACGTGCTCGGCGGCGCCAACCTGACCCCGGAGACCGTTGCGGTGACCGACCCGGTGACCGGGGCTGCGTACCGTCCGGTCGGCTACGTCGACGAGATGGGCGATGCCTACGCAGCGGCCGACCTGATGCTCGGCCGCGCCGGTGCCGGCACTGTGATGGAGACGGCGATGACCGGGCTGCCGACGATCTTCGTGCCGCTGCCGCACGGCAACGGCGAGCAGGCCCGCAACGCCACCTTCCTGATCGAGGCGGGCGCCGGGGTGCTGGTTCCGGACGCCGAACTGGACTCCGACCGCCTGTTCGCAGAGGTCACCGGGCTGCTCGGCGAGCCGTCGCGACTGGAACTGATGTCCGGGATCTGCCGGCGCCTGGTGCCGGCGGACGCCTCGGCTGCGCTGGCCCGACTGGTACTCGACGTGGCCCGGCGGCGAGACTGAAGCCATGCCGTTGATCGAACCCGTCGCCCTCGTGCCGGTCGCCGACCTGGGCGACGTGCACTTCATCGCCATCGGCGGCGCCGGGATGAGCGGGATCGCCGCCATGTACGCGGCCCTCGGCGTCCGGGTCAGTGGCAGCGACCAGGCCGACACCCCGACGCTGGCAGCCCTTGCCGAGCTCGGCATCCGCACCCACGTCGGCCACGACCCGGCCCAGCTGGGCTCGGCGGCAACGGTCGTGGTCTCCTCGGCGGTCCGGGAGACGAACCCGGAACTGGCCGAGGCCAGGCGCAGGGGACTGCGTGTCTGGCATCGCAGCGCGGCTCTGGCCGCCCTGATGCTCGGCCGCACCGGCATCGCGATCACCGGTACCCACGGCAAGACCACGACCACTGCGATGACGGCCGTCATGCTGGCCGGCGCCGGGGCCGACCCCAGCTACGTCGTCGGCTCCCCGCTGGCCGACACCGGCCGGGCCTACCACCTCGGCGGCGGCGATGCGTTCATCGTCGAGGCTGACGAGAGCGACGGCTCGTTCCGGCAGTACCCGGCGCAGGTGGTGGTGATCACCAACATCGAGGCCGACCACCTGGACAACTGGGGCACAGCCGAGGCCTACGCCGCCGGCTTCGTCACGCTGGCGATCTCCGACCGGGTCGAGGTCGTCGTGATCAGCGCCGACGACCCGGGTGCCCGGGCGATCACCCCGGCCCTGCGGGAGCTGGGCAAGCGGGTCATCACCTTCGGCGAGAGTCACGGTGCCGACGTCCGGATCACCGGGCCCGCCTACCCGGCCCACGGGGCGCGGGCGACGATCACCGGAGCCGGGGACAGCGGCGAGCTGGTGCTCGCGGTGCCCGGCAGCTACAACCTGCACAACGCCGCCGCCGCCTACGCCGTGGGCCGTGCGCTCGGGCTGGACGGTCAGCTGCTGCGGGCGGCGGCCGGCACCTTCACCGGCACCGAGCGCCGGTTCCAGCTGGTCGGCGAGGTGGCCGGGGTCCGCATTTTCGACGACTACGCCCACCACCCGACGGAGGTGGCGGCCACCCTGACAGCCGCTCGGGGCCTGGCCGGCGACGGCCGGCTGGTCGCCTGCTTCCAGCCGCACCTGTTCACCCGCACCCGCGACTTCGCCGCCGAGTTCGGCCGCGCCCTCGCCCTGGCGGACGAGGTCCTGGTGCTCGGCATCTACCCGGCGCGGGAGGACCCGATTCCCGGCGTCACCGGGAGACTGGTGGCCGACGCGGCCGCCGCGGCTGCTCCCGGCGCCGTGCACTACGTGGAGACCCTTGCCGAGGCCGCCCCGGCGCTGGCCGGGCTGGTCCGTCACGGTGACCTGGTGGTCACCCTCGGCGCCGGCGACGTCACCCGGGTCGGTCCGGCCCTCGCCGGCATCCTGGCGGTGGGGGCGGGGGAGTGAGTCAGGTCAGGGACGCCACGTCCCGGCTGCAGCTGCGCCGCCGGGACCAGCAGCGCCGCCGCTGGCTGCGCTGGCTGGTCGGCGGGCTCGTCGGCCTGCTCCTGCTCGGCGCCGGCTACCTGGTCGGGTTCTCGCCGGTCCTTTCCGCACGGACGGTCACCGTCGCCGGGGCGAAGGTCCTCACCAAGAACGAGGTCCTGGGCGCCGCGGCCGTCGCCGCCGGCACCCCGCTGGTCTGGGTCGACCCGGCCGAGGTGGCCGAGCGCGTCTCCGGGCTGCCGGCGGTCGCCGAGGTCACCGTGACCAGGAAGTGGCCCGACCGGGTCGGGATCACGGTCACCGAACGCAAGCCGAGGCTGGCCATCCCGGCCGGCGGCGGCTACCTGCTGGCCGACGCCTCCGGGGTGGTCTTCCAGGCCGTGGAGTCGGCCCCGTCCGGGCTGGTGGTTGTCGAGGCCGACCCGGATGAGCAGCGGGTGCTGGTCGACGTCGGCACCGTCTTCTCAGCGCTGAGCACGAAGACGGCTGCGAAGGTGTCCCGGCTGGAGGCGCCGACCCGGGACGGGATCGTGCTGCGGCTGCGGGACGGTTCCCGGGTCATCTGGGGCAGCGCTGAGGAATCGGCCCTGAAGAGCCAGGTCCTCGACGCGTTGATGCCGCTGGGCGGGACGATCTTCAACGTCTCCGCACCGGCCTTCCCGACCCGGCGTTGAGGCTCAACTCGGAACCCTGAACCCCTACTTGAGGGACTCGCCGGGCGGCGAGCCTTTCTTGGACAAGCCATTGGGGGTTGCCTAGCCTTGGGGCAACGCCGAAGCAGTTGCCCTTCCCCGGTTCGCCCCGGCTTCGTCGAACCAAACTGTACGGACAGTCCGAGCTCGTGAGTAAAGGGTGGATTTCGTGGGAACTGCGTCCCAGAACTACCTCGCCATCATCAAGGTGGTCGGGGTCGGCGGCGGTGGCGTGAACGCCGTGAACCGAATGATCGAGGCCGGACTTCGCGGCGTCGAGTTCATCGCTGTCAACACCGACGCCCAGGCTCTGCTGATGAGCGATGCCGATGTGAAGCTCGACATCGGCCGTGACCTGACCCGTGGCCTCGGCGCAGGCGCCGACCCGGCCAAGGGCAAGCAGGCCGCCGAGGACCACTCCGACGAGATCGAAGAGGTGCTCAAGGGCGCCGACATGGTGTTCGTCACCGCGGGCGAGGGCGGTGGCACCGGTACCGGTGGCGCCCCGGTCGTCGCGCGGATCGCCCGTTCCCTCGGCGCCCTGACCATCGGTGTGGTCACCCGCCCGTTCAGCTTCGAGGGTCGCCGCCGCGCCACCCAGGCAGAGGACGGCATCGCCGGCCTGCGCGAAGAGGTCGACACCCTGA
>CAYQXH010000220.1:0-3359 GCA_964421325.1 uncultured Propionibacteriaceae bacterium
GCCGCTGCTAGCCCTGTTCGCCATCGCCGGACGCCACCTCGTGTCGGGCATCATGCAAGGAGCCGTCAAAGGATGACCACGCTGACCTTCCCCGCCGGCTTCATGTGGGGGACCGCCACGTCGGCCTACCAGATCGAGGGTGCTGTCGCCGAGGGCGGCCGCACCGAGTCGATCTGGGACACCTTCTGCCGGGTGCCCGGCGCGATCGCCAACTCCGACGACGGCACGGTCGCCGTGGACCACTACCACCGCTACGCCGAGGATGTCGCCCACCTGGCTGCCCTCGGGCTGGACACCTACCGGTTCTCGGTCAGCTGGCCGCGGGCTATCCGTACGGACGGGCGGCCCAACCCGGCCGGCATGGACTTCTACTCCAGGCTCGTGGACGAGCTGCTGGCGGCCGGGATCACCCCGTGGCTGACCCTCTACCACTGGGACCTGCCGGAGAGCATCCCCGGAGGCTGGACGAGCCGGGACACCGCGTCCCGGTTCGCCGACTACGCGACAGCCATGCACGCAGCCCTCGGTGACCGGGTGCGGCACTGGACGACGCTGAACGAGCCGTGGTGCTCGGCCTTCCTCGGCTACGCCTCCGGGGAGCACGCCCCCGGGCACAACGATCCGGCGGCTGCTGTGCGCGCCACGCACCACCTGCTGCTGGGTCACGGCTTGGCCACGCAGGCACTGCGCGCCGCGGATCCGGACGCGACCCTGGGAATCACGCTCAACTTCACCCCGGTGTACCCGGCGGATCCGGAATCGGCCGCCGACGCCGACCTCGTGCGCCGCATCGACGGCACCGCGAACCGGATCTTCATCGAGCCGCTGCTCCTTGGCGCCTACCCGGCCGACGTGATCGCCGACCTGGGTGGGCTCTGGACGCCGGACCTGGTCGCCGACGGCGACCTGACCGTGATCTCCACCCCGATCGACGTGCTCGGCGTGAACTACTACACGACCAACCAGGTCCGAGCCCCGCGCTCCGGCGAGCAGATTGCGCCCAATGTCGTCCGGGGTCGCACCCTGGCCAGTCCGCACATCACAGCACCGGAAGCAGTCTTCACCGACCGTGGCCTCCCGGTGACCGGAATGGGCTGGGACGTGGACCCGGACGGCCTCTTCCACCTGCTGTACCGGCTGCAGGCCGAGTACACCGGCGCCAGGGGGATCCCGATGGTGATCACCGAGAACGGGGCGGCCTACGACGACGCGGTCGGCCCGGACGGCCAGGTCGACGACCACTGCCGACTGGAGTACATCCGCGCGCACCTGGCTGCCGCGCACCGGGCGATCAACGCCGGTGTCGACCTGCGCGGCTACCTGCTCTGGTCGCTGATGGACAACTTCGAGTGGGCTCACGGCTACCACCACCGTTTCGGTATCCTTCGGGTCGACCAACAGCTCCGCCGGCAGCCGAAGACCAGTGCGCTCTGGTACCAGCAACTGGCTGGAACCGGGGAGCTGACGCTCTGACAGGAGGTCCCCGTGACGGGGATCACGAACTCCGAACACCCGGCGCCCACGCTCGAGGACGTGGCGCTGGTCGCAGGTGTCTCCCGAGCCACCGTCTCCCGCGTGGTGAACGGTGGCAGTCGCGTCGCCCCGGAGACCATCACCCAGGTGCAGAAGGCGATCAAGAAGCTCGCCTACCAGCCCAACCGTGCGGCCAGGGCGCTGGTGACGCGGCGGACCGGGGCGATCGCCGTGATGGTGCCGGAGGGTGACGAGCGCGTCTTCTCCGACCCCTTCTTCCCGCAGGCCTACCACGGTGCACTGCAGGGCTTCCGCGACTCCGACGTCCAGGTCATCCTGGTGATGGCGCAGCCGGGCGACAACGCCCAGCGGATGATCCGCTACCTGGAGTCGGGGCACGTCGACGGGGCCATCATCGTCTCCCACCACGGCCCGGCACTTGCCCGTGCGCTCGCCCGCACTCCGCAGCCGGTGGTGTTCGTCGGCGACCCGGAGACCCCGGGGGTCTGCTACGTCGACGTGGACCAGACCACAGCCGCCCGGACGGCTACCGAGCACCTGATCGCCCGCGGCGCCAGGCGGATCGGGACCATCACCGGCCCGATGGACATGGCGGCGGCGACGCAACGGCTCCGTGGCTTCCAGGACGCGATGGCCGCGGCGGGGCTGGACGCCTCGCTGCGGGCCGACGGGGACTTCAGCACGGTCGGAGGCGGCCTCGCCGCGGCCCGGATCCTGGCCGAGTGCCCTGACCTGGACGGCCTCTTCGTCGCCAACGACCTGATGGCTGCCGGGGCGATGCGCGTCATCGAGGACGCCGGGCGCCGCGTGCCCGGGGACGTCCTGATGGTGGGCTTCGACGACTCCGCAGCGGCCCTGCAGACCGTCCCGACCCTCACAACCATGACCAACCCGGCCTCGGAGCTGGCCCGGCTGGCTGCCGAGATGCTGATCGAGCTGCTGGCGGGTGGCACGCCGCAGAGCCCGGTGATGCTGGCCAGCAGACTGGTGCTCCGGGAGTCGACCTGACCCGGCTGGGGCGCCCGTCGTCAAGCTGAAGCCCTGAAACCTCCGCACGGGAACTTGCCCTCCGGGCGACTAGGCCGGGCCGAGGGCCAGCTCCACCAGCGCGTCGAGTGAGGCGTCCAGCGCCTCGTCGACCTTCTGCAGCTCCGGGTGGGCGTCGTGGGCTGCGACGATCTCCCGGGCGCCGGCGGCGAACGGGACGCGCTGCACGAAGCCCGGCCGCAGGGCCCGCACCTTGGAGTTGTCGAAGACCACCGAGTGCGCCTTGTCGCCGACCAGTCCGGGGCCCATCTCCGGCACCAGCCGGGCGATCGTCTCGCTGGCAACGTGGACCAGCTGCACCTCCGCCACCCCGGCTGCCCGCGCCAGGGCCACGGCGATGGCGTCCCAGGTCAGTACCTCGTCCCCGGTGATGGTGTAGCTCTCGCCGATCGCCGCCGGGCGGGCGAGCAGCCCGGCGAAGCTGTAGGCGAAGTCGGTGGCGTGGGTGAGCGTCCACAGGCTGGTGCCGTCGCCGTGGACGACCACCGGCCGCCCGGCGCGCATCCGGGCGAGCTGGGTCCAGCCGCCGTCCAGCGGGATGCCGAACCGGTCGTAGGTGTGGGAAGGGCGCACGATGGTCGCCGGGAAGCCGTCGTTGCGGTACCTGGCCACCAGCAGGTCCTCGCAGGCGATCTTGTCGCGGGAGTACTGCCAGTAGGGGTTGCGCAGGGGAGTGGACTCGCGGATCGGCAGGCTGGCGACCGGCTTGGCATATGCGGAGGCGGAGGAGATGAAGATGTACTGGCCGGTGCGCCCGGCCAGCAGGTCGACGTTGCGCCCCAGCCGGTCGGTGGTGAAGGAGAGGAAGTCGGCGACCA
>CAYQXH010000221.1:0-3287 GCA_964421325.1 uncultured Propionibacteriaceae bacterium
CGAGCTGGCGCTCGACTCGGGTCAGCGGGCCACCATCGGACGGGTCCGGGTCGAGCCGGGCAGCACCAACTCGATCCCGTCCCGGGTCACCGCCTGGCTGGATGCCCGCGCCGATTCGGAGCCGGAACTCGAGACCCTCGTCGCCGGCATCATCGCCCGCGCCGGGACCGCTGCCCGCGACGACGGCACCACCTTCGAGGTCAGCACCGAGTCGACCACGGCCGCCGTCAACTTCGACCCGGCCCTCCGGCACCGGCTGGCCACCCTGCTGGACGCCCCGGTGCTGCCGACCGGGGCCGGTCACGACGCGGGCATCCTTGCGGCGAAGCTGCCCACCGCCATGCTGTTCGTCCGCAACCCGACCGGCATCTCGCACGCCCCCCAGGAGTCGGCCACCGCAGCGGACATCGACGCCGGGGTGGACGCGCTCGTGCGGGTGATCCGGGAGCTGGCATGAACCCTCCGACCGGCTCCAGCCCGGTCTTCCCGGCGTTCGCGAACTGCCACTCCCACGCGTTCCACCGGGCACTGCGCGGCCGGAACCACTGCGGATCCACCTTCTGGGGGTGGCGGGAAGGGATGTACGGGATCGCGGAGGTGCTCGACCCCGAGCTCTACCACCGGTTGGCCCGCGCGACCTACGCCGAGATGGCGCTGGCCGGCATCGGTGCCGTCGGGGAGTTCCACTACCTGCACCACGCCCCGGGAGGGATCCCCTATGCCGACCGCCATGCGATGGCGGAGGCGGTCATCTCGGCCGCGTGGGAGGTGGGCCTGCGGATCTGCCTGCTGGACACCTGCTACCTGCGCGCCGGGTTCGACGGCGAGGACCTCGCCGATGCCCAGCGGCGGTTCACCCACCCGAACGCCGAGACCTGGTCGGGCGGGGTCGCAGAGCTCGCCGCCCGGTACGAGGGTAATCCAGCCGTCGTGGTCGGGACGGCGATCCATTCCGTCCGGGCAGTCGACGAGGCGTCCCTTGCGGTCGTGGCCGCCACGCTGCCAGAGGCGCCGCTGCACGTTCACGTCTCCGAGCAGCCGGCCGAGAACGCCGCCTGCCTCGCAGCCACCGGACGTACGCCGGTCCAGCTGCTGGCCGATGCCGGCGTGTGGAGCCCGCGGGCGACAGCCGTCCATGCCACCCACCTGGCGCCTGAGGACGTCGCGACCCTGGGCAGGGCCGGGGCCTTCGCCTGCTTCTGCCCGACCACGGAGGCTGAGCTGGCCGACGGGATCGGGCCGAGCGTCGCCCTTCGGGAGGCCGGGGCGCGCCTGACCCTCGGCTCGGACTCGAATACCGTGGTCGACATGTTCGCCGAGGCCCGTGGGCTGGCCATGCACGAGCGGCTGGCCGGTGGCCTGCGCCAGGGCTGGTCCGCTGCGCAGCTGTGGCAGGCCGCCACCACCGACGGGGCTGCTTCGCTGGGCTTCGGCGGCCTCGGCGGCTTCGAGCTGAGGGACTCGGTGCGGACGGCGGGTGTGACCGAGCCGCTCTGGGCAGCCACCGCAGCCGATGTCGTGGCGCCACCGGACCTCGACCCGGAGTGGGTGCGAGCGGAACTGGCGACGGTGATCGACGAGATCTGGAGCCGGCTGTGACGTCCACGGCCGTAACCAACATCGGCGAGCTGGTCACCTGGGCGGACGACCGGCCGGTGCGCAACCGGGCCGCCGTGGTGATCGCCGACGGCGAAGTGGCGTGGGTCGGCGACGCCGCCGACCTGCCGGCTGCCGACGAGGTGATCGATGCCGGTGGCCGGGCGGTCATCCCAGGGTTCGTCGACTCCCACACCCACCTGGTCTTCGCCGGGGACCGGGCTGCCGAGTTCACCGCGCGGATGGCCGGTGAGCGGTACGCAGCCGGCGGCATCCGCACCACCGTCGGCGCCACCCGAGCCGCTGGTGAGGGCGAACTCACCCGGCTCGCCACCGCCCGGATGGCTGAGCTGCGCGCCCAGGGCACGACCACGGTGGAGATCAAGAGCGGCTACGGCCTGGACACCGAAACCGAGGAGCTCCTGCTGCGCGTGGCCGCCGGCCTCACCCCGGAGACCACCTACCTCGGTGCGCACGTCGTGCCGGACGGTTGGACGACGGAGGCCTACGTCGAGCTGGTCACCGGCGAGATGCTCGACAGCTGCGCCCCGCACGCCCGCTGGATCGACGTGTTCTGCGAGCAGGGTGCCTTCGACGCCGACGCCGCCCGGACCGTGCTCGAGGCCGGGATCGCCGCCGGCCTGCTGCCGCGCCTCCACGCCAACCAGCTGGGCCATGGCCCCGGCGTCCAGCTCGCCTGCGAACTGGGCGCAGCCGCCGCCGACCACTGCACCTACCTCAGCGATGCCGACGTGGCGGCGCTCGCCGACTCCGGCGTAGTCGCAGGCCTGCTGCCAGGCGTCGAGTTCTCCACCCGTCACCCCTACCCCGATGCGCGCCGGCTGCTGGCAGCCGGGGTGCGGGTGGCCATCGCCACCGACTGCAACCCGGGCACGTCCTACACTTCCTCGATGCCGTTCTGCATCGCCCTCGCGGTGCGGGAGATGGGGATGACGCCCACCGAGGCCCTGCACGCCGCAACCCTCGGCGGGGCCACTTCGCTACGCCGGAGCGATGTCGGCCACCTCCGCCCCGGTGCGCGCGCCGACCTGGTCATCCTCGATGCGCCCAGCCACGTCCACCTCGCCTACCGCCCCGGCGTCCCACTGGTGCACCGGGTGCTCGCCACCGCTAGTCCTCGCGGACCCCGGGTTCGACGAACGGGGGCTTGACGACCTCGAAGGGCTCGAGGCGGTCGCGGACGACCACGTCCACCGTGTCACCGAGGGCAACCGAGCGGTCGAGCAGGGCGAGGGCGATGCCTACGGACAGGGTCGGGGAGAACGTGCCGGAGGTGATCGTGCCGACCTCGGCTCCGCCTGCCCGCACCACCATGGCCGGACGCGGGATGCCACGGCCCTTGGCCTTCAGGCCCCGCAGCAGCCGTCCGGCCTTGGCCTGCCGCTGTTCGCGGAGCGCCCCGGCGCCCCAGAAGGTGTCCTTGTTCCAGCCGACGGCCCAGCCGAGGTTGGCCATCACCGGCGAGATGTCAGGGCTCAGGTCGTGGCCGTGCAGCGGATATCCCATCTCGGTGCGCAGCGTGTCCCTGGCCCCGAGGCCGCACGGCAGGATGTCGTACTCGGCCCCTGCGGCCAGCACCGCGTCCCACACCGTTGCCGCGTCGGCGGCGGGCACCACCAGCTCGTAGCCCTTCTCCCCGGTGTAGCCGGTGCGGCAGACGATCAGGTCGA
>CAYQXH010000222.1:0-3276 GCA_964421325.1 uncultured Propionibacteriaceae bacterium
GCCGGGCCGAGAGATCGTTTCGCAAACCAGCTCGTCGCCGGCCAGAAGCCCGAGGTTGGCGGTGAAGCAGTGGCCGAGGTTGTGCACGTACAGCTTGCGGTCGCCGTAGAAGGCGAAGGGGACGGAGGCGTCCCACACCATTCCCGGGACGTCCAACGCCGCTACGGCGGCACTTCCGTCGTAGGGCAGAAGCTTGTAGGCCTCCGTCACGACGAGGCCCGGTTCGACACCGGCCGGAGCAGCGGCCGGGATCATCCGTCCGATGGAGGTCTCGATGAGGCCGACGGAGGAGGCCAGCGTCGAGGCGGCCAGCGCAGGCAGGCGTTCGGCCAGCAGGGCCCGCATCACGGCCGCGCAGTCATGCACGTTCTCTGCGAGCAGGACGTTCAGCGGCGCACGGCCGAGCTCGATGCGCCGGAGGATGGCCGCCGCGAGGGTGTCGGCCACCGCGGGAAGCGCTCGGGCGCCGACGCTGGTGGCGGCCAGTTCCGCAGCAACGAGTGCTTCGACCGCTGCCCCCGCGTCGCGCACATCCAGCGCGGTGACCGGTGCGATCACCGTCCGTACAGGGCCGGCGGCGCCGACCGTGACATGGGGGTAGCTGCCTGCCGTCGCAAGCGAAGCAACGAGTTCGGTGTCGACGTCGAGGAAGGTGACGGCCCAGCCTGCCTCGCAGAGAAGTTGGCCAAGGAAGCCACGGCCCACGCTGCCTGCGCCGAAGATCACGGCCTGTCGCACATCGACCTTTCCCTGGCGGACCCCGTGGTCCGCCGCCAGCACTGTTCTAGGTGCTGCGGTGCTGAGCGGCAACCGGATCCGGGTGGTTCGGGCATATGCCCAACTCTGCGACACGTCCGACACACTCAAATCATCCCCCCTTGCCAGAGCCACATTGGTACCAAACCGAGACACAACCTGAGCATATGCTCGGCTTCTGCGCATCCGCTTGCCGCCCAGCGAGGGACGGGCCTAGCCTCCGGTCAGAGGGCATCAGCCCTTGGCACGAGGAGGTGCTCGGAAGGTTGGTAATGTCAGTGAACGAGGCCGGGGCGGCAGCTGTGCCGCGATTGTCGATCCGGGGCGTCGCCAAGAGCTTCGAGGCGATCCATGCCCTGCGCGACGTCACCTTCGACCTCGCTCCCGGTGAGATCCATGCGCTCGTAGGCGAGAACGGGGCCGGCAAGTCAACCCTGGTGGGCGTGATCACCGGCCTGCTGCAGGCGGACCGCGGCACCGTGTTGCTCAACGGCGCCGAGGTGCGCTTCCACAACCCGCTGGACGCCAGGGCCGCCGGCGTGGCGGCCGTCTTCCAGGACCCGAACCTCTTCCCGCACCTGTCGATCGCAGAGAACATCGTCACCGGCGCCTACCCCCGCAAGGGCATCCTGCTCGACCGCGCCGAGATGAAGCGGCAGGCCAGGACCAAGCTCGAGCAGCTCGGCTTCGACCTCGACCCGGACCGGCTGGTCGCCGAACTCACCGTGGCCGAGGCCCAGTTCGTCGAGATCGCCCGTGCGGTCGAGCCCGGCCTGCAACTGCTGATCCTCGACGAGCCGACCAGCGCGCTCACCCCGTCCGAGGCCGGCCGCCTGTACACGATGGTCCAGGCCCTCAAGGCAGCCGGCACCACGATCGTGTGGATCTCGCACCGCATGGACGAGATCCGCAGCCTCGCCGACACCATCACCGTCCTGCGCGACGGCCAGCACGTCATCACCTCCCCGGCTTCCGAGCTCGCCGACGACGACATGATCAAGGCGATGGTGGGCCGATCGGTTGCCCTGCACCGGGTGTCGCGCGCCGAGGAGACCGGCGCCGTCCGGCTGAAGGTCCGCGACCTGAACCTTGCCGGGACCTTCGCCGACATCTCCTTCGACGTCGCCGAGGGCGAGATCGTGGCGGTGGCCGGCCTGGTCGGCTCCGGGCGCTCCGAGATCGCCCAGGCCATCTTCGGGCTGTCGCCCCAGGTGACCGGCACGATCGAGGTCGACGGCCAGCCCGCAACCCCGGAGAGCCCGGCGGCCATGTCCCGGCGCGGCGTGGTCTACCTGCCCGAGGACCGCGACGCCGAGGGGGTCATCGCCTCGATGAGCATCACGGCGAACGTTGCGCTGCCCAGCATCCGGAAGCTATCCCGCGCCGGCTTCATGGCGCCACGCCGGGAGCGTGCCCTCGCTGCAGAGCAGCGCGAGGCCCTGAGCATCAAGGGCGACATCGAGGCCCTGGTCAGCTCGCTGTCCGGCGGCAACCGCCAGAAGGTGGCACTGGCCCGCTGGCTGGCCACCAACCCGCGGGTGCTGCTGCTGGACGAACCGACCCACGGCATCGACGTCGGCACGAAGGTCCAGGTGCACGAGATCATGCGCAACCTGGCCCGAAAGGAGCGGATGGCCATCCTGATGGTCTCCTCCGACCTGCCGGAGGTGCTCGCCGTCAGCGACCGGGTCCTGGTGATCCGGCGCGGACGGCTCGCCGCGACCCTCGACACCGAGCAGGCAACCCAGGAAAGCATCATGGCCGCCGCTACTGGCCGCACCGAAGAAGGCGCAAAGTGAACCCCTCCTCGATCCTGTCCCGCCTCCGGCTGTCCGGCAGCGGCGGCGCAGCGCTCCGCGTCCGGTTCATCGGCGTGCTGGCCTTCCAGCTGCTGCTGGTCGTCGTGTTCACGGCGCTGGCTCCCCGGTTCATGTCCTGGGACAACGCCCAGAGCATCCTGTTCACGGCAGCGATCCTGTCGATGGCGGCCGCCGGCCAGTCGCTGGTCGTCCTGACCGGCAACCTCGACCTCTCGGTCGGCTCGATCATGGGGCTCTGCGCCTACGTTGTCTTCGACGTCACCAGCCAGGTACCGGGGCTGATGGCCTTCACGGTGCCGTTCGCGATCGGGCTCGGCGCGGTGCTCGGGCTCGTGAACGGCGTCCTGGTGGCGTACCTGAAGATCCCCTCGATGGTCGCGACCCTCGGCACCCTCTCGGTCTACCGCGGGCTGGTCTCCTTCTACGCCAACGCGATGGAGGTGACCAGCGGCGAGCTCCCCCGCTGGATGCGCGACCTGGCCACGGCCAGGTGGCTGGGCGTCTCCTCCTACGTGTGGATCGCCTTGCTGGTCGTCATCATCGTCGGCCTTGCGCTCAGCCAGCTGCCCTGGGGGCGCAAGCTGTACGCGCTCGGGTCGAACCCGCGCGCCGCCTACTACTACGGCCTCAACGAGAACGGGATCCTGATCGGCGCCTACGTCGCTGCCGGTGCGATCGCCGGGTTCGTCGGGCTGCTGCT
>CAYQXH010000223.1:0-3268 GCA_964421325.1 uncultured Propionibacteriaceae bacterium
AACATCGGACGCGGGTTCGTTGGGCTGTTGCTCCACAACGCCGGCTATGAGCTGGTGTTCGCCGACGTCGCCGAGGCCCTGATCGCGAGCCTCAAGGACGCCGACAGCTACGTCGTGCACGAAGTCGGGGAGGACCCGCGGACCCAGGAGGTCCGCGGGTTCTCCGCCCTCAACTCGGCTGCGGAGGCCGAAGCCCTTACCGCGGCCATCGCTTCTGCCGACGTGGTCACGACGGCGGTCGGCGCGCACATCCTCAAGTTCGTAGCGCCGGCGATCGCTGCGGGGATCGCGGCCAGGCCGGCCGCTGCGGCCCGGGTGGCCGTGATGGCCTGCGAGAACGCCATCAACGGCACGGACATCCTCGCCGCGGAGGTCCGCAAGGCCTACCCCGGTGACGACCTCGACGAACGCGCCGTCTTCGCGAACACAGCGGTCGACCGGATCGTCCCCAACCAGGACCCGGGAGCCGGCCTGGACGTGACCGTCGAGACCTTCTACGAGTGGGTCATCGAGAGCGAGCCGTTCGGCGGTGCGCATCCCGACATCCCCGGGGTCACCTGGGTCCCGGACCTGGAGCCCTACATCGAACGCAAGCTGTTCACCGTGAACACCGGGCACGCGACCAGCGCCTGGTTCGGCTACGCCGCCGGCATCGAGAAGATCTCCGACGCCCTCGCCGACCCAGGCGTCGCGACGAAGGTCGCGGCCGTGCTGGCGGAGACCGCATCGCTGATCGTGGCCAAGCACGGGGTCGCTGCCGACACCCAGGCTGCCTATGTGCAGAAGATCCTGAAGCGCTTCGCAAATCCCTACCTTCCCGACACCACCCTGCGGGTTGGCCGGGCCCCGTTGCGCAAGCTCAGCCGCAACGAACGCTTCATCAGCCCGGCGGCCCAGCTGGCCGAGCGCGGCCTCGCCAGGTACGCGCTGCTGGAGGCCGTCGGAGCCGGGCTGCGTTTCGACGCGGCCGACGACCCGGAGGCCGTGGAGCTCCAGGAACTGGTCGGCCGGCTGGAAGCGCCGGACCTGGTGGAGCGGGTGACCGGGCTGACTCCGGACCACCCCCTCTATTCCGACGTACTTGCAGTGGTGCAGGCCCGGCAAGCCCGCTGAGGCGTCTTTGGTAGGATCACCCGGGCCGATCGCCGGTTCCTCCGGCAACAGGGAAGGGTGTTCATGCAGCAGACAGCGCTCGCTGAGACCTTCCTCGGCGACGGCCGGCTGTTGCGCATCGTCGAGCCGCTTCCGGGCGACTCCGAAGCCATCTGCCGGCTGATCCTCGAAGCCTTCGGCGGCCGCCCGGCGGTGGACCCGCCCCCGCCCGCCCTGTTCGAGACCCCGGAGAAGGTGGCTGCAGCCCTGGACGGGGGCTTCGGGGTCCTCGCCCTCGTCGACGGTGAGCGCGCCGGTGCCGTGATCGTCAGCGTCGATGGTCCGATGGCCGGTATCCACCGGGTCTCGGTCCGCCCCGGGTACCAGCGCCAGGGCATCGCGGCCGTGATGGTCGACGTGGCGCTGGAAGTGCTCACGGCTCGCGGCGTCTCCGCTGTCGAGCTCGTGGCGCGGGCGGAGTTCCCGAAGGTGGTCGACTGGTGGCAGCGCCGCGGCTTCGCCGAGGTGGAGCGGCAGGGCACCAGCCTCACCCTCGCCCGGCAGTTGCCGGTCCGCAAGGCCGCGGAAACCGCCGAGGACACCATTGAACTGGGCCGGCGGCTGGCAGCGCTGGTGCGCGCAGGTGACCTGATCATCGCCTCCGGCGACCTGGGCTCTGGCAAGACCACCCTCACCCAGGGCCTCGGTGCCGGGCTCGGGGTGGCCGGAGCGATCATCTCGCCCACCTTCGTGCTCTCAAGGGTGCATCCCTCCACCGTCGGTGGCCCTGCGCTGGTGCATGTCGACGCCTACCGGCTCGGGTCCTTCGCCGAACTGGAGGACCTCGACCTGGAACAGTCCCTCGACGACTCGGTGACCGTGGTCGAGTGGGGTGCCGGCATCGCGGAGGGCCTCGCCGAGGACTACCTCGAACTCGACATCAGGCGCAGCCTGGACCCCGAGGATGACACCAGGTGGATCTTCCTCACCCCGATCGGGGACCGCTGGACCGCTGCCCGACCCGAACTGGAGGCGCTGTGAGCCTGGTGCTGGCCATCGATACGGCCACAGACGTGCGCGCCGGCGTGGCCAGGGACGGCCGCGTCGTCGCAGCGGACGTGGTCGCCGACCGCCGGGCGCACGCCGAGCAACTGCTGCCCCTGATCCGGCGGGTCCTCGCAGCCGCCGGGGCAACTCCGGCCGACCTGACCGGCATCGTGGTCGGCGTCGGGCCGGGCCCGTTCACCGGACTGCGGGTCGGGGTGGCTGCTGCCGTCACCCTCGGTGAGGTGCTGGGCGTCGCCGTCCGGGGGGTGTGCAGCCTCGACGTTGTCGCCCTCGACTGGGCGGCCCGGGCTGACGTGCCCGGCGACGGGTTCGTCGTGGCGGCGGACGCCCGGCGCAAGGAGGTCTACTGGGCCACGTACGACGCGGCCGGGGCCCGGGTCGACGGGCCGTTCGTCACAGCTCCGCAGGCGTTGCCCGACCTTCCGCTCGCCGGCCCCGGCGCCGTCCTCACCGGACGCGAGTGCTCCGGCCCGGACTCCCTCGACGCCGGCTTGATGGCTGCTGCCGGGGACCGGCTCGCCGACGCCGGCATCGAGCCGCTCTACCTGCGGCGCCCCGACGCCGAGGTGCCCACCACTCGGAAGTCCACGCTGCTGCAGCCGCGCCTCGCCAGAATGGGAAAGCCATGATCATCTCCCACGCGCGCCCCGACGACCTGGCCGACATCGTCGAACTCGAAAGGTCCGGCTTCGATGCTGCCGAGCAGTGGTCGGCGGAGGCCTGGGCGGAGGAGCTCAGCTCCCCGGACCGCTACGTCCTGGCGCGGCTCGACCTGGAGGCCAGGATCATCGGGGTGGCCACCTTCAGCTGCGTGGAGGACATGGCCGACCTGCACCGCGTGATCGTGCGGCCGGAACAGCGGGGCCGCGGAATCGGTGCTTCGCTGGTCCGGGCCGGCCTTGACTGGGCGAACGCCGTCGGTGCCCGCCGGATGCTGCTCGAGGTCAGTCCGGAGAACCACGCTGCCGTGGCGCTCTACCGCCGGCTCGGCTTCGAGCCGATCTCCACCAGGCGTGACTACTACGCCCCGGGCAGGCACGCCCTCGTCATGCTGCGCCCACTGCGCGACGGCGACGCCTGGGCCGTGGAGTGCGCATGAGTGAGGTCC
>CAYQXH010000224.1:0-3265 GCA_964421325.1 uncultured Propionibacteriaceae bacterium
GGCGCCTGGGACAACGCGAAGAAGATCGTCGAGGTCGACCTGAAGGCCAAGGGCACCGAGCTGCACGACGCCTCGATCGTCGGCGACACCGTCGGCGACCCGTTCAAGGACACCTCCTCGGTGGCCCTGAACCCGGTCATCAAGTTCACCACCCTGTTCGGCATGCTGGCGATCGAGCTGTCGATCATCATCGCGAACCCGGTGATCAACGGTGTCCTGGCCGTCGTCTTCGGTCTGGCCAGCGCCTACATGGTGTGGCGTTCCTTCTACGGCATGCGGATCGACCAGCCCATGCTGACCTCCGCCGACTTCGCCTACCTGCGGGAAGGCACCCCGGCTCCCGAGGCCGAGGCAGTGGAGAAGGAGACCGTCGGGGCCTGATCGTCCTCGAACGCCGGAGCCCCGGACCGCTAGTCGGTCCGGGGCTCCGGCGTTTCCAGCCCGGGCCAGCCCTAGACTGAGCCGGTGCCCGCAGCCCTGACTCTCGACGCTGTGCGGCTGAGCCTCGGCGGCCGGGTCGTGCTCGATTCCCTCAGCCTGAGCGCTGCGCGGGGCGCCGTGACGGCGGTGCTCGGGCCCAACGGGGCCGGCAAGACCACCATGATCCGTTGCTGCACCGGCCTGCTCAGCCCGGACAGCGGGCGTATCGAGGTGCTCGGCTCCCCGGCGGGAACGGCCGCCGCCAACTCCAGGATCGGCCTGATGCCGCAGTCCACCGGGGCCTGGTCCGGCATCCGTCCCCGGGAGCTGCTCGGTTACCTCGCCGGCCTCTACGCTGCCCCGCTGCCCCCGGCCGGACTGATCGCGGCGCTGGGCATCGAGGCCTTCGCCGACACCGCCTACCGCCGCCTCTCCGGGGGCCAGCAGCAGCTGGTGAACCTGGCCGGGGCCGTCATCGGACGCCCGGAACTGGTCTTCCTCGACGAGCCGACCGCCGGCCTCGACCCCCACGTCCGGCGGCAGGTGTGGGCCCTGATCGGGGACCTGCGGGCTGCCGGGGTGGCCGTGGTCCTGACCACCCACGCGATGGACGAGGCCGAGCAGCTGGCCGACCTCGTGGTCCTGCTCGACGCCGGCCGCCGGGTCGCCGCCGGGACGGTGGCTGAGCTCACCGCGGGCAACAGCCTCGAGCAGGTCTTCCTCGAACTGACCGGACGAGGGGGGCCGGCGTGACCGGACTGGACCTCAGCCCAGCCGCTGCCCCGGCCCCGAGGGCCGGCCGGATTCTGCGGCATGCGCTGATCGAGACCCGTCTGATCGTGCGCAACGGTGAGCAGTTGCTGCTGGCGTTGGTGATCCCGCTCGGCCTGATCGCTGCGAATGCTGCTGTCGGTGAGCGGCTGGGCATCGCCAGGGAGCCGTTCATCGCCTCGGTGATCGCCTTGGGCCTCTGGTCGAGCGGGTTCACCTCTCCGGCCATCACCACGGCCTTCGAACGCCGCTACGGGGTGCTGGAGCGTCTGGTGGCCACTCCCCTGCGCCGGGCCGACCTGCTGCTCGGCAAGGCAGCGATGATCGCGTTCGTCGCGATCGGCCAGGCGGCCGTCCTGGTCGTCGCCGGGCTGCTGGCCGGCTGGTCACCCCGGCCACAGCTCGGCACCAGCCTGGTGCTCGCGGCCACGGTGCCGCTTGCGCTGGTCGCCTTCGCCGGCCTTGCGCTCACCGTCGCCGGGACGGCCTCCGCCGAGCTGACCCTCGGCCTGGCCAACCTGGTCTACCTGCTCGGCGCCGTCGGCGGGGTGCTGGTGCCGCTGGGCACGTTCCCGGCGTGGAGCCAGCCGGTGCTGGCCCTGCTGCCGACGACGGCGCTGGCCGAGACCCTGCGCGCCTGGGCCGGCGGGGGGCCGTCCGCGTTCCCGTTGCCCGGATGGGCGATCATGGTGACCTTGGTCTGGGCTTCGGCCGCAGTGGCTGTCGCCAGAAAGGTGTTCAGATGGACCTCCTAGGAACTCCCGCCGCCCTGCGTCGTTGGGCCGTCGCCTCCCTGGTCGCGAACATGGCCATCGTGGTCACCGGCGGGCTGGTCCGGGTCACCGGGTCCGGTCTGGGCTGCTCAACCTGGCCGCAGTGCGAGCCCGGTTCCTACGTGCCGCACCCCGAGGCCGGCGGCCACGCCTTCATCGAGTTCGGCAACCGGCTGCTCACCTTCGTCCTCGTGATCGTCGCCGTCGGCACCCTGGTGTCGGCCTGGAAGGCTCGGGACGCCTCCGGCCGGCCGCGGCGGCTGGTCCGCGGGCTGGCCGTCGCCGTGGTCGCCGGGATCGTCGCCCAGGCTCTGATCGGGGGGATCTCCGTCCTGGTGCGGCTGAACCCCTGGGTGGTCGGTGCCCACCTGCTGCCGTCGATCGCCCTGATCGTCGCCTGCGTCCTGCTGGTCCACGAGGCCTACGGTGTCCCAGCCGTCACCGTGCCGCGGCGCTCGCGTGCGCTGGTCCTCGCCACTGCCGGGTGCGGGCTGGTGGTGATGCTGCTTGGCGTCGTGGTCACCGGCGCCGGCCCGAACTCCGGCGACGGTGGCGCCGCCCGCAACGGCTTCGACCTGGTGGCCACGGCCCGGGTGCACTCGTTGTCGGTGTGGCTGGTGGTCGCCCTCACCGTGCTGCTGGCGCTGGCCGTCCGCGACCGCGGACCGGCCCGGCAGGCGGTGCTGCTCCTGCTGGCCGTCGAGGTGTTCCAGGGGGCCGTGGGCTACGCCCAGTACTTCCTCGCGCTACCGCCGTGGCTGGTCACCCTGCACATGCTCGGGACGACCCTGTTCACCGCGGCCCTCGCCCACCTGTGGTGGCTCACGCGGCCTGAGGATCAGACGCCGACCGCGACGGGCGCGCCAGCGACCGGCAAGGGAGAAGTCTTGACGAAGGGCGCGACAGCGGCCTGAGGATCAGAAGAGCAGCGGGTCCAGGGCTGCAGCGATGAACACGATCGCGAGGTAGCTGTTGGAGAGGTGGAACAGCCGCATCGGCTTCAGCTCGGCATCGACGAGCCCGCGCCGGGCGCGGACGAGCAGCGCGACCGCCTCGGCGAGCATCGCCAGCCCGGCCAGCAGCGCGACCACCGGGTACAACCAGCCGGTGTTGGCGACCGGCCACAGCAGCAGGCTGACCGCGACCGTGAGCACGCTGTAGGCGAGGATCCGCCACGCGACGGTGACCGGCGGGGCCACGACCGGCAGCATCGGGATGTGGGCGTTCTGGTAGTCCTCGCGGTAGCGCAGCGCCAGCGCCCAGGTGTGCGGCGGCGTCCAGGCGAAGACGATGGCGAACAG
>CAYQXH010000225.1:0-3243 GCA_964421325.1 uncultured Propionibacteriaceae bacterium
CTGGGGTGGGCGATCAAGTCCATCGCGAATCACGGCAATGCACGACCGGCCGGCCAGCACTACCGATAGCCGTCCTCATCTGACAGTGCAAAAGCTCGCACAAGCCGTCTTACTCGGCGATCCTCCGGGTTCGTTCATCGGGGTTATCGCAGCTTGTGCCTTGGCGACGCTGCCGTTCGTCGGTGCAGTTTCAGTATTACGTGCCTCGCGACGCGTGCAATTTCCGCCCCGCCGGGAGGCTGCGGCTGCTTCCGGGCTACATCGCGGCCGCAATCATCTCGGTCCTGCTTCTCCGCTAGCGGGAGTTTCCTGGCTATCGGCTGGGGACGGTTCCGGGGGCCTCTGAAAGTATTTTCAAAATAGGGCTCTGACCAGCGCGTTTGTCCGGCGAGGGTGCTCGCGAAAGTTAGCGCGATGGTGTAGTACATAAAGTATGGCATCGATCGTGCACAAGGTGGTCGGCGGGCAGACGTATTACTACCTGCGGGAAATGGCCCGGGTCGACGGGAAACCGAAGATGATCTCCCAGCGTTACCTGGGCAAGGCGGCCGATATCGAGGCGGCCATGGACGGGGCGATGGCGGTCCCGGAACGCACCCGCCATCTCGCCTTCGGAGATCTCGCCGCCGTGTGGTCGATCCTGGAACGTCTCGGGGTGGCAGCGATCGTCGATGAGGTGGTCGGCGCCCGACGTTCCGACGCGGCCGCGTCGGTGGGGACCTACATCGCGTTGGCGTGCGCGAACCGGGTGGTGGCGCCGTGCTCCAAACTCGGGTTCGCGGAGTGGTGGGCGACCACGGCCGGGGACCGGTGGGTGCGGGTCCCGGCGGCGGCGTTGGATCACCGCCGGTTCTGGGACGCGATGCACGCCATCGACACCGACACGCTCGTCCAGATCGAACGGCGGTTGACCGATGCGGTGATCGGCGAGTTCGGGGTGGACCTGTCGGCTCTGGTGTTGGACATGACCAACTTCGCCACCTACATCGACTCGGCGAACGACAAGGCCGACATCGCCCAGCGGGGACACGCCAAGCAGAAACGAGCCGATCTTCGCCTCGTCGGCCTCGGACTGGTGGTGTCTGTCGACGGCGGGATCCCGATCTGCAGCCACGCCTATGCGGGCAACAAGCCTGACGTCACCCAGTTCGCCGGCATCGTCACCGAGCTCACCCGACGGTGGAAGAACATGGCCGAAGCCGACGACGAGCTCACGCTGGTCTATGACGCCGGCCAAGACTCAGAAGCCAACCAGGCCCACATCGAAGCCACCGGCCTGCACCACATCGGATCGGTCCCCCCGTCACAGTTCCCCGAGCTGCTGGCCGTGCCCGCCCGCCGTTATAAGCCCGTCGACCCGGACCGCTACCCGGGGGTGACCGCGTTCGACACCCGAGGCGTCGCCCTCGGCGCCGAGCGCCGCCTGATCATCACCCACTCACCGACCCTGCACGCCAAACAGGCCCGAGGGTTCGCCCAGACCGTGGGCATCGCGCAACGGCGCCTGGCCGAGCTCACCGACCGTCTCGCCCGCCGCAAGACCCGCAAGCTGCGCCCCGCGGTGGAAGCCGAGATCGCCCGGATCCTCAAACCCCGCTGGCTCAACCGGGTCATCACCGCCACCCTCACCGGCGAAAAGCCAGCCAACTTCACCCTCACCGCAACGGTCGACCCCAAGGCCATCAACACCCTGGCCGCGGAGCTGTTCGGCAAACGGGTCCTGTTCACCGACCACCACGACTGGGCTGTGGTCGACGTGGTGGCCGGCTACCGGTCCCAGTCCACCGTCGAGAACGACTTCCGGCAACTCAAAGACCCCCACGTCGTGTCGTTCAGCCCCATGTTCCACTGGACCGACAACAACATCCGGGTCCATGCCTTCTACTGCGTGCTCGCCCTCACCGTGGCCCGCCTCATGGTCCGCGAAGCCGCCAACGCCGGCATGGCTATGAGCGTCCGGGAACTGCTCGACACCCTCGCCGGCATCCAAGAAACCGTGCTGCTCTATCCCTCAACCGGCGGACGGCCCAAAGCACGACGAATGCTCACCGAGACCGACGGCACCCAAGACCGTCTCGTCGAGCTGTTCGGCCTCGACAAGTACGCCCCCGCCCAATGACCACCACACGGCCCGCAGCTTGGGACGCACTCGAAGCCGCGTTACGTCAACGGCGTGCGGTGCGCGTCTCCTACCACGGCCACCAACGCCTCATCTGCCCGCACGCCCTCGGCTGGAAGAACGGCAAGGCGATGCTGCTCGGCTACCAGACCGGCGGCCACACCACCGCCGCAACGCTGGCCGCGGATCCCACCCACAGGTGGCGGAACTTCTTCGTCGACGACATCGACATCGTCACCGCCGATGACGCCACGAGCTGGCAGACCGCCGCCAACTACAACCCCGAGCACCCCTTCAACGCCATCGACGAACTCGCCATCGCCGTCACCCCAACCGGCGCCGAAACCCGAGTTGGGTAATACGCGGCAACACCCGAAAGACCTCCCACGACCTGCGGAAATGCAACCTCACCGCGGGTTAGCCAGGAAACTCCCGCTAGCGGTGCGCACCTCGAAGAGCGCGGTGTGCGAACTGTTACGCGTCGCGTGGCGCACGGTCGGTTCGATCGTTGCCCGCGTCGGCGGCGACGTCGACAAGACAGTCGATCGGCTCGCCGGGCTGATGTTGAGCGCCACGCTGGTTGAGGACCACGGCGCCCTTTAACGACACGTTGCGTGGACACCGCTGATCCTCACGTTGTCGTCGGCCAGGTCCTGGGCGGTGACGCGTCTGTGGAGCGCAGTTGGCGTCGAGAGGAACAAGCCGCGATGCTCCAACACGAACTCACCCCTGGCCGTCGGGCTCTGGACCGGCGACCCTTGCCTCCGATGGAGCTCGCTGTTGATCGTCGTTCTCGATCCCGCCGTCGCCGCCACGCGGCTCGCTTCTGGTCGTCTGTCGTGTCCTGGTTGCTCGTCACCCTTGGCGCCGTGGGGTCGCGCCCGGCGCCGCACCGTGCGTGGCCTCGGCGGAACGGCCGTGACGTTGCATCCCCAGCGCGCCTGGTGCACGGCATGTCGCACTACGCACGTGCTGTTGCCGGCGACCGTGCTCCCGCATCGCAGCGACACCAGCGAGACGATCGGCGCCGCCTTGTTCCCCCACGCATTGGGCGCCGGATACCAAACAATCGCGGACCGTCTCCGCCTCCCCCCCGAAACCCTCCGCGGATGGCCGCGCCCCCC
>CAYQXH010000226.1:0-3206 GCA_964421325.1 uncultured Propionibacteriaceae bacterium
TCATCGCTGCCGTGGCATTCACCCTGGGGGCAATCGCATTCATGGTCGGACCGAACTGGACCCTGTTGTGGGTCGCTGCGGTCCTGCTGGTGCTTTCACTCGTCACCGGTGGCGTCCTTCGACGGATCGGTTACGGGCAACCCTGACATGACGGTGCTGGACGAGATCATCGCCGGTGTGGTCGAGGATCTCGAGGTCCGTCGCGCCCGCCGTCCGCTGGCCGAGGTGATCGCCGCCGTGGCCGGGATGCCGGCAGCACTCGACCCCCTGCCGGCGCTCCGGGCGCCCGGTCTCAGCGTGATCGCCGAAGTCAAGCGGTCAAGCCCGAGCAAGGGCGCCCTTGCCGAGATCACCGACCCGGCAGCCCTCGCCCGCGAGTACGCGGCTGGTGGGGCCGCAGCCATCTCGGTCCTGACCGAGGCGCGTCGTTTCGGCGGTAGCCTGGCCGACCTCGCAGCCGTCCGGTCGGCCGTGGCCACGCCGCTGCTGCGCAAGGACTTCGTGGTCACCGACTACCAGCTGTGGGAGGGGCGGGCGGCCGGGGCCGACCTGGCCTTGCTGATCGTGGCCGCGCTGAGCCAGGCGCAGCTGACCGGCTTCCTCGCCCTCGCCGCCGAGCTCGGCACCACCTGCCTGGTGGAGACCCACACCCCGGAGGAGGTGCGGCGGGCCCTGGACGCCGGCGCCGGCCTGATCGGGGTCAACAACCGGAACCTTAAAACCCTCGACGTCGACTTGAACCATTTCGAAGAGATGGCTGAGACGATCGGTGATTCGGCGGTGAAGGTGGCCGAGTCCGGGATCCTCAGCGTCGAGGACGCCGTCCGGATGCGGGCGGCAGGGGCCGACGCCGTCCTGGTGGGGGAGTTGCTCGTCCGCCACGGCGATCCACGGGCGGCCGTGGCCGCCCTGCGGGCAGTGGCATGACTCTCGCGTGAGAGTGTGAGTGAATGTAGGAGTGAGTACTTCGCTGCCTGACGCCGCCGGTCATTACGACATCTTCGGCGGCCGCTACGTGCCCGAGGCGCTGGTGGCCGCGCTGAACCAGCTCGAGGCTGAGTTCGACAAGGCGATGCAGGACCTGGCGTTCTGGCACGAACTCGACGACCTGCGCCGCAACTACGCCGGCCGGCCGACACCGCTCACCGACGCGAAGCGGTTCAGCCAGCACTGCGGCAACGCCCGCGTCCTGCTGAAGCGCGAGGACCTGAACCACACCGGGTCGCACAAGATCAACAACGTGCTCGGCCAGGCGCTGCTCACCCGTCGGATGGGCAAGACGCGGGTGATCGCAGAGACCGGCGCCGGGCAGCACGGCGTGGCGACGGCAACGGCGGCTGCACTGCTCGGCATGGAGTGCCGGGTCTACATGGGTCGCGTCGACACCGACCGGCAGGCGCTCAACGTCGCCCGCATGCAGCTGCTCGGGGCAGAGGTGATCGCCGTGGAGTCCGGGAGCCAGACGCTGAAGGACGCGATGAACGAGGCCATGCGCGACTGGGTGGCCAGCGTGGACAACACCCACTACCTGATCGGGACGGTGGCCGGACCGCACCCGTTCCCGAAGATGGTCAAGGAGTTCCAGCGGGTGATCAGCACCGAGATCCGCGAGCAGATGCTGGGCCGCTTCGGGCGGCTTCCGGACGCCGTCGCTGCCTGCGTCGGCGGCGGCTCCAATGCGATGGGGACCTTCGCCGACTTCATCGGCACCCCAGCGGTCGCCCTGTACGGTTTCGAGGCGGGTGGGGACGGGGTGGAGACCGGGCGCCATGCCGCAGCCATCCACGGCGGTTCGGTCGGGGTGCTGCACGGCATGCGCACCTACATCCTCCAGGACGCCGACGGGCAGACGATGGAGTCGCACTCGATCTCCGCTGGCCTCGACTATCCCGGTGTGGGGCCGGAGCACTCCTGGCTCGCCGCGACCGGCCGCGCCCACTACGAGTCGATCACGGACGCCGAGGCCATGGCGGCCTTCGAGCTGCTCACCAGGACCGAGGGCATCATGCCGGCGATCGAGTCGGCGCACGCGCTCGCCGGGGTGATGCGGCTGGGCCAGCGCCTCGCCGTCGAGGAGCCAGAGGCCGAGCCGGTGATCGTCGTCTGCCTCTCCGGTCGGGGCGACAAGGACGTGGCCTCGGCCATCGAGTACTTCGGGCTCACCGGCAAGCCGGATTCCGCGACCGGGGGCATCGCATGAGCACCCAGCAGCAGGCCAATTACGCAAACGACACAAAAGGGGACAGTCCCCTTTTGTGCGGTTCTTCCTCGTCGGCCTTTGTCGAGGCCAAGGCCGAAGGCCGTGGGGCACTGGTCGGCTACCTCCCGGTCGGCTACCCGAGCGTTCCCGGTTCCCTGGCCGCGCTGAGGGCGTTGTGCGGCGAGGGCGGCGAAGGTCCGGGCGTCGACCTGGTCGAGGTCGGCCTGCCGTACTCCGACCCCATCATGGACGGCCCGGTGGTGCAGCAGGCCGGCACCCGGGCGCTGGAGCGCGGCGTCCGCACCAGGGACGTGTTCGCAGCCGTTGAGGCCGTCCGCGCCACCGGGACGCCGGCTGTCGTGATGACCTACTGGAACCTCGTCGACCGTTACGGCGTCGAGGCCTTCGCCCGCGACCTTGCCAACGCCGGCGGCTCCGGCCTGATCACTCCGGACCTGATCCCCGACGAGGCGGAGGACTGGCTGGCCGCCTCTGAAGCCTTTGGCCTTGACCGGGTCTTCCTGGTCTCGCCCTCCTCCAGTGACGAGCGGATCAGGTCGACAGCTGCCGCCTGCCGCGGCTGGATGTATGCAACGGCAGTCATGGGCGTCACCGGGACGCGGACCGCCAGCTCCAGCGCAGCGCCCGAACTCGTGCGCCGTGTCCGTGCGCTCGCCCCTGACGTCATAGTCGGTGTCGGACTCGGGGTCTCGACCGGCGACCAGGCGGCAGAGGTGGTGCGCTTCGCCGACGGGGTCATCGTGGGCTCGGCGCTGATCAAGCCGCTGCTGGCGGCCGAGGCAGCGGGTAACCCGGACGACCTGTCGGGGCTCCGGGCGGTGCTTGCCGACCTGGCGGAAGGCGTCCGTCGGAGATGAGGCTGCGACTGGCTGCGTTCAGCCTGGCGTTCGCGCTGGTGGCAGGATGCACCCCGGCCGCGACGATCCCGAACAACCCGGGCCCCAGCTCCACCTCCGGCTACGGCGGGGCCGAGTTGACCACTCCC
>CAYQXH010000227.1:0-3115 GCA_964421325.1 uncultured Propionibacteriaceae bacterium
CCAGCATCAGCCCGATGCCCTTCTCCAGCGAGATCCGGCCGACGTAGATCAGCCGGGGGCCGCGGCCCTTGGGTACCGGGGGCAGCTCCGGGAGCGCGTCGGTACCGTTCGGCACCACCCGCACCTTGGTCGTCGGCGCGATCTCGAGCACCCGCTTGGCCGTCTTGTCCGACGGCGTCGTCACCAGGTCGGCATCGGAGAGCATCTTGGCAGCCAGCTGCAGCAGCTCGACCTGAGCGCCGCCGCGACGCGGCCGCTTGAACCGCATCTTCTTCAACTGCTCCCAGGTGCTCTTCGCCATGTGCAGCTCGTACACCTTGTAGGCGGCGTTCAGGAACGGCACCACGTGCCAGTAGTGCTCGGCGTAGGCCTCCAGGTCGGTGTGCCAGGTGATCACCAGCGGCTTGCCGGTGCGCTCGGCCACCCACATGCCCAGCATGCCGATCGGGCCGAGGCCGTGGACGTGGATCACGTCCGGCGGGTTCGCCACCATCTGGGCCAGCCGGTAGTCGAAGTCCTGGCCCATGCTCAGCCGGATCTGGGTGCCGGGGATCGGCATCGAGGGGAGCCGGATCTCGCGGCGGTGCGGGTGCCCGGCGTGCGGGTTGGGGCCGTCGGAGACCGGGGCCACCAGCAGCACCCGGTGGCCGGCGGCGAGGACCTGCTCCTCCAGGAACTGGACGGCGTAGAGCAGGCCGCTGTGGGCAGGGCCGTAGTTGTCGGTGAACTCGGCGATGGTCAAGGGTCTCCGGGCCGGGACGGACCCGGAGGCGGGGACTGCGGCGTCCGACGCCGTTGGAGCGCTGTCGCTGATGGGAGAGCCTTCCTGCACGGGAACTGAAAATACTCTAGCGCCGGGCAGGCGGGGGCGCGGACGCGGAGCCAAGGCGCCGTGACGCCCGTCCGCGCGGCAGGATCGCCTACGCGAGCAGCGACCCGTAGGTGGACTTGGCCTTCTCCAGTGCAGCGACGTAACCGGCGCGGGCGTACTCGTTGCCGTCGGTCGATTCCGGCACGGCCAGCAGGCCGCGGAACTCGGAGACCGATGTGAAGCCCTTGCCGGCCATCCACTCGGCGAGCCCGCCGAGCAGCTTGTTGGCGTAGCCGGCGCCGTGACGCACCAGGGCAGAGGTGGTCATCACCACGTCGGCCCCGGCCAGCAGGTAGGCGATCACGTCGGCTGCGCTCTCGACGCCGGAGGTCGCCGCCAGCGAGACGTCCGTCCGCCGGCGCAGGCTGGCGATCCAGGTGCGCGGTAGCCGGGCGTCGGTCGGCGAAGAGAGGGTGACTCCCGGCACGACGGCCAGCTTCTCCACGTCCACGGCCGGCTGCAGGAACCGGTTGAACAGCACCAGCCCGTCCGCGCCGGCATCGACCAGCCGCAGGCTGAAGTTGCCCACGCTGGAGAAGTGCGGCGACAGCTTCACGGCCACGGGAATGTCGACTGCAGCCTTGACGGCCGCGAGGATGTCCAGGTGGCGCTGTTCGACCTCTGCCCCGGTGACGGAGAGGTCGCCGGGCACGAAGTAGATGTTGCACTCCAGGGCTGCGGCGCCGGCGTCCGCCAGTTGCCGGGCGAAGCTCGTCCAGCTCCCAACCCCGGCGGCGTTCAGGCTGGCGATCAGCGGTACCTCGATCGCCTTGGCCGCACCTTCGACAAGGTTCAGGTAAGCCCGTGCCGGCGAGTCGTCCGGGTCGCCGAGGCTCGGGAAGTAGCTGGTTGCCTCCGGGAAGGACTCCGAATGCAGTTCCTCCAGCAGGGCGTCCCGCTCGGCCTCGCGGCGCACCTGCTCCTCGAACAGCGAGTACAGCACGACCGCGCCGAGGCCGGCGTCGGCGAGCTGCCGGACCCCTTCCACTGTCTGTGACAGCGGCCCGGCGGAGGCGACCAGGGGACTGCGCAGGGCCATGCCCAGGTACGTGGTGTCCATGATCAGCCCTTCGCTACCTGGGCGAACCGCTCGGCGCCCCGGGTGGCCATCTCCTCGTACTCGGCCCAGCGCCGGTTGACCTGCTCCTGGCCCAGCTCGAGCAGGCGTTCCGCCGAGACCGGGTCGGAGTTCATCAGCATCCGGAACCGGAGCTCCTTGGCGTGGTAGTCACGCAGCGGTATCCGTGGCCGGGGCGAGTCCAGCAGGAACGGGTTCTTGCCGCCATCGCGCAGCACCGGGTTGTACCGCATCAGCGGCCAGTGCCCGGACGCGACGGCGGCGTACTGCTGTTCCATGCCCTTGCTCATGTCGATGCCGTGCGCGATGCAGTGGCTGTAGGCGAGGATCAGGCTCGGACCGTCGTAGGCCTCAGCCTCCCGGAAAGCGGTCAGCGTCTGCTGCGGGTCGGCCCCCATCGCCACCCTTGCGACGTAGACGTTGCCGTAGGCGGTGGCCTGCAGGGCCATGTCCTTCTTGCCGGTCGGCTTGCCGGCTGCGGCGAACTTCGCCACAGCACCCATCGGGGTCGACTTGGACGCCTGGCCGCCGGTGTTGGAGTACACCTCGGTGTCGAGCACCAGGATGTTCACGTTCCGGCCAGAGGCGAGGACGTGGTCGACCCCGGCCGAGCCGATGTCGTAGGCCCAGCCGTCGCCACCGACGATCCAGACCGAGCGCCGCAGCAGGTGGTCGGCAACCGAACGCAGATCCTCGACCAGGGGGCCGGACATGGTGTCCAGCAACGCCTTCATCGCGTCCACCCGGGCCCGCTGCTGGCTGAGCTCCGACTCGTACTGCTGGGGTGCGTCCAGGATCGCGTCCACCGGCCCGTCGCCGAGCTCGCCGCGCAGCGAGTCCAGCCGGCGGCGGGCGGTTGCCGTGTGCAGGTCTGCGGCCAGCCGCAGGCCGAGCCCGAACTCGGCGTTGTCCTCGAACAGGGAGTTCGACCACGCCGGCCCACGGCCGTACTTGTTGGACGACCACGGCGTCGTGGGCAGGTTGCCGCCGTAGATCGAGGAGCAGCCGGTGGCGTTGGCCACGGTCGCCCGACCGCCGAACAGCTGGGTGAGCAGCTTCAGGTACGGCGTCTCGCCGCAGCCGGAGCACGCGCCGGAGAACTCGAACAGCGGTTCGAGGAACTGGGTGCCGCGGACGTTGGCGAAGTCCACCCGGGAGCGCCGGTT
>CAYQXH010000228.1:0-3048 GCA_964421325.1 uncultured Propionibacteriaceae bacterium
TCGAGAAGATCATCGTGGTCGCACCGACGGCTGCCGTACCGATCAGCACCGGCTTGGCCGTCGCCTTGAACGTGTTGCCGGCACCGTCGTTCGCCTCGAGCAGGTGCTTGGCCCGCTCGAACCTGGGCTTGATGCCGTAGTCGCGCTCGAGTTCCTCGGAGATGCCGGGGATCGACTCGATCTGGGACAGCTCGTAGACGCTCTGGGCGTTGTCGGTGACCGGGCCGTAGGAGTCGACCGCGATCGTGACCGGGCCCATGCCGAGGAAGCCGAAGGCGACCAGGCCGAGGGCGAAGACGCCCGGGGCCAGCATGATGCCGCCGCTGATGACGCCTTCGACCATTGCACCCGGGGTGATCATGGTGGAGACCCCGTAGGCGCCGGCCATCAGGGCGACGATCGCGGTACCCAGCCAGTAGGCGGAGAAGTTGCCGGCGACCAGGCCGGAGAGGATGTCGAGCGAGGCGCCGCCCTTGTTGGCCGACTTCACGACCTCCTCGACGTGCTTTGCCTTGACGCCGGTGAACACCTTGACCAGTTCGGGGATGACCGCGCCGGCAAGGGTGCCGAAGCTGATGATCAGCGAGAGGATCCACCACAGGTTCGGCTGGCCGGGAAGGTTGGAGAGCATCAGGAACGACATGATGAAGGTGAGGATGATCGAGACGATCGAGGTGATCCAGACCAGGGAGGTCAGCGGGGTCTCGAACTCCATCTCGTCGGAGTCCTCGAAGGTCGCCTTCGCCCACATGGCGTTGCCGAAGTAGGACAGGCCCGAGGCCACCAGCATGATGGCGCGGATGAAGAAGACCCAGACCAGGAAGTGCGCCTGGTACTCGGCCTGGACACCCAGCAGGATGAAGGTGATCAGGGCGACACCGGTGACGCCGTAGGTCTCGAAGCCGTCGGCCGAGGGGCCGACCGAGTCGCCGGCGTTGTCGCCGGTGCAGTCGGCGATGGTGCCGGGGTTGCGGGGGTCGTCCTCGTCGATCTTGAAGACGATCTTCATCAGGTCGGAGCCGATGTCGGCGATCTTGGTGAAGATGCCGCCGGCGATACGAAGTGCGGAAGCGCCGAGGGACTCGCCGATCGCGAAGCCGAGGAAGCAGGCGGTGGCGATGTCGGCGGGCAGGAACATCAGGATCGCGAGCATCATGATCAGCTCGGTCGAGATCAGCACCATGCCGACGCTCATGCCCGAACGCATCGGGATGTCGTAGACCTTGAACGGCTTGCCCTCAAGTGCGGCGAAGCTGGTGCGGGAGTTGGCGAAGGTGTTCAGCCGGATGCCGTACCAGGCGATGCCGTAGGAGCCGGCCATGCCGATGATCGCGAACAGCAGGACGATGAACACCCGTCCCCAACCGCCCGTGGTGTTCAGGAAGCCGAAGTAGACGAAGATCACCGAGCCGATGAAGGCGAACAGCAGCAGCAGGAACTTGCCCTGCTGGGCGAGGTAGGCCTTGCAGGTCTCGTAGATCAGCTCGGACACGTCACGCATCGAG
Source organism: uncultured Propionibacteriaceae bacterium (assembly GCA_964421325.1). Lineage (GTDB taxonomy): Bacteria > Actinomycetota > Actinomycetes > Propionibacteriales > Propionibacteriaceae > Propionicimonas. The sequence continues at coordinate 1,506 of CAYQXH010000228.1, forward strand.
CCGTGGACCGGAAGGTTCTTCAGCTTCATGTAGCTGAAGATGCCGAAGGCGAAACCGGCGACGCAGATCAGCATGCCGATGAGCAGGAGCCACCAGCCGCTGAGGCCGCCGAAGAAGGTCACGGCGTGCAGGTCCGGCAGGGGGAGGTCGAACTCCGACTTGTGCGCGCCCTGTTCGGGCGTCGCGGGGGCGCCGCCGGAGCAGGCGGTGAGGGTCAGAGCGAGCAGCCCGAAAACCGCGAACAGGCCGGTGCGCACAAGGCTGTGCCGCCGCCCCGCAGGTGGCTGGGTATCGAGCGATGAAGTCGTCACGATGGGTCCTTTGCAGGTAACTGAAACTGGTTCGTTGATGACCTGTCACCTTTGACAAGACAAAGTCACCGCCAGCACTCTACGACCCTGTGTCGTAGTACCTGAACACGGCCACCAGATGGAAGGCGTGTCGCGCATCCGAAGTTGTGCCAACGGCTTCGAGGTTGAGCCAGTTGCCTAATTAGGTAAGAATGGTGTTGTGAAAAGCGAACTGGAAGTGGGACACGAGGCGGTGACCGACGCCGAGCAGCGCGCGGCCGACGCCTCCACCCGCAGCCGGGTGGCGCGCTCCATCCTGCAGCACGGCCCGTCCACGGCCAACGAGCTCGCCCGGCGACTCGGGCTCACCCCGGCGGCCGTCCGCCGCCACCTGAACGTCCTGGAGAGCATCGGCCAGGTGATCAGCCGCGAGCAGCGGGTCTACGGCCAGCGCGGACGGGGCCGGCCGGCCAAGGTCTTCACGCTCACCGACGAGGGCCGCGGCGAGTTCTACCAGGCCTACGACCAGCTGGCGATCAGCGCCCTCGACTACCTCCAGCAGGTGGCCGGCCCGGACGCGGTCGAAGCCTTCGCCGCGCGGGTGACCGAATCGGTCACGCAGCGCTTCCACGAGCTGGAGCCGGAATACAGCACCTCTGCCGAGGCGTTGGTTGAGGCATTGACCGCCGAAGGTTTCGTGGCCTCGCTCCAGCCAGTGGCCTCCGGCGTCCAGCTGTGCCAGTACCACTGCCCGGTCGCCCACGTGGCGGCCGAGTTCCCGCAACTGTGCGAGGCCGAGACCAGGGCCTTCGCCCAGCTCTTGGGTTCACATGTGCAACGACTGGCGACGATCGCGCACGGCGACGGGGTGTGCACCACCCACGTTCCGCGCCCGGTGGCCGCCGCAATGCATCCGCAACATTCCGAGAAAGGCCGATAGATGACTTCAACAGCTCCTGTGGCTCCCGGCCTGGGTTCGACCCAGGAAGAACACCTGGAGGCACTCGGCGCCTACCAGTACGGATGGCGGGACTCCGACGCTGCCGGCGCCCTCGCCCGACGCGGCGTCGACGAGGAGGTCGTTGCGAACATCTCGGCCCTCAAGAACGAGCCGGAGTGGATGCTCAAGCTGCGGCTCAAGGCGCTGAAGCTCTACCAGCGCAAGCCGATGCCGGCCTGGGGTGCGGATCTCGGCGGCATCGACTTCGACAACATCAAGTACTTCGTGCGCTCCACCGAGAAGCAGGCCAACA
>CAYQXH010000229.1:0-2995 GCA_964421325.1 uncultured Propionibacteriaceae bacterium
TGGGAATGTCAACTCCATTTGGCCCCACTGTGATGGCTTGAAGTGGCCCCACCCCTCGGCGCGTTGCAGTAGCTCCCGACGGACCGTGAACACGGTCAGTGACGGGTTGGTGTAGCGCTGGGTTGTGGGATCAGGTTGTGGCGACTCCCTTCGTCTTGGTGGTGATCGGGGTTGTTCTGGTTGGCGCGGCTCGGCGAGGTTCGGTTGGTTGGCGATGCGTCAGTCGAGGTCGAAGGGCCACCTCCGGTCGGCGATCGGCGAGCGCGGATCGAAGCGCAGCCCGGCTTCGTGGGCGCTGGTTCCGAGGAGCACGCCGATGTCGTGCCAGGTGGCGCCGTTGGCGCGGGCGTCGCTGACGGCGAGCGGCAGTTCGCGTTCGGCTTGGGCGATGAGGCTGGCGAGGAGATGGATGAGCGTGGCGTCGTCGCCGATCCACAGGTGGCGTCGTTCGGCGAGCGCGGTCACGGCGTCGTCGATGACGTCGTTGGTGTCGTCACCGGTGCGGGGCTCGATGATGCCGGCGTTGTTCACGGCGTCTTCTCGTCGTTGGTGGTGCGGCTCGACGGGGGGTTCTTCTTGGCTTTCGAGAGTCGGAGCCGGTAGCTGTCGGTGCCGGTCTCGATGATGTGGGCCCGGAAGGTGAGTCGGTCGACGATGGCGGCCGCGAGTCGTGGGTCGGTGAACGTTTGGCCCCACTCGCTGAACGGGTGGTTCGACGCGGTGGCGACCGAGGCGCGTTCCTCGCGTTCGGTGAGGACCTGGAACAACAGCTCGGCGCCGCGCGGGTCGACGCTGACGTAGCCGAGTTCGTCGACGAGCAACAGGTCGTAGCGGCCGTAGCGGGCGACGACTTTGGACAGGACCCGGTCATCCGCGGCTTCGGCGAGCTCGTTGACGAGCTGCGCACAGGTGACGTAGCGGACGCGGCGGCCGGCGTCGCAGGCCGCGGCGCCCATCCCGATGAGCAGGTGGCTCTTGCCGGTGCCGGAGTCGCCGAGCAGCACGACGGGTTCGCCGGCGTCGATCCACGCGCCCTTGGCCAACGCCGCCAACGTCGCGGGGGTGACGCCGGGCGCCGCCGCGGTGTCGAAGTCCTCGAGGCGCTTGAGGCGCGGGAAACGGGCTTCGTTGAGCCGCCGGGCTCGCCGTCGTTGGTCGCGTTCGTCGACTTCGGCGGAGAGGACCTCGGCCAGATAGGCGCGGTGGGTGAGGCGTTCTTTGGCGGCGGTGTCGGCCAGGGCGGCCGCCTCGGCGCGGACGGTCGGCAGGTGCAGCGCCCGGCACGCCGACACGATGGCCGCTTCGGCTGCCGGTTCGGTCATGTTGGTGATCGTCACGACCCACCCCCAGCGGCAACGGTCAACAGGACGTCGTAGCCGTCGAGGCGGGGCGCCGGTCGCACGTCGCGGGCGCCGGTCCCGATGGGCACCACCGCCGCCGGTGGGCGGCGATCGGCGAGACGTCTCGCTTCGATGGCCACGACCTCGGCGTCGACGCTGCCGACGGCGAGCGCCGCGTCCATCGCCGCGACGACGACGTCGGCGGGCATGCGGCGCTGCAACAACACCACCCCGATCAGCGCTCTTGTGCCGGCCCCGTCGCCCAGGCGGCGGCGGGCCTCGTCCCAGAACCGCTCGTGGGTAGGACCGAAGGATCCCGACGCTCTGGCTTGGGCCAGCGCGGTGGAGCCGGGCAGGGCGCCGGGCTTGCGGACGAGGATCTCGAGGTAGTGGTCCAACACGAGGTCCTCGGTGCCCTTGTGGAGGCTGCGTTCGTGGCGGGCCACGACCCGCCCGTCGGCCACGACCTCGAGGGCCTGGGCGCCCAGGCGGACTGTCACGTGGCGGCGCGCCAGGCCGACGGGCACCGAGTAGAACGACTGGCGGACCGACACCCGACCCTTGGTGTCGACCTTGGCCGACAACACCGCCGCGGCATCGAAGGGCTCGTCGGGCAAGGCCCGCATCCAGGCCACCTCGGCGGCCGCGGTCACCCCGACGGGCTCGGCCCGGCGGGCGATGTGACGCTCGTCGTCGATGGCGTCGCCCGCGGCGAGCATCTCGTTGAGCTCGGCGATCGACGCGACGCGCGGGACCGGCACCAAGTGGCGGCGCCGGAACCGGCCGACGTCGCCCTCCACCCCGCCCTTCTCGTGCGCGCCCTCGATCCCCGGTTGGCAGTAGAAGCTGTCGAAGCCGTAGTGCGACCGCAGCGCGATGAAGCGTTCGTTCTCGGTGCGGTCCCGGCCCAACAGCACCTTGATGACCGCCGGCTTCAGGTTGTCGTAGCGGATCCGCAGCGCGACACCACCAAAGTGGGCGAAGGCCAACACGTGGCCCTCGAAGAACGCTTCCTGCGCCTGATGCGAGAACGCCACGTGGAACCCGCGTCCCGAGTGCGACAGCCGCATGCAGAACATCCAGCACTTCACGGCCACGCCGTCGATGTAGGCGACGAACTCCCCGAAGTCGACCTCGGCTTCTTCGCCGGGGCCGTGCGTCTGGGGGACCGTCACCACCCGCAGCGTGTTGTCCAACTCGAAGTTCACCTGGGCCACGAACGCCCGCACCGTCGACTCCGCCACCACCGCCCCGTACTCGGCCACCAAGCGTTGATGCACGCGGCGAGCCGTGTGGCGCTGCTTGCCGGGCGTCTCGCGATCGGCGACCAGCCACGCCCGGATCAACAACATCCACGGACCCAACGCCGGCGCCTCCCGCTCCGGCACCTTCCGCTCAGGCGGCAACGCGGAGGCCAACGCCTCGCGCACGTTCCGGCGGTGCACATGGTGCCGCTCCGCCAGGGCGCGGATGCTCAGCCCTTCTTCTCGATTGTCTATGCGAATACGTTCGTACAGCTCCACCCTCGACATCTCCTTCTCCCTTTGTCCATGGTCTTCAGCAACCACGGAACGTAGGGGTGGTGTGTTGGGGGTGGGGCCACTTCAAGCCATCAAAGCGGTCCCAGGTGGGGCCATCTCAAGATGGCATTCCCA
>CAYQXH010000230.1:0-2945 GCA_964421325.1 uncultured Propionibacteriaceae bacterium
ACCTGCTCACCCACGGCTTCTTCAAGGCCAACATGTTCCTCGGCGCCGGCTCGGTGATGCACGCCATGGACGACGACGTGAACATGCGCCACTACGGCGCGCTGGCGAGACTGCTGCCGATCACCTCGATCACGTTCGGGATGGGCTACCTGGCGATCATCGGGTTCCCCGGCTTCGCCGGCTACTTCTCCAAGGACCACATCATCGAGGCGGCCTTCGAGCACAACGCCGTCGTCGGGACCGCGGCCCTGCTCGGTGCCGGGGTGACCGCCTTCTACATGACCCGCCTGATGCTGATGACCTTCTTCGGCGCCAGGCGCTGGCGCGAGGGCGTCCACCCGCACGAGTCCCCGAGGACGATGACGGTCCCGCTGATCATCCTCGCCGTGTTCAGCGTGATCTCCGGCGCCATGATGAACTTCTGGATCCAGGAATGGCTGGAGCCGGCCACCGGCGCCCACCCGCACGAGTTGTCGCTGGTCCCGGGACCGGTCGGCTGGGCAACGCTCGCGATCGTCGCGGCCGGGGTGGGCCTGTCCTGGTGGATCTTCGGAACCAGGCCCGTGCCTGAGGTGGCACCGGCATCGGTCAGCCCGCTGACCATCGCCGGTCGCAACGACCTGTTCGGGGACGCGATCAACAACACCCTGGTGGTGCAGCCGACGATGGTGCTGGCCCGCGGCCTGGTGGCCAACGACGACCGGATCATCGACGTCGGTGCCGACGGCCTCGGCGCCATGTTCGCCGGGCTCTCCACCCAGACCAGAAGGCTGCAGACCGGACAGGTCCGCACCTATGCCCTCACCATGACCGTCGGCGCCCTGCTGGTCGGCGTGGTGCTGATTCTCAGTCAGCTGGGCTGAGGAGGAGTTGCTGTGATGACATTCCCCTGGCTCACCTTCCTAGGACTCGTGCCGCTCGTCGGCGCCGGCGTCCTCTGCCTGCCGATCAAGCAGATCGCGCGCGGTGTCGGCATGGTCTTCGCCCTGCTCACCGCCGTGATCGGGATCGGCGTCACCGTCTTGTACCTCGGCGGCGCCCCGCTGGCCGAGCGGGCCCCCTGGATTCCGGCCTTCGGCGCCTGGTGGGCCGTCGGGCTCGACGGCATGGCCCTGGTGATGGTGCTGCTGACCGTTGCGCTCGTCCCGGTGGTGCTCCTGGCCGAATGGAAGGTGCAGGGTGTCGGCCGCTGGTCGTCCCAGGTCTTCTTCGCCCTCGTGCTGGCCCTGGAGAGCCTCTCGCTGTTCGTCTTCATGGCCGAGGACGTGCTGCTGTTCTACCTGTTCTTCGAAGCCACCCTGATCCCGATGTACTTCCTGATCGGCGGCTTCGGCGGCCCCCGCCGGGCCTATGCAGCGGTCAAGTTCCTGCTGTTCAGCCTCGCCGGCGGCCTGATCATGATGGCCAGCGTCATCGGCCTCTACGTCTGGTCGGTGCGGCTCACCGGCACCCCGACCTACCTCCTCTCCGAGCTGGCCGAGCTGGACCTCGGTACCAACATCGGCCGCTGGCTGATGGTGGGCTTCCTGCTCGCCTTCATCGTCAAGGCCCCGATGGTCCCGGTGCACACCTGGTTGCCGACAGCCACCGAGCAGTCGACGCCGGGCACCTCGGTGCTGCTGGTGGGCATCCTGGACAAGATCGGCACCTTCGGGATGATCCGGTTCTGCCTCGGGCTGTTCCCGGAGGCCAGCCAGTGGGTGGCGCCGGTGATGGTGGTGCTGGCCCTGGTCAGCATCATATACGGGGCTGTGGCCGCGATCGGCAGCACCAACCTGCTGCGGCTGGTCGCCTACACCTCGATCAGCCACTTCGGCTTCATGGTGCTGGGGATCTACACCTTCACCAGCGCCGGCATCTCCGGCTCGATCTTCTACATGCTCAACCACGGCTTCTCCACCGCAGCACTGTTCCTCGTGATCGGCTTCCTGATCACCCGGCGCGGCTCCGCCCTGGTCACTGCCTACGGCGGCGTCCAGAAGGTGGCTCCGGTGCTCACCGGGTTCTTCCTGATGGCCGGCCTCTCCGGGCTGGCCCTGCCCGGCATGTCGAGCTTCGTCTCCGAGTTCATGGTGCTCGCCGGCACCTGGTCGCGGCAGCCGGGCGTCGCGGCCGTCGCCACCCTCGGCACCGTCCTGGCGGCCGTCTACATCCTGCTGATGTTCCAGCGCACCATGACCGGACCGGTGACCGAAGCGACGGCAACGCACTTCACCACTGACGCCACGGCACGGGAGAAGTGGGTGGCAGCACCGTTGATCGCCGTGATCCTCCTGCTCGGCTTCCTGCCGAACCTGGCCCTGGGTGTCATCGAACCGACCGCGCAGCAAACCATGACCCAAGTCGGGGTCGCCGACCCGGTGGCGCCGCTCGGAGAGGAAGCCAAGTGAACACCCTCACTCCGCCCACCTTCGAGTGGCTGCAGCTCGCCCCGGTGCTGGTCGTGCTGCTGGCAGCGTGCGCCGGCATCCTGATCGAGGCACTGGTGCCCCGCGGCTGGCGGTTCCTCGCCCAGATCGTGCTGTTCGAGGTAGCCGTCGCCGCAGCCTTCGTCCTCCTCGTGCTCAGCTGGCGCCTGCCGGCAGACAGCGTTGGCCTGATGGCGATGGGTTCGATCAGCCTCGACGGGCCGACCTACCTGATGTGGGGCTCGCTGCTCGTCTTCGGGCTGTTGAGCCTGCTGGTGTTCTCCGAGCGCGACCTGAACAACGGCGCAACGGCCTTCGCCGCCTCCGCGGCCTCGGTCCCGGGCAGCCCGGCGGAGGCCGAAGCCATCGCTGCGCACCACGAGCACAGCGAGGTCTTCCCGCTGGCCATGTTCTCCCTCGCCGGGATGATGGTCTTCGTCGCGGCCAACGACCTGCTCACGGCCTTCGTAGCGCTCGAGGTGATGTCGCTGCCGCTGTACCTGCTGTCCGGGATGGCCCGCAAGCGCCGCCTGCTCA
>CAYQXH010000231.1:0-2926 GCA_964421325.1 uncultured Propionibacteriaceae bacterium
GAGCCCCCCCGGCGGCGGGGGGCGGCCGCGGGCCGGGGCCGGGGGCCCGCTGACCCGCCGGGGCCCCGCGGGGCGGGCGGGCGGCCACGACCGCCCAGGACCGCTCCCGCCCGAACAGGCTCACCGCAGCCTCCAGCCGGGCCATGCCCGGCACGGTGGCCCGGGCGACCAGCACGACCCTCGGGCAGGTGCGGGCCAGGTCGGCCAGCCAGCCGGTGGCGTCCAGGAGCTGGCGTGGTTCCCACCAGGCGTCGACAACCGTCACCCGGCCCGGCTCACCGGGCAGCGGGGCGGGCAGCCGGACGGGGTCGCAGCATCGGTCGCCGCGGCGCTCAATCCGAACGGCCCCGCGGCGGCCGGCCAGCCAGCCGTCGCCGGCCTCGCCCAACTCGGCGGTGCTCGCCCCGGCAAGTCCCGAACAGGACGCTGGCGCACAGTCCACCACCCGTCCCGACACCGCAGCATCGGCCAGCAGCAGCGCCACCGTCGACGCCCCCACCTGACCGGCGCAACCCGCCACCAGGACCGGAACCTCACCGGGCGCCCGCCGCCACACCCGTGCCGGCGTGTCCGGACCGGGCCGGGCCGGATCCTGGGTGGGGTGGCGGCGGAAGTCACCACGCTGCACCGCGACCCAGGCGTCCAGCAGTTCGCCGATCGGCACCGGGCGGGTCGCGATCCAGGTGGTGGTGTGGCTCATGTCGGTACTCCTCTCGCTATCCCTAGGCCCAGGAAGTACGCGATCAGGACGCCAACGGCTCGAGAAGTTCGGTGAGTTCACTCGCCCGCGCCGCCAGAGCGTCCAGGGCGTGGCGGCTGCGGCGGCGGACCGTCCGTGGCGACACCCCGAACTCCGGCCCGACCACGATCGCCGAGCCGAGCAGGGACCGGCGAGGGCTGCGGTGCTTGGGGTCGCCGACCGAGATCTCCACCAGCTCCAACAGCAGGTCCCGGTCGAAGGACTGGATTGTGCCGGTCGCCACCCCCCAGTCGAGGACCTGCAGCAGGACCTCGCGCGGGCTCAGCTCTTCGGCGGCCGGCTCCTCGCACAACTGGGCCAGCAGGTCGGTCCACACCACCACGCTCAACCGGGGCGGACGGTCCGGGTCCAGGTTCCACTCCCGCAACACGTTGCGGCGCACGTTCGCACAGATCGTCCCGGTCACCCGGGTGCAGGCCCGCCAGTTGTAGGTCCGGATCTCGATCCACAACTGCGAAGCCACCAGCTGGTCGACCTCGACCGGATCCACATCCACCAACTGGTGCGCGATCCGGCACGCCGCCGGCAGCAGGCACCATGCCAGCACCAGGGCCGCGTCACAGTCATCGTGGCCATCCGCGGCCGCCAGCACCGCTAGCTCGAACAAGACCGCGTTGGCGTCCTGAACGGTGGCAGTCCGCATCCAGCGGCGCAGGTCCGCCCGGTCCGCGCGGGCCAGGCCGGGACGCACCGACGCCCATTCGTCCCAGTGCTGATCGAGGATCTGGTTCGCCGTCGCGGCCGATAGCCCAAGCGCTGTCTCGACACTCATGATCGGGTCCTTCCGTGGTCGTAGAAACCACTTCAACCGATCACAAACACCTCCCCCCAGTTATCCCCAGAACCCGTGGAAACGACTTTCATCATCCACAGGTCTGCAGCGTCACCCCTAGTCAACCGAACCTCTCCCCAACCTCCCCCTACCTCCCCCCATTCGTTTCTCCGAGTAGGACGGCGAGGGGTCCAGGAGCCCTCCCGGAGGACCTCTGGAGGGCCGAGGGGAGGCAGGGGGGAGGTTGGGGGGAGGATCGCCGCCGTCGAACATCTGTTCGATAAACTCCTGGGTCATGGATGGCGAGCCGCTCTACCCGGCGCCACTCAACTCCGTCCGCGCACCCCACGGCTCCAAACGCGGCCACTCCGGACGCAGCCGACCCGTCCTCGCCCGCCTCGTCTGGCCACGCGGCGCGATCATCGTCGCCGCCCGCCTCGCCTGGGTCGACGGAGACGCCGCCTGCATCGAATGGGAACGCCGCGGCGTCAACCGCCGAACCTGGATCCCCCGCCACGACATCGCACTCTGGCTACCACTCCCCAAGCCATGACGTCCCGCAGCCCGCCTGTGGCGCGGAACCTCACCGATACCGACCGGTCACCTCAACGTTCGGGACACGGGAGGGCAAGAACGTAGCCCTCGGCAGCCAGCCAGGCACGAGCCCGCCCGCGGTGCTGCTCATCGCTGAAGCCATACCAACGGCCGAGAAGCTCCGGCCACTCCGCCAGCGTGTCCTTGAACCAACGGAACGCCCGTGGGCCCTGGATCGACCGGAACAACCGGTCCGCGATCCGGCCGTCGTCCATGCTGTCGATGAACAGTTCCATGTCGCGGTAGCCCGCCCGGGAACCCTCGCTGTGGACATACAGCCAGCGCTCATCGTCTTCGCCGTCCTCGGGCTCCTCGTCGAGCTCCTCGGCGTACTCCAGAGCAGCCTGCGGCCACACCACTCCCGAACGAAGATCGATCCGTCCGCCGCCCATCACCGGGTCGCCCTCCAGGACGCCGGCGAGTTCCTCCAGATCCACTCTCAGCTCTCGCAGCATCGGCGCCGGGCCCCAACCGAACACAGACTCGATCTGGGCGGCGAGTTCGGCGTCGCCAGCCCAGCGCCGATCCAGGAGCTGCCGGACGCACTCCCTTGCTGCCGGCTCGACCTCGCGATGTCCTGCGGCCACCACAACGAGCAAGCCATCGCCCACCAGCTGCAGCGCGGCCGCAGGCCAGATCCGGCCGGTCAGCGCAGCGAGCAGCGCGTCGATATCCACTCGGTATACGGCACCTCGGAACTCATCCCGATCAAGCTGAGCACCCACAACCAGATCCTCCGACCCCCGCTGACCTGTTCCCGCTTTCCCGGACACCGAGTGTGAGGCGATCATGGTCGCCTC
>CAYQXH010000232.1:0-2849 GCA_964421325.1 uncultured Propionibacteriaceae bacterium
CGGTGTTGAACGTCGAGTGCAGGGTGCCCATGGGGATGAAGATGCTGTCGCCGGGACCGACCGGGATTTCCCCGGAGTCGCCGACGGTCTGGATCCCCTCACCCTCAATGATGTAGAGCACCTCATCGGAGGCCGGATGGGTGTGGAGGGCGTGGCCCATGGTCGGGTTGATGACGACCTCACCGACGGTGAGGGGAGCGCCCGGGAACAGTTGCCCGGTCACGCCCCACTTGATTGCGCCCCAGTCGAAGACGTCGGTGACGATGCCGGCCTGGGTGGTGTGGACTGCCATTCGTGCTCCTTTGCATGACGGGCAGGGCGCAGAAGGCCGATCGCCTACCGGCATCGAGCTGCTGCGAGTGCCGCCCCTGCGTCGCGAACGACTCGGGCCGCGAGGGTGCCTGCAATCTACGTCCGGCGCCGCAGCCCGGGCTGCGCCAATCCGGGCGAATTGGCCTACTGGCTGCCCCGGGTGTTGCCGGTGATCAGCTGCAGGGCCTGTCGGAGGAGCTCGGGCTCGTGCCAGACCGGAAGGCGCAACTTCGAGCGGTGGCCGTCATAGGGCGAGAAGCTCGGCCCGGGGGCGAGCTTCACCTTCACCCGCTTGGCAGTCTCGGCGAGCGCGAGTGCGTCGCCGTGCGTGTCCACCCACAGCCCCGATCCGCCCTTGATCGGATCCCAGGTCCAGTGCGGGAAGTGCTCGTGGACGGCGTCCTCGGTCGTTCTCAGGTGGCCGATCAGCATCTCCTGGCGTTGCCGTCGCGCGTCGGGAGCGCGCCGGAGGAGGCTGACGGCGTGCAGCTGGTCGATCACGGACGTGGCCAGGTCCTCAACCTTCCGGAGTTCCAGCAGGGTGCGGATCCGTGAGGGTGCTGCCCTGATCCAGCCGACTCGGAGGCCGCCCCAGAAGAGCTTGGACAGTGTGCCCAGGCTGATCAGCAGGTCGGGTTCGACCAGGTCAGCCAGGGTCGTCGCCGGCCGGCCGCTGACGGTGAGGTCGTAGGAGCAGCAGTCCTCAACGGTCGGGACCCCGCTCCGGTTGATCATCGTCGCCAGTTCCGCCCGTGCCCGGCCGGGCATCGTTTGTCCAGTCGGGTTGTGGATGCCGGTCTGGCAGTAGAGGACGGCCGGCTTGCGTGCCAGCGCTCGTGGGAGCAGCTCCAGGTCGAGGCCGTCGCGAGTGGTGCGGATGCCCTCGATCCGGGCGCCGACCGTCCGCAGCGCCTCAAGCCCGCCGCGGTAGCTGGGGTCCTCGGTCAAGGCGAGGTCGCCCTGTCCGGCCAGGCTGCGCATCGTGAGGAACGTGGCCTGTTGGGAGCCTGAGGTGATCAGCACCTGCTGGGCCCGGGTCGGGATCCCGGTTCGGGTGAGATGGTCGGCCACAGCCTGGCGCAGGACGGGGAGTCCCGCCGGGAAGTAGCCGTCGGTCCGCAGATACGGGGCCAGCTCCTCCTCGACGCCCTCCCGGAGCACCTCGCCGGTGACCGGCGAGGCGGGCAGGGCGCCGGTGGAAAGGTCGATCGTGTCGACCGGGGTGTGCGTGAAGGAGACCAGGCGCCCCTCGACAAGCGCGGGAGCCTGGTTGGATCCGGAGCGAACCCGGGTTCCCGATCCCTGGATGGAGACGAGGAAGCCGCGCGCCTCCAGCGAACCGTAGGCCGCTGCCACGGTTCCTCTGGAGACTCCGAGAGCGGTGGCGCAGTCACGTTGGGCGGGCAGCGCGCTGCCCGCAGGGACGAATCCGGCCCCGATCAGACTGACCAGGGCCGCCGCGAGGCTTTCGGGCAGCGCCTGCGGGCCGTCGCTCCAGTCGCCGAGCATCCGGCTCAGCTCGGCGGCATCGATCCGGGTCGCGAGCACAACTCGAGTATCGATCCGCTGGGCCGGCTGCGCTGGTCCAATCCCTCGTTATTGGACCTGCGCGTCTCCAGCAGCGGTCATAGCGTGAGTGACAGACCGACACGAAGGAGTGTTCATGGCCACAGTTGCACTGCTGGGGACCCTCGATACCAAAGTCGAGGAGTACACCTGGCTCAAGGATCGGCTGAGCGAACTCGACGTTGGGGTGCTCTTCATCGACGTGGGTTCCTTCTCCAACAGCCAGCTCGCCGATGTGGGTTCCGACCAGGTCATCGCCGCCGCGGGTGCCGAAGCAGCAGGCCTGCGCGAGCGTCGCGACCGCGGCGAGATGATGACCGTGATGGGACGTGGTGCTGCCGTTGTCGCCCGCGAGCTCGCGGCGGCGGGCAGGATCCAGGGGATACTCGCCGTCGGCGGTTCCGGCGGGTCGTCGGTTGCCGCCCCGGCGATGCAGGCCCTGCCGGTCGGGTTCCCGAAGCTCCTGGTATCGACCATGGCGTCCGGGGACGTGAAGCCGTACGTGGGTGAGGTCGACACGACCCTCACCTACTCCGTGGTCGATGTCGCGGGGATCAACTCGATCTCGGCCATGGTGCTGGGCAACGCTGCCGCCGCCATCGCCGGCATGGCGAAGGCCTACGAGGCACGTCTGACCGCCCCGCCCGGAGAGCACAAGCCGTTGATCGGCGTGACCATGTTCGGGGTCACCACCCCGGCTGCGGACGAGGCCCGCAGGACGCTGACCGACCTCGGCTACGAGGTGCTGGTCTTCCACGCCACCGGTACCGGCGGGCGGGCGATGGAGAAGCTGGTCGAGTCCGGGCTGCTGTCCGGAGTCTGCGACCTGACCACCACAGAACTCGCCGACGACCTGGTCGGCGGCGTGCTGTCAGCCGGGCCGCACCGGCTGGAGCTCGCCGGCGCACGTGGCGTGCCGCAGGTGGTCAGCCTCGGCGCGCTCGACATGGTCAACTTCGGCCCGATGGAGA
>CAYQXH010000233.1:0-2823 GCA_964421325.1 uncultured Propionibacteriaceae bacterium
CCTCGCCCTGGACCTGGGTGCGGATGCCCTTCGGGCCCTCATCGCGGATCAGCTTGGCGACCTTCCTCGCGTTCTCACTGCTGATGCCCTGCTTGATCGATGCGGTGATCTTCCACAGCTTGCCCGACAGCCGCGGTTCGCCGGCGTCCAGCGACTTCAGGTCGATCTTGCGCCGCACCAGCATGGTCTGGAACACGTCCAGGATCGCCTTCACCCGTTCCTCGCCGTTGGCCTCCATCTCGAAGGCGTCACCCGAGGCCTTGATCGAGGCGTCGGTGCCCTTGAAGTCGAATCGGGTGCGGACCTCCTTGACGGCCATGTTCAGGGCGTTCTCCACCTCCTGGGAGTCGACCTTGCTGACGATGTCGAACGAGTTCTCTGCTGCCACTGCTCTCTCCTTCGGTTCGGCAACCATTGTCGCCTGTCCTGGGCCGACCGCGGCAACCGGGCCGGCTCCGGAGCGAGCCGAATCGCAACCGCAGGGGTGCGACACGCCGCAGGAACGGGTTATCCACAGATAGCGGACGCGAAACGGCGCGATCCACAACCGGCCAACCCGGCTGACCCGAGCCGGCGCCCGCCACCGGATACTTCCCGGCGTGACCGTTCAGCCAGAATTGCTCGCGGCGACGACAGTGGTCCGGGTGGCCGACCACCCCGGACGGCGCAGCCGGATCCATCGCCTTGCCCGGGCCGGGGAGCTGGTCAGGGTGCTGCCCGGAACCTATGTGCCGAGAGCAGCGGTGACCGATCGCCGCACCCGGCTGGTCGCCGCCTGCGCCTGGGCACCGCACGCCTGCCTTTGGGGAGAGTCGGCGCTGGATGCCGCCTCCGGCTCCCAGGATCCGTTCGGCAGGCAGGAGGAGATCCGGCTGGCCGGCCGGGCCCGGCACGCCCAGCCGGGCATCACCTGGTACGCCGCAGAGGTGCCGGCCCGCTTCATCGCCACCGACGGCGGGCTGCGGTTCGCGCGCCCGGCCCTGGCAGCTGCCGCCCTCGCTGCAACCGACGGTGGCCGGGCGATCGACCGGTGGTTGCTGCGGGACCCGGCGATCGGTGACGACCTGGCCGTTGCGGCGGACTGGTTCGAAGGGCGTCCGGGGAACAGGTCGAGGCGGCCGGTCCTCGCCGCCATCCGGCGGCGGCCGTGGTCCGGTCTGGAGCGGGAGCTGCACCGGGCCCTGCGGCAGTTCCGGATCGAGGGCTGGCGAGCCAACGCCGAGGTGGCCACGCCGCTGGGCGGTTGCGTGCCGGACGTGCTGTTCGAAGCTGCTGAGCTGGTCGTCGAGGTGGACTCCTGGGAGTACCACGCCTCACCCGAGGCGTTCGAACTCGACCGTCACCGGCAGAACGGCCTCACCCTCGCCGGCTACCGGGTGCTGCGGTTCACCGGGGCGATGATCCTCGACGATCCGGCGCGCGTGATCGGTACCATCCGGCGGGCGCTGCGCACGCTGCCGCCGCGCTGAATCCCGGGCGTCCGGGAGCCGTCCGCGGATTCGTCGGCCGGACGCTGCTTTGCTACAGTGTCCCGGCACGGCAGGTTGCCCGAGTGGCCAAAGGGAGCGGTCTGTAAAACCGTCGGCTAAGCCTACGTAGGTTCGAACCCTACACCTGCCACCAGTGCATTGGAGGGCCCCCGGAATCCGGGGGCCCTTCGGCGTTGATGGCCTTGTCAGGGCAGCTTTGCGCCGGTCATGGCCAGCACATCTATGGCGCTGGCCAGCTGTTCCTCGGTGAGCTCCCCACGATCGACGTAGCCGAGGTCGCGGGTCGCCTCTGCGATGGTCAGGTTGGCCTTCACCGAGTGCTTGGCGATCTTCGCCGCCGCCTCGTAGCCGATGATCCGGTTCAGCGGGGTGACGATCGCGGGCGAGGACTCCGCCAGCTGGCGGCAGCGCTCCACGTTCGCGACGATCCCGTCGACGCAGCGCTCGGCGAGCAGCCGGGAGACGTTCGCGACCAGCGTGATGGATTCGAGCAGGTTGCGCGCCATCACCGGCAGCATCACCAGCAGGTCGAAGTTGCCCTGGCTGCCGGCGAAGGTGATCGCCGTGTCGTTGCCGATCACCTGGGCAGCCACCATCACCGTGGCCTCCGGCAGGACCGGGTTCACCTTGCCCGGCATGATCGAGGAGCCGGGCTGCAGGTCGGGCAGGGAGATCTCGCCGATCCCGGCCCGGGGCCCGGAACCCATCCAGCGCAGGTCGTTGGCGATCTTCACCAGCGAGACCGCCACGGTCCGCAGCGCACCGGAGGCCTCCACGAGGGAGTCCTGCGCGGCCTGGGCCTCGAAGTGGTTGCGGGCCTCGGTCAGCGGCAGCCCGGTGTGCTCGGCGATCAGCTCGATCACCCGGGCGGAGAAGCCGGCCGGGGTGTTGATGCCCGTGCCGACGGCCGTACCGCCGAGAGGGAGTTCGGCGAGGCGGACCAGGGTCGCCTGCACCCGGTCGATGCCGTAGCGGACCTGCGCTGCGTAGCCGGAGAACTCCTGGCCGAGGGTGATCGGGGTGGCGTCCATCAGATGCGTGCGGCCGGACTTCACCACACCGGCGAACTCGGCGGCCTTGGCCTCGAGCGACACCGCCAGCACCTCCAGCGACGGGACCAGTTCGGCAGTGATCGCCTGCAGGGCCGCGATGTGGATCGAGGACGGGAAGACGTCGTTGGACGACTGGGAGGCGTTCACCTGGTCGTTGGGGTGCACGGGCGACCCAAGTCGCCTCGAGGCGAGGGTTGCCACCACCTCGTTGGTGTTCATGTTCGAGGAGGTGCCGGAGCCGGTCTGGAAGACGTCGATCGGGAACTGGTCGTCGTGGTCGC
>CAYQXH010000234.1:0-2806 GCA_964421325.1 uncultured Propionibacteriaceae bacterium
GCGACCTGGTCGGCATCGAGGAGCACGGCGCCCGGCACTCCAGCGACTACCTGGCCGCGACCGCCGAGATCAACCACCCCGTCACCACCCGCGCCGTCAAGCGGATCACAGCAGCAGAGCTCAGCGCCCGGCCCTGACCGCCGGTCGAGCCGCCGAGACCACATGCCCATCCCCAGCCAGGCCAAGGGAGCGCCGGCCACCGGCCTGATCACCGGCTTCATCGAGTTCTCGGCCGTCGACGGTCCGGGGAACCGGTTCGTCGTCTTCACCCAGGGCTGCAACCTCGACTGCGTCGCCTGCCACAACCCGTACACCATCAACCCCTGCATCGACTGCGGCGACTGCGTCGCCGCCTGCCCGTCGGGGGCGCTGCGCCTCGACCTCGCCGGGAAGGTGCTCTGGGACGAGGGCACCTGCACCGGCGGCGACACCTGCATCGAGGTCTGCGAGTACGAGTCCACCCCGAAGGCACGCAGCCTGGCCGTTGCCGACGTGCTGGAGCGCGTCCGGCCGGCAGCGCCCTTCCTCTCCGGGGTGACGGTCTCCGGCGGCGAGGCCACCGGCCAGGCCGGGTTCGTCCGGGCCCTGTTCTCCGCGATCAAGGCCGACCCGGCACTCAGCCGGCTGACCTGCTTCGTCGACACCAACGGCGACGCCGACGCGGCCACCTGGGACCTGCTCGACCCGGTCCTGGATGCAGCCATGGTCGACCTGAAGTGCCTCGACGACGGCATCCACCGGCGGATCACCGGCTCGGGCAACGCGCGGGTCCTCGCCAGCATCGAGCTGCTCGCCGCGCGGGGGAAGCTGCACGAGGTGCGGCTGCTGCTGTTGCCGGGCATCAACGACGCCGACGAGTTACTGGTCGCAACCGGAGCCTGGCTGGCCGGAATCGACCCGAGGATGCGGGTGAAGGTGATCGGCTTCCGCAACCACGGAGTCCGGCCTTCCCCGATCCCGCTGCGGGAACCGGACGCCGCCCAGCGCGCGTACTACGTTGAAGTACTTGCCGGCCAGGGCGACTTCGACCTGGTCCTGGTCTGACCCCCCTCTCGCACCGGGAGGGGGTTCAGCGCTGCGGGTGCTTCGGCCACAGGGACGGGGCGTCGGCGGCGAAGGCCTTCAGGATCTGGTCGGACGCCTCGAGGGCTGACAGCTCGCCGGCCTCGACCTCGGCCTCGAGCCGCGAGCGGATCGCGCTGACGGCCGGAGAGGTGCGCAGCGCGTCCTCGAGCTCGCCTCGAACCAGGGCCCACAGCCATTCCCGCTGCTGCCTGGCTCGCCGCGACTCCAGGCGACCGTCCTCCTCCAGCTTGGCGCGGTGGTCGACGATCGCCTTCCAGACCTCGTCCAGGCCCTTGCCGGTGAGCGCGCTGGAGGTCAACACCGGTGGCCGCGGCGCGTTGGGGTCGGAGTTGATCAGCTTCATGGCGATCGACAGCTCCCTCGCCGTGACCCGCGCCTCGCCCTCGTTGTCCCCGTCGGCCTTGTTGACCGTGATCACGTCGGCCATCTCGAGGATGCCGCGCTTGATCCCCTGCAGCTGGTCACCGGCCCTGGCGAGTGCGATCAGCAGGAAGGTGTCGACCATGCCGGCCACAGCCACCTCGGACTGGCCGACGCCCACCGTCTCGACCAGGACGACGTCGAATCCGGCAGCTTCGAGCACCAGCATCGACTCCCGGGTGGTGCGCGCCACCCCGCCGAGGTGGGCCCCTGCCGGGGACGGGCGGATGAAGGTCCTCTCGCTCTGCGCGAGTTCGCCCATCCGGGTCCGGTCGCCGAGGATGGAGCCACCGGTCTTCGCCGACGTCGGGTCGACAGCCAGCACGGCGATCTTGTGGCCGGCGTCGATCAGCCGTTGCCCGAGCGCATCGATGAAGGTGGACTTGCCCGCCCCGGGCACGCCGGTGATCCCGACCCGGACGGCCTTGCCCGAGTACGGGCGCAGGATCCGCAGCAGGTCAGCGGCGACAGCGTGATGGGCCGGCTTGCTCGACTCGACCAGGGTGATCGCCCTGGCTATCGCGGTGCGTTCACCGGCCAGCACCTGCCTTGCCAGCACCTCGGGGTCGAGGTGGGGCCGGCGGATCTTGGCCGGGTCCCGCTTGGGCGGGGGTGCGTCACCGTACTGGCGGCCCGGCGTCGGGTCGGACCGCAGGTACAGCGGCGTCTGGTCCTCACTCATCGGACTCCCCATCGGCTACCGATGGCTGAGCCTGTCGAAACCCACAGGTCCCGACAGGCTCGACCACCGAATAGGTTGTTACGCAGCGTCGAGGCGTTCGCGCAGCTTGGTCAGCAGCTCGATCGCCGATTCCGGAATGACCGTGCCGGGCGGGTAGATGGCATCGGCCCCGGCGGCGTACAGCTCGTCGAAGTCCTGTGCCGGGATGACCCCGCCGACCACGATCATCATGTCCGGGCGGCCGAGTTCGTCCAGCGCCTTGCGGAGCGCCGGCACCAGGGTCAGGTGACCGGCGGCGAGGGACGAGACCCCGACGACGTGGACGTCGGACTCGACGGCCTGCCGTGCGGTCTCCTCCGGGGTCTGGAACAGCGGGCCAACGTCGACGGTGAAGCCGAGGTCTGCGAAGGCCGTGGAGATCACCTTCTGACCGCGGTCGTGGCCGTCCTGGCCCATCTTGGCCACCAGGATGCGCGGACGCCGGCCTTCGACCTTCTCGAACTCCTCCACCAGCGCACGGGCCTTCGTCACGCCCTCGGTGGAGCCGGACTCGGAGTTGTACACGCCTGAAATGGTACGGATGTTCGCGGTGTAACGCCCGTAGACCTTCTCCAGCGC
>CAYQXH010000235.1:0-2757 GCA_964421325.1 uncultured Propionibacteriaceae bacterium
CCTTTGAGGCTGCCGCCGACCAGCTGTCCGAGGGCGTCGCGGAGCAGCCGGGTCGAGTCCAGGAAGTGGCGGGTGGAGGCGTAGCGGCAGGTGGTGACCAGTTCGGCGGGTGGTTCGTCGAGCAGGTGCCACAGCGCCGGGATGGTGGTCTCGACCAGCCTGGTGTTTCCGCTGGTCTGGCCGGTGAGGAGCTTGAGGGCGGCGTCGACGGCGGTCTCCTCCGACGGGCCGAACGGCACCGGGGATTGGCCGATCTTCTGGGAGCCGACCAGGCCGCGGATCAGGGTGAGCCAGCGCGCGAACACGATCGCCGCCCGGCGCTGCACCTCGGCCGCGCCGAGCCCGTCCCACCCTTGGCCGAGGGGTCCGAACTCGAGCGGGTTGATCCGGGCGGACAGTCCTTGCCCGATCGCTATGGGTTCGACGCCGAGCGCGCGACACAGGGTTTCGTACTCGTCCTTGGGGTCGCCCAGGATGAGGGCCTTGTAGCCGAAGCCGAGCATGCGCAGCACGAACGCTTTCGCGGTGGCTGACTTGCCCATGCCGGGTTTGCCGAAGGTGAACATGTTCGGGTTGCTGACCGGGATGGTCGGGTCGAGGACCCATCCGTTGGGGTCGGCGTAGAAGCTGGCGCGGGAGAAGAAGTCGATTCCCATCTGGGCCCCGCGAGGCGGCAGTCCGGGGCTGGTCACGAACGGCCACATAACTGGCGCCTGGTCGGAGGCCATCCGCCACACCGACACTGGCGCCTTCGCCGGCGACCAGCCCCGGCCCGGCTGCCGGTGGCCGCGGCGAGGCACCGGCTGGAACAGACGGGCTTCTCGGAGCCGGGGCTCGACGGTCGGGAGGGTGGGCAGGTCGTGGCCGAAGTCGGCCAGCAGCCGACCCACGCCACGTCCGGTCGGCTCGGAGCCGCGGCGGTTCACTGCTCGGACTTCCGGTCAAGCCCGATGCCGAGCGGCAGGTTGGCGGCGGCGAAGCCGGCGTCCTGGGCTAGGTCGAGCCGGAGCGGGGCGAACCCGGCGCGGCGGATGGACGCGTCGAGGCGGCGTCCGAACTCGGCGATCCGCAGGGTGCGGGGCACGGTGACGCACGCGACGGCGTACGGGCGGACGAGAGCGTTGCCGGTGGCGAGCTTGGCGTCCAGGCCGCGGGTGCGGGCGATCAGGGTCTGGTCCTTGGCGCGGGTCTTCACCCCGGCCCGGTTCCGCAACGTTTCGGCCATGTCGGCGGTCCACTCCGCGTTCTGGGTCTGCCTGTCCGCCAAGGACTGGGCCAGGATCGGGAACACAACGACCATGGAGCGGCGCTCCCCCGGTTCGGTCGGTACCAGCACCGGCGCAAGCGCGCCGAGCACCGCGCCCTTGGCGGGCAGCTTCAGGGTGGCTGCGATGGAGTGCCACGCGTCGTGGCTGTAGTGCCGCACGGCCAGATCGGCTCCGGACGGGCCGGCCTGCGCCCAGGGCACCTCGGCGTTCACCGTTGCGTCTGTGTCGTGGGCGGCGAGCGCGTCGATGATGCCGGCCCTGTCGCCCGGTGCGAATCCGGTCCGGACAGCCACTGCCAGCTGCGGTGAGGTGAGCCAGGACACTGTGCCGATCCGCATGCCGGTGCGTAGCTGGGCCTCGACCTCGGCCATCAGCATTGCCATCGCCCGGGCGCGCGCGTCCACGCCGCGACCGAACTCCTTGGCCTCCCTTGCCAGCCGGTCCTCGGGCACCACGATCGTACAGAAGGCCTCGGTGCGCACCGACGCCTGCGACAAGGTAGCGGCAAGCTGCCCGTTGACCGCCTTCGCCAGGGCCGGAGCGGTGGCTGGTTGATGGCGGGTGAGCCACTGGTCACGTTCGGCGCCGTCTTCGGGAACTGAGCGGACCACGAACATCACCTCGGAGATGAGTTCGGTGCGGGCACAGGCGTTCAGCAGGGTGGTCAGGCCGCGGGCCTGGCTGTCGCGCTCGGTGCCGTCGGCAAGCGCCAGACCTGGGTGGGTGATCGCGGCGGTGGCCGCCCACAGCCGGTTGGCGTGGTCCTGGATGATCGCGACCCGCATGTTCATCGGGCCCTGCGGCGGGCCGTCGTGGATGCTGATCCCGGCGACGACGCCAGGCAGGTCCGGCTCGGCCAGGTCCTCGCTGCGGCCTCTCGCCGACTTGGACCTCCACCGGGACCAGCGCAACGCAGTTCCAGCCAGGTGCGCGATCGAGGCAACCAGCCAGCCAGTCGCCGATCGTCCCCGAATCGGCACCGTGACCAAAGCCAGCACCATCAGCCAGGCCAGCACGAGTCCGGCCACGGCCGTCCACTGCTGCCGCTGGAAGGCCCACAGCGCGGGGACACCGGCGACGACAAGGGTGATGAGTTGCCCGCCGCTCAGGCCGAAGAACAGGGCGTTGCGGTCCCGCGCGTAGTCGGCATACACAGTTGCCACGATCGTCTCCCTTCCTCGCTACAGAGCCACGACGGCAACCTCGGCCGCCTCCGCACCAGCCCCACCGGCATTGGCTGCGCCGCCCGGGCCTGCCGGCGTTCCGGGGTACTGTTCCCAACCACCGGCGGCTGCGCCATCCTGGGACGGCGTACCACCAAGCGGACCGGCGGCCGGCGTGTCACCAACACCGGTTGGCGCGGGTCCGGGGTCGGGCGGCTGGATGTCGGTGGCGTTGGCTTCGCGGTTGGCGCGGGCAGCCTGGTCGCCCGCGCCGCCCTGGTAGTCGGGCTGGTAGGTGTTGTGCCCGACGCCTTCCTGGTTGGTCA
>CAYQXH010000236.1:0-2753 GCA_964421325.1 uncultured Propionibacteriaceae bacterium
AGGTCGCGCTGCCCGGCGAAGTCGTAGCGGGGCACCCCGTAGCCGCACGAGGTCTGCACCAGGTCGATGTCGACGACGAAGATGTTGCGTGCCCCGAGCAGGGGTGGGAACAGCGCGGCAAGGCCGACCCAGTCGTCGTCCCCCGGGTGCACGGCCCTGGCCGTGCCGTAGAGCCGCAGGATCAGCGGCTCGCGGTCGAACGAGCAGAACATGATGGTCAGCCGCGGGACGTCGAGCAGGTGCGCGGCGGTCTCGTTGCCGCTGCCGGTCCCGTTGAGCCAGACGACCCGGGTCGGGTTGACGATCCGCAGGCTGTCCAGGCCCTTCGGGGAGACGTTCACCCGACCGTCGCGCGCGGCCGTGGCCACGAAGAACATCTGCTGGGCCTCGATGAAGCGCCGCAACCGGTCCGTGATCTCGCTGTGCTGCTTGGCCACGACCCAAGCATGCCCTACGGGTTCTCGACCCAGCCGAGCAGTCCGGCGATGCCCTCGCCCAGCACGGCCGGCGAGACGTCACCGGTGACGTGGTGCTGCAGGAGGAAGCCGGGGATGACGGCGTAGAGCACAGCGGCGACCGCAACCGGGCTGGTGCCGGCGGGCAGGTGGCCGGCGGCAACCCAGCCGGTCGCGATCTCCTCGAGCTGCGCGCGCAGGCCGCGGATGATCCGGAACATCCCGGCGGCGACCCTCGGGTCGTGCAGCGCCTCTGCCCACATCGCCAACCCCACCCCCGAGAGGTCCGTGCCGTCCTCGATCGGCTGGATGACCAGGCCGGCGATGGCAGCCATCAGCTCGGCCGGGCCCAGCTCGCCCCGCTCGGCGACGAGGGTCGAGACGCTGTTCCGGTAGGTCGCGAGGGTGAGCCCGCCGATCGACTCCAGCAGGTCCGACTTGGACGGGAAGTAGTGGTAGACGGCCCCGGCCGAGAGCCCGGAGCCGGCGATCACGTCCCGCATCGAGGTCGAATGGATCCCGCGCTGGGCGACCAGGCGGGCTGCGGCGAGGGTGATCTGGCGGCGGCGGGCCTCGAGGTGCTCCTCGGATACTTTCGGCATGGTTCTAACTATACCGGACGTCCGGTTTTGACAGTCGCACGCGGCACTGTCATCCTTATACCGAACGGATGACCGCTTTAAATAGGAGAGCAAGATGAACACTGGAACCGCGACCCTCGACCGGCTCGCGCAGGCCCGACCCCTCGTTCGGTCGCTGCCGTCGAGGCTGGCCCTGGCTGGGGCACTGGCCCTGCACGCGCTGCCCCACCTGATGGGGGTCGCCCTCACCCTGAACCCACCCACGGCCCAGGCCTGCGCCGCCGATGCCGGGGCCCTGGGCTGCACCGCCTGGCTGTCCCTGCCCGGCTGGATGGCTCCCGTCCAGATCGTCGGCTGGTCGGCCGGGACCCTCGCCTTCCTCGTCGTCGCGTGGGCCGTGTTCGCAGCCAGGCCGTGGGCCGCCCGGGCCCTGCTGATCACGGCAGCCGGCTCGCTCGCCCTGTGCGCCCTCAACCTTCCCGGCGGCAGGATCGGGCTGGGCATCAATCTGATCATCCTGGCGTGGGTCGCCGGGCTGGGCTGGTTCCGCGGTCGGGGCGCGCGGTGAGGCCTGCCGCCGACCGGGTCGTGGTGCCGTTCAGCCTCGACCTGCAGCCGGTCGAGCGGCTGTTCATCGCCGACCTGCTCGGCCATCCGGTCGTCGCGACCCTCGAGGTCCAGCAACTCCGGGCCCGGGATGGCAGCTCGGCGCTGCGGATGCTCAGGATGCGGCATGACGGTTATGTCGATGTGCTCACCCAGGACACAGCGAGGGACCTGCCGCTCTCGGCAGGGATCGGGCGCGGCCGCGGGACGCTGGCTTCGGTGCCGTTCCGGGAGGCCCGGTTCGACGTGGCGAGCGGGCTGGAGCTCCAGGTGGAGCTGACCGACCCGGCCGGCTCGGTCTGGCGGGTCACGGTGGAGAGCCGGGCGCAGCGCAACCGCAGCGGCCCGTTCCTCGCCCCGGTCGGCTCGAACGTTGCGACGCCGGACCGCTTCTTCGCCGTCGAGATGCTCGGCTTCGAGATGCTCACCTCCACCGCCCGCGTCTCGGTCGAGGTCGACGGCAGGCACGTCGAGATCGTCCGGCTCCCCCGGCTGCTCACCCTGCGCCCCACCCTGCTGGCCCGCTGGGCACCGACGGTGGTTGCCGCGGATCTGATGGCCGGGCCCCGGCCGGCGGTCGCGGTGGTGCCGGCCACCCCCGGTCTCCATGCCAGTCCGTGCGGGGCTGTCGGTGTCGCGGCGGACGGGAGCGTGCGGTCGGTGTCGGTCGGCAGCGGCGAGCGCTCGGCCTCGTTGCTCCTGCCGTCCGGCATGCCGGCCCTTGACCGGCTGGCCCAGGGTGGCACGGCAGCCGTCCGGTGGGTCCTTGAGGTGGCCGCCGACCGGGTGGCCGCCGGCCGGTTGACCCTGCGACGGGAGGGCGACCGGGTTCGCCTCGGCCTGGTCCCCGAGGTCGGCTGGGTGCCGTCGCGACCAACTCTCCTGGTGCGCACCATCACCACGCTGCAACCGGTGATGCGCAGCTGGCCGACCACCTACCGCTGGGACGCCGAACTGGCCCTCGGGGACACCCCCCGCTTCACAAGCTCGGCCTGGACCCGGGTGGCCCGGACCCGGCAGGCCGCCTGACCCCCTTCCGTCCCCCCAGCGTTCGCTCCCGAAACGCGCCCTTGCTCCCGATATTCCGGGAGCAAGGGCGCGTTTCGGGAGC
>CAYQXH010000237.1:0-2680 GCA_964421325.1 uncultured Propionibacteriaceae bacterium
ATCGCCGACCTGCGCAGCATGGCCGAGGTCCGGCCGGGGATCGCCGTCATGCGGGTCGAGGGAGCCTGATGGACCTGGCCTGCCTCGACCTCGAGGGCGTCCTGGTTCCCGAGATCTGGATCCGGGTGGCTGAGAGCACCGGCATCGCGGAGTTGCGGCTGACCACAAGGGACATCGCCGACTACGACGAGCTGATGCGCCACCGCCTGCGGCTGCTGGACGCCAACGGCATCGGCCTGGCGCAGATCCAGGAGGTGATCGCAGCCATGGGCCCGATGCCCGGCGCGGCCGATTTCCTCGACTGGCTGCGCACCAGGTTCCAGGTGGTGATCCTCTCCGACACCTTCTACGAGTTCGCGATGCCGCTGATGGCCCAGCTCGGCCACCCCACCCTGCTGTGCCACCGCCTGCGGGTCGAGGCCGACCGGATCACCGGCTACACCCTCCGCCAGCCGGATTCCAAGCGTGCGGCGGTTCGGGCGTTTCACCACCTCAATTACCGGGTAGTGGCAACCGGCGATTCCTACAACGACGTCGCGATGCTCGCCGAAGCCAACGCCGGGATCCTGTTCCGCCCCCCGGCCAATGTCGTCGCAGAGTTCCCACGGTTCCCCGTGGTAACCGATTACGCGGGATTGCGCGAGGCATTCGCCACCGCCCTGAACTGAGGCCGGCAGGTGCTTTTCGCACCGCCGTCGGTGGGTGCTACAGTTGGAGTCGCGCTGTAGCGCACAGCCCCTCAGATCGGGCAGGACGGACGCGAAGTACTCACCGAGTCGTCAAGGAATCCCAGTAGCTAAGCACCAAATCCTGCTGGCGTTTCAGATCTGGAATGTCATTCAAGTTGCTCTTTACCGAGCACTGGGCGCGTCTGCCCGGCAAAGCCGGAGACCGCTCGATCCGAAAGGAAGTCCGTGACCGACACCATCGAAGCTGCGACCCAGGATTCCAGGCGCAAAGGCGCAGGCCTGGAGGGGATGCTGCTTCCGGAGTTGAAGCAGCTGGGCGCGTCGCTGGGCCTGAAGGGCACCGGCACCATGCGCAAGAGCGCCCTGATCGATGCGATCAAGTCCGCTCAGCCCGCCCGCTCCGAGAAGCCACGCACCGAGGACGCAGCACCCACCCGCTCCCGGCGGCAGCGCGCCGAGCGTCCCGCAGAGGCGGAGGCGCCCCGACGCAACGAACCGGCCGAGACCCAGGCGCCCCTGCCCTCGGGCTCCGCCGACGACGTCGCCGCCCGCCTCGAAGCCCTCAAGGCCGAGGGCGCCGGCCGCAACCGTCGCCGCGGCGGCAACGCCGACGACGGTGACCGCTCCGAGAATCGGCAGGGCGAGTCCCGCCAGCAGGCCCAGCAGTCCCAGCGCAACGACTCCCAGCAGCGCAACGACTCCCAGCAGCGCAACGACTCCCAGCGGAGTGACGACGACGAGTTCGGCAGCGGCCGGCGCAGCCGCCGTCGCCGCAATCGCGACCGCCAGGGCAACAGCAACAACAACCGCCGTCCCGGTGGTGGCAGCGCCAGGGGCGCCGGCAACCTCGGCATGGACCGGATGGAAGCCGAACCGGTGATCAACGAGGACGACGTGCTGCTGGAGATCTCCGGCATCCTCGACGTCCTCGACAACTACGCGTTCGTCCGCACCACCGGCTACCTCCCGGGCAACAACGACGCCTACGTGTCGCTCTCGATGGTGAAGAAGTGGGGCCTGCGCAAGGGCGACATCGTCACCGGTGCCATCCGCGCGCCGAAGGAGGGCGAGCGCCGCGAGAAGTTCAACCCGCTGGTGCGCATCGACACGATCAATGCCGACGCACCCGAGAAGGCGAAGGATCGGCCCGAGTTCCAGAAGCTGACCCCGCTCTACCCGCAGGAGCGGTTCCGCCTGGAGACCACCCCGCTGAACATGACCGGCCGGATCATCGACCTGGTCGCACCGGTCGGCAAGGGCCAGCGTGGCCTCATCGTCTCGCCGCCCAAGGCAGGCAAGACGCTGGTGATGCAGGCCATCGCCAACGCCATCACCACCAACCATCCCGAGGTGCACCTGATGGTCGTCCTGGTGGACGAGCGTCCCGAGGAGGTCACCGACTTCCAGCGGACCACCAGCGGTGAGGTGATCGCCTCCACCTTCGACCGTCCGGCTGAGGACCACACCACGATCGCCGAGCTGGCGATCGAGCGGGCCAAGCGCCTCGTCGAGCTCGGCATGGACGTGGTGGTTCTGCTGGACGGCATCACCCGCCTCAGCCGTGCCTACAACCTCGCCGCTCCGGCATCCGGCCGGATCCTCTCCGGTGGTGTGGACTCGGCTGCGTTGTACCCGCCGAAGAAGTTCTTCGGTGCGGCCCGCAACATCGAGGACGGCGGCTCGCTGACCATCCTCGCCACCGCCCTGATCGACACCGGCTCCAAGATGGATGAGGTGATCTTCGAGGAGTTCAAGGGCACCGGCAACATGGAGCTCCGCCTCCGCCGTGACCTCGCCGACAAGCGCATCTTCCCGGCCATCGATCCGGTCGCCTCCGGCACCCGGCGCGAGGAACTGCTGCTCGGTCGCGACGAACTCGCGATCATCTGGAAGCTTCGTCGCGTGCTCTCGGCGCAGGACTCCCAGCAGGGTCTGGAGATGCTGCTGAACCGCATGCGCAAGACGCAGAGCAACCGCGAGTTCCTGATGGT
>CAYQXH010000238.1:0-2669 GCA_964421325.1 uncultured Propionibacteriaceae bacterium
GGCATCGACACCCTGATCCTCGGCTGCACGCACTACCCGCTGCTGGCCGGGGTCATCTCCTACGTGATCGGCGATGACGTCACCCTCGTCTCGTCCGCCGAGGAATGTGCCAAGGAGGTGTTCGCAACCCTCACCGATCAGGGGCTGCTGCACGCCCAGCCGCGGACGCCGAGCCTTCGGTTCCTCACCACCGGCAGCCCGGAACTGTTCGCCGGCATCGGCCGCAGGCTGATGGGCGGCTTCGTCGACTCGGTGGAGCAGGTCTACACGGTCGCGGGCTGAACCGCCCCACCCACCCTCGCAACGTGGGGGTCGTCGGGGTGGGGCAGGGGTGCGGAGTCGGCGCGTCAGGTCGCTGGCCCGGGCTCGTGGCCCGGGCACCACGGGCCTTCGGGAACCTGGGCCCGCACCTGTTCGATGTGCAGGCCGCAACCCGCCCAGGTGGTCTTGCCGCAGGTCTGGCAGGGGACTGGTCGACACATCTGGCTGCTCCTTCTGGTCTGCGCCGCAGCGAGCCTACCCAGCCAGCCGGGACGCCGGCGCGGCCGGTCGTCGTAGTGGGCGGATAGGGTGAGGCCATGCCCTTGACCCGAGCCGACGGCCGTAGCCCAGACCAACTTCGACCGGTGCGGATCACCCGCAGCTGGCTCGACCACGCGGAAGGCTCGGTGCTCGTCGAGTTCGGGGCGACCCGGGTCCTGATCGCGGCATCGGTGACTGAAGGGGTGCCGCGCTGGCGCAAGGGGAGCGGTCTGGGCTGGGTGACGAGCGAGTACGCGATGCTGCCCCGTGCCACCCACACCCGCAGCGACCGCGAGTCCGTCAAGGGGCGCATCGGCGGCCGCACCCACGAGATCAGCCGGCTGATCGGCCGCAGCCTGCGCTCGGTGATCGACTACAAGGCCCTCGGCGAGAACACCATCGTGCTCGACTGTGACGTGCTCCAGGCCGATGGTGGCACCAGGACGGCATCCATCACCGGCGCCTACGTCGCCCTCGTCGACGCCGTCGCCTGGCTGCGGGCGCGGGGCGCCCTGGCCGGCGAACCCCTGATCGGCACCGTCTCGGCCGTCTCGGTAGGCGTCGTCGACGGCGTCCCGATGCTCGACCTCGCCTACACCGAGGACTCGGCTGCCGAGGTCGACCTGAACGTGGTCGCCACGGGCGCCGGCGAGTTCGTCGAGGTGCAGGGCACGGCTGAGGGCAAGCCGTTCTCCCGCGCCGTGCTGGACGAGTTGCTCGACCTCGGCCTGGCCGGGTGCGCCGAGCTGACCCGGCTGCAGGCGGAGGCCCTCGCCGGATGAACGTCGTCGTCGTGGCCACCCACAACGCCAAGAAGGCTGCCGAGCTCCACCGCGTCCTGGCCGCGGCCGGGGTGGAGGCGGACGTCCGCGGCCTGGACGCGTTCCCGGCCTATCCGGAGCCCGCCGAGACCGAGCGCACCTTCGAGGGCAACGCCCTGCTGAAGGCCAGGGCCGCGGTTGTGGCCACCGGCCTGCCGGCCGTTGCCGACGACTCCGGCCTCGAGGTCGACCTGCTCAACGGCATGCCCGGGGTCCGCTCCGCGCGCTGGTCCGGGCCGGACGCGACCGACGCCGGCAACCTGGAGTTGTTGATCCGGCAGTTGACCGACACCGAGGAGGCCGACCGCACCGCACGGTTCGTCTGCGCCATGGCGCTGGTCACCCCGGACGGCACCGAGCACCTCGTCCGGGGAGTGATGCCGGGACATCTGGTGCTGGAGCCCCGCGGTGGCAACGGCTTCGGCTACGATCCGATCTTCATCGCAGAGGGCAACACCGTGACCAACGCCGAACTGGCCCCCGAACAGAAGGACGCCATCAGCCACCGCGGCCAGGCCGTCCGGGCGATCGTCCCGGTGCTGCGGGGACTGCTGAAGGAGGATTGATGCGGCAGTATCTCGACCTGGTGGAGCACGTGCTCGACCACGGCGTGGAGAAGTCCGACCGCACCGGTACCGGCACGCGCAGCGTCTTCGGCCACCAGATGCGCTTCAACCTCAACGCCGGCTTCCCGCTCCTGACCACCAAGAAGCTGCACACCCGCAGCATCTTCGGCGAGCTCCTGTGGTTCCTGCGGGGCTCCACCAATGTCGACTGGCTGCACGCCAATGGCATCACCATCTGGGACGAGTGGGCGGACGCCAACGGCGACCTCGGTCCGATCTACGGCTACCAGTGGCGCTCCTGGCCCACCCCGGACGGCGGGCATGTCGACCAGATCAAGGGCGTCATCGAGTCCATCCGCACCAATCCCGACAGCCGCCGCCACATCGTCAGTGCCTGGAACGTCGGCCAGTTGCCGGAGATGGCGCTGCCGCCGTGCCACGCCTTCTTCCAGTTCTACGTCGCCGACGGCAGGCTCAGCTGCCAGCTCTACCAGCGCTCGGCCGACATCTTCCTCGGCGTACCGTTCAACATCGCCTCCTACGCCCTGCTGACGCACCTGGTGGCGCAGGTCGCAGGGCTCGGGGTCGGCGACTTCGTGCACACCCTCGGTGACGCACACCTGTACTCCAACCACCTCGAGCAGGCGCAGCTGCAGCTCACCAGGCAGCCGCGACAGCTGCCGCGCCTGGTGCTGAACCCGGACGTGACCGAGATCGACGCGTTCAACCTCGCCGACATCGAGATCGTCGACTACGACCC
>CAYQXH010000239.1:0-2627 GCA_964421325.1 uncultured Propionibacteriaceae bacterium
TGTGGCCGGTGTTCCTCACCGCCGGGCTGTTCGGGGTCAGCGTCCTTGGGGCCCAGGCGCCGCTGTCCACGTTCGCCCGCACCGACCCGGCGATCTACGGCTACGGCCTCGGCGCCACGGCAGGGCTGACCTCCGTGCTGATCGGCGCCTACGTGTTGTCCCTGACCGCCGGCGCCCTGCTGCTGCCCCTGGTGACGCGCTGGATCAGTCCCCGCTGGGCGCTGATCGGCGCCAGCCTGCTGGTGGCCCTGGGCTACCTGCTGTTCCTGCCGTTCCACGCCAACTACGTCGAGGCTCTCACCAACATGATCGTTGCCGGGATCGGCTCCGGGGCGCTGGTGGCTGCGCTCCCGGCAGCAGCAGCGTCCGCCGCACCGTCCGGGCAGACCGGGGTGGCGACCGGGCTGACCAACTCGGTGAAGACGGTCGGCGGCTCGGTGGCCTCGGCCGTCTTCGGGATCGCTCTGGCGACCCACGCTGCCGGGGCGGTGCAGGGGACGGCCGGCTCGTTCAGCGGCTACCTGACCGTCTGGACGGTGTGCGGCGTGACCGCCCTGGTGGCTGCAGTGTGTCTGCTGTTCGTGCCGCGGGCGGCGTTCGGCGACCCGGTCGGCCCGAAGGCCGCCGGGGGTGGGCCGGACTAGGCGGAGCGGCTCGCGCGCCGGGCCAGCACCTCGGCAACCGTCGCGGAGAGCACGTCGTCGATGGCGATGGTCGCTGCCGAGCGGACGCCGGGCGTCGGTTCGGGAAGGGCCCTGACCGCTGCGGCGATCCGGTCGCAGGCCTCCTCGTCGGACTCGGTGCCGGTGTCGACGACCAGGTCGAACTGGGACTCGTCGGCCCAGTCGGCGGAGTAGAACAGCTTGGTGAAGCGGGCGCGCAGGGCGTCGTCGGCCTTGATGGCCTTGCCCGCCTCGGTCGGGCTGGTGCCGTCGCGCTCCGCGATCCGGTCAGCCCTGAGGCTGTCGGGAGCCTTGACGAAGACGTTCACCACGTCGGCGAGCCCGGCCAGCACCCGGAACCCGCCGCGGCCGAGGATCACCACGTCGCCGCGTGCTGCGAAGGCCGCGATCGTCTCGTTCATCATCTGGATGGTCGTGACGCTGTCGGAGTTGAACAGCTCCCAGATCTTCGGCTTGTGGTCGTAGACCACGTCGAGGCGGGTGATCCCGTACTGGCGGATCACCTTGTTGATCACGCTCTTGTCGACCAGGGCGTAACCCAGTTCGCCGGCCAGGGCGCGGGCGATGCGGCCCCCGTGGCTGCCGAGCTGTCGGGAGACGGTGACGACTGCCATGGTTCCTCCTGGTCGGGCCGGGAACCGGCCACCGAGCAGCGCGGCCGATATGTGAAGACAATAGCACTGCCGGGGTTGGTTGTCCCGGGTTCCCGATCAGTCCAGGAGCTCGAGAACGGTTCGGCCGACGCCGTCCTCGTCGTTGGCCGGCACCACAGTGAAGCCGGCAGCCAGCAGGGCGCGATGACCGTTGGCCACCACGTAGCCGCGGCCGGCCCAGGCCAGCATCGCGAGGTCGTTCGGCATGTCGCCGAAGGCGGCGACGTCGGCGGGCTCGACGCCGAGTTCGGCGCAGAGCAGGGCGAGGGTGCTGGCCTTGGTCACCCCGGACGCGGTGAGCTCGAGCATTCCGTAGCTGTCGCCGATGAGGGCATGGGTGAGGGTCAGCCGGTCGCCGACCACGTCCCGGGCGAGTTCACAGAGCTCGTCGGAGTCCAGGCCCGGGTGGAAACCGAGCAGCTTGATCACCGGGCCCAGCCGGGTGGCCAGTTCCTCCAGCGAGCCTTCCAGCACGCCGGTGGCACCGCGCTGCCGGGAGGGTGAGGTGGGCTCGCAGCCGAAACCGGTGTCGGTCTCGAAGCCGAAGGTGATTCCCGGGATCGCCGCGCGGAGCTCCGCGGCAACGGCGATGGCGACGCCGGCGTCCAGCGGGAAGCTGTACACCACCTGCCGGGTGGTCAGGTCGAAGACCGCGGCGCCGTTGCTGACGATCACCTGCGAGTGCGCCTCGGCCAGGTCGTCGAGGACGTCGAGCCAGCGGACCGGCCGCCCGGTTGCGACCACGAAGGGGATCCCCAGCTGCGCTGCGCGCCGGGCGGCGGCCAGGTTGGTTTCCGACACCCGCCGGTCCCGGCCGAGGAAGGTGCCGTCGAGGTCGGTGGCGATCAGCCGGGGACGGGTCACAGCTTGGAGTTCGGGGTGGGGGAGCCGACCGCCCCCGACGGTGATGCCGAGCCCGGGGACGGGGATGCGGACGACGGTGACGGCGATCCGGACCCGGGCGACGGGGACCCGGACTGCGGTGACGGTGATCCTGAGGCGGGGGAGGGGGACCCCGACTGCGGGGACGGGGACCCGGACTGCGGCGAGGCGGAGGCGCTGTCGGGCACGGGTGGCGGCGGGCTGACCGGCGGGGCCTGCTGGAAGATCAGGATGGCGATCAGCACAGCGAGCGCCGAGAGCAGCAGCATCAGCAGCCAGGAGGCCAGGATCGACATCCAGCCGGCCCGGTCGTAGCGTCCCGGCCAGGGCAGGGGCCACAGCTTCGCCAGCCCGGGACGGAACCGGTCGATCCAGTGCAGCCGGTAGTCCGGCCCGGCCGGGCTGCCCA
>CAYQXH010000240.1:0-2611 GCA_964421325.1 uncultured Propionibacteriaceae bacterium
GTGAGCCCGTCGATGGCCTTGCGCCAGTTGTCGAAGCCGATCTCCGGGTCGTCGGCCGCCAGCACATGGCCACCGTGGACGATCACGCCGGCGGCTCCGATCTGGGCAGCAGCGGTGAGCTGCTTCTGCAGGTGCTGGCGGCTCGGGATCCGGATCCGGTTGTTGGTCGTGGCAACGTTCAGCACGTACGGCGCGTGCACGTACAACGCCACCCCCGCGGCCTCGGCGTCCGCCTTCAGCGCCACCGCGCCACCGGGGTAGGCCACCTGCGGGCCCTTCCAGGCCTGCGGGTCGCCGAGGAAGAACTGGCTCAGCCCGGCGCCCCGAGCCCGGGCTTCGGCGATCGGGTCGGTCTGGTCGACATGTGCGCCCATCAACAACATGCCAGCAGTCTAGGCAGCACCCCGGACGTGGCGTCCGCCGCGGCCCGGGCGGTCAGGCTACCGATGCCGAGAGTTCGGCCAGCGCAACCAGCGCCTCGTCCACCCGGTCGCCGGGAACGAGGAGGTGATCGTGGTGGAAGCCGGCCAGCACGTTGCACGGGATGCCGTGGGCGGCGAGGGCGGCAGCAACGGCTGCGGTGAGCCCGACCGCGGCCAGCGACGAGTGCACGGTGAGGGTGATCCAGGCGAAGACCGCCGGGTAGTCCAGCCGGAAGGCGTCGGCCGTGTGCCGTTCGAGCACCAGGCTGGTGCCCTCGTCCTCCACGACGCTCGCCTGGCACGGCAGGCTCACCTCGCTGTTGGTGCTGACCATCACGTACTCGCCCGGACGCCGGACGGGCTCGAGGCCGCGCAGCAACTCGGTCAGGTCCACGAGTCCCCGGTCCGTCATGGTCGCCCCTTTCGTCCGTCGTCCAGTCTGCCAGCAGGGCGTGACCGAACGTGCAGCGGATCCGGCTCCCGGCGGTACCTACGCCGGAGTAGGTTTGGAGGTAGGTCTCGATGCGAAGGAGCGCCGATGGACACCGGTCACCTGGCGGTGATGTTCGCCGAAGCTGCTGCGACGCACGGCCCCCGACCCGCCACCCGGGTCGCTGCCGGCGAGGGCTGGGAGGTCCGGACCTACTCCGACCTCGCGACTGACGTGAGGCGCCTGGCGGGGCGCCTCATCTCGCTCGGGCTCGAAC
The DNA here is from genome assembly GCA_964421325.1 of uncultured Propionibacteriaceae bacterium. Taxonomy (GTDB): domain Bacteria; phylum Actinomycetota; class Actinomycetes; order Propionibacteriales; family Propionibacteriaceae; genus Propionicimonas. The sequence continues at coordinate 1,130 of CAYQXH010000240.1, forward strand.
CGGGCGACCGGGTGGCCATCTTCTCGACCAACCTGCCCGAGTGGACGCTGGTCGACCTGGCCTGCGCCAGTGCCGGACTGGTCTCCGTGCCGCTGTACCCGTCCAGCTCGGCCGACCAGGCCCGGCACATCCTCGCCGATGCCGGCTGCCGGCTGGCCTTCGTCGGTGGCGAGGCGGAACTGGCCAAGCTGGCCGAGATCCGCGCCGACCTGACCGGGCTGACCAAAGTGGTGAGCTTCGCACCGATCGTCGCCGACGACCTGACGTCGCTCGCAGAGGAACTCGCCGCGGCCCCGGCCGACCTGGCCGAGGTGGACGCGCGGCTGGCCGCTGCGTCAGCGGGTGACCTGGCCACGATCATCTACACCTCCGGCACCACCGGCGAGCCCAAGGGCGTGATGCTCACCCATCGCGGCTTCACCCACCAGGTCGACGTGCTGAACCGCTACCTGTCGATCGCGGCAGAGGACTCCTCGCTCTGCTTCCTCCCCCTGAGCCACGCCCTCGAGCGGGCCTGGACCTACACCGTCTTGAGCAACGGCAGCCTCAACACCTACGTGCCCGACCCGCGCACGGTTGCCGAGATGATGATCCGCGCCCGGCCGAGCATGCTGGTCAGCGTCCCGCGGTTGTACGAGAAGGTCTTCCTCGCAGCCAAGGACAAGGTGGCCGGGTCGCAGCTGAAGCAGCGGCTGATGGCCTGGGCCGTCGAGGTCGGCGGCGCCTTCCACCGGGCCGTTCGGGACGGCGTGCCGCGCACCGGCGGCCAGATCGTGAAGTACAAGCTGGCCGACAAGCTGGTGCTCAGCAACGTCCGCGACGCGATGGGCGGGCCGAAGAAGGTGCTCGCCTGCGGCGGGGCCCCGCTGCGCAAGGAGATCGAGGAGTTCCTGTTCGCCTGCGGCCTGCTGGTGCTGCAGGGCTACGGGCTCACCGAGGCCTCGCCACTGGTCAGCTTCCCCTCGCCGACCGGCTACCGCTTCGGCACCGTCGGCCAGGTGATGGAAGGCGGCGAGGTGCGGATCGCCGAGGGCGGCGAGATCTGCTACCGGGGCCCGAACCTGATGCTCGGCTACTGGGGCAAGCCGGAGGAGACCGCTGCCGTGCTGGTCGACGGCTGGCTGCACACCGGCGACGTCGGCGAGCTGGACGAGGACGGCTACCTGAGGATCACCGACCGGATCAAGGACCTGATCGTCACCAGCAACGGCAAGAACGTCGCCCCGTCCTCGATCGAGGGCCTCCTCGCCGCCGACCCGCTGTTCGAGTACACGCTGCTGCTCGGCGACAACCGGCCCTACCTCAGCCTGCTGGTGGCGCCGTCGCTGCCGCACCTGGAGGACATCGGCAAGCAGCTGCAGCTCACCTGGGCCCACCGCGAGGAGCTGCTCTCCCACCCCGACGTGCTGGCAGAGCTGCGCCGCCGGGTCTCGGCCCTCACCGAGAAGCTGGCCAGCTACGAGCAGATCCGTGACCTGCGGC
>CAYQXH010000241.1:0-2608 GCA_964421325.1 uncultured Propionibacteriaceae bacterium
AGGCCGTCTACAACGTCCGCAAGGCGCTGGGCAAGGGCGTGCTGAAGGTGATGTCGAAGATGGGCGTCTCGACCATCGCTTCCTACACCGGAGCCCAGATCTTCGAGGCGCTCGGGCTGTCCAGCGAGCTGGTCGATGCCCACTTCACCGGCACCACCAGCCGGATCGAGGGCATCGGCCTGGACGAGATCGCCGAGGAGGTGGCCAAGCGGCACGCCCGCGCCTACCCGCCCGACGGTATCCCGCTGCCGCACCGGACGCTGTCCGGCGGCGGCGAGTACAAATGGCGCCGGGAGGGCCCGCCGCACCTGTTCGACCCGGAGACCGTGTTCCGGCTGCAGCACTCGACGCGGCAGCGGCGCTACGACATCTTCAAGACCTACACCGCTCGGGTCGACGACCAGTCCGAGCGGCTGATGACCCTGCGCGGCCTGCTCGAGTTCGACAGCGGCCGGGAGCCGGTGCCGATCGACGAGGTGGAGCCGGTCAGCGAGATCGTGAAGCGGTTCTCCACCGGCGCGATGAGCTACGGCTCGATCAGCCAGGAAGCCCACGAGACCCTCGCTGTCGCCATGAACCGGCTCGGCGGGAAGTCCAACACCGGCGAGGGTGGCGAGGATGCCGACCGGCTCCACGACCCCGTCCGGCGCAGCGCGATCAAGCAGGTGGCTTCGGGGCGGTTCGGGGTGACCAGCGACTACCTGTCGAACGCCGACGACATCCAGATCAAGATGGCCCAGGGTGCCAAGCCCGGCGAGGGTGGCCAGCTTCCCGGCCAGAAGGTCTACCCGTGGGTCGCGACGACCCGCCACTCCACCCCGGGGGTCGGCCTGATCTCGCCCCCGCCGCACCACGACATCTACTCGATCGAGGACCTGAAGCAGCTGATCCACGACCTGAAGTGCGCCAACCCGAGTGCTCGGGTGCACGTGAAGCTGGTGGCGGAGGTCGGCGTCGGGACGGTTGCCGCGGGCGTCTCCAAGGCCAAGGCAGACGTCGTGCTGATCTCCGGCCACGACGGTGGTACCGGCGCGGCCCCGCTCACCTCGCTGAAGCATGCCGGCGGACCGTGGGAACTCGGCCTCGCCGAGACCCAGCAGACCCTGCTGCTGAACGGGCTGCGGGACCGGATCGTCGTGCAGGTCGACGGTCAGCTCACGACCGGCCGGGACGTGGTGGTCGCAGCCCTGCTCGGGGCCGAGGAGTTCGGCTTCGCCACGGCGCCGCTGGTGGTCTCCGGCTGCGTGATGATGCGGGTCTGCCACCTGGACACCTGCCCGGTCGGCGTCGCCACCCAGAACCCGGAGCTCCGGGCGAGGTACGACGGCCACGCCGACTTCGTCGTGAACTTCTTCGAGTTCATCGCAGAGGAGGTGCGCGAGCACCTCGCAGCGCTCGGGTTCCGCACGATCGAGGAGGCCGTCGGCCGCGTCGAGGCACTGCGCACCCGCAAGGCCGTCGACCACTGGAAGGCGCAGGGCCTGGACCTCAGCCCGATCCTGCACCGGGTGGAGCTGCCGGAGGGCGCGCCGCTGCATGCCGTGACCACCCAGGACCACGGCCTCGCCGAGAAGCTGGACACCCAGCTGCTGCAGATCGCGGAGCCGGCGCTGAACCGGGGCGAGCTGGTGCGCGCCGACCTGACCGTCCGCAACGTCGACCGCACCGTCGGCACCATCCTCGGCCACCACGTCACCATGGCGACGCAGGGGAAGGGACTGCCCGAGAACACGATCGACCTGACCCTGCGCGGCACCGCCGGGCAGAGCTTCGGGGCCTTCCTGCCGCGCGGCATCACGCTGCGCCTGATCGGTGACAGCAACGACTACTTCGGCAAGGGCCTGTCCGGGGGACGCCTGATCGTCCGGCCACATTCCCGGGCCAACTTCGTGGCCGAGGAGCAGATCATCGCCGGCAACGTGATCGCCTACGGTGCCACCAGCGGCGAACTGTTCATCCGCGGCCAGGTCGGCGAGCGGTTCTGCGTCCGCAACTCCGGGGCGACGGCTGTCGTCGAAGGGGTCGGTGACCATGCCTGCGAGTACATGACCGGTGGCGAGGCCCTGATCCTCGGTTCCACCGGACGCAACATCGCAGCCGGCATGTCCGGGGGCGTGGCCTGGGTGCTCGATCTGGACCTGTGCCGGTTGAACACCGAGCTGGTCGACCCGCTGCCGGTGACGGCCGAGGAGCTGGTGCGGGTTAAGGAGCTGCTGGCCCGGCACGCCGAGGAGACCGGTTCCGCCGTTGCGGAACGGCTGCTGGCCCTGCCGGATGCCGAGCTGGCGTCACGGTTCACCACGCTCATGCCGCGCGACTACGCCAGGGTGCTGAAGGCCAGGGCCGATGCCGAGCTCGCCGGCCTGGATGAGGAGACCACGGTCAGGCTGATGATGGAGGCTTCCCATGGCTGATCCCAGGGGTTTCATGACCACGCCGCGCGAAGTCGCTGAGCGCCGTCCGGTCGCCGAACGGGTCCACGACTGGAACGAGGTCTACCCGGGCACGCCCGGGAAGGCCGTGCTGCCGATCATCAGCAAGCAGGCCGGTCGTTGCATGGACTGCGGCATCCCGTTCTGCCACCAGGGCTGCCCGCTGGGCAACCTGA
>CAYQXH010000242.1:0-2585 GCA_964421325.1 uncultured Propionibacteriaceae bacterium
CCGGCCTGAAGGTCTGCATCAACTCCGACGACCCGGCCTACTTCGGCGGCTACCTCGACGAGAACCTGAACGCCGTGCAGGCCGAGTTCGGGCTGACGCCCGAGCAACTGGCCACGCTCTCCAGCAACAGCATCCAGGCGTCCTTCCTGCCGGCCGCGGAGAAGCAGCGCCTCCTGTCGCCGGCCCCTGCCGGCCGGTCCTGACCGGGCCCGGCACGAATTCGCGGCAAGTCCCCGCGGCCTCCGCACCCGGCTGCGATGATCGTTGCGGTGGCACGGAGCCGGAAGGAGCGCGGGGATGGGCCTTGGCCGCCGGGAACTCCTCGGTGCCGGGCTGGCCGGGATCGGCCTGCTCGCGACCGGGTGCAGCCCGCCGACCGGTCAGACCGGAGCCACCCCGCCCGCGACGTCGCCAGCGCCTTCGGCAACCCCGGCGACCTTCCCTGCCGGGTTCGCCTGGGGGGTGGCCACCTCCGCCTACCAGGTCGAGGGCTCGGTGACGGCCGACGGCAGGTCGCCGTCCATCTGGGACACGTTCGCCGCCGGCGGTAACCGGATCGCCGACGGCAGTTCCGGCGCCGAGGCCTGCGACCACTACCGGCGCTGGCGGACCGATCTGGACCTGATGCAGGAACTCGGCATCCGGTCCTACCGCTTCTCGATCGCCTGGCCGCGGATCCAGCCCGGAACGGACCGGCGGACGAACCCGGCCGGGCTGGCCTTCTACGACCGGCTCGTCGACGGCCTGCTGGACCGCGGCATCGCGCCGGTCGCGACCCTCTACCACTGGGACCTGCCGCAGCACCTCGAGGATGCCGGTGGCTGGGAGAGCCGGGACAGCGCAGGCTGGTTCGCCGACTACGCCGGCGTCATGTTCGAGGCCCTCGGCGACCGCGTCGGGTCGTGGGTGACCATCAACGAGTCGAAGGTGATCGTCGAGCAGGGCTACCAGCGCGGCTGGATGGCGCCGGGCAGGAACGACCTGGAGGCGAGCGGCCGGGTTCTCCACCACCTGAACCTCGCCCACGGCCGGGCGGTTGCGGCCTTCCGGGCCTCTTCTGCGAAGGGGTCGATCGGACCCTGCTTCACCCTCGCGCCCTGCTACCCGGCCGACGACAGCGAGGGCGCACGGGCCGCCACGGCCCTTGCCGACCTCCGCGAGAACCGGCTGTACCTCGACCCGGTCCTGCTGGGTCGCTACCCCGACGACCTCGACCTGCTGCACGGCGCGGTGGTGGCCGGCATCGCCGGCGCCCGGCGCGACGGGGATGACGCCACGATCGGGCCGGCGACCGACTTCGTCGGCGTGAACTACTACTCACCGGTGGTGATGGCGGCAGCCGGGCCGGCCCAGCCGTATCCGCTGGCCGCCAACGGTTGGCAGCAGCTGCACCCCGAAGGGCTCCGGGACGTCCTGCTCCGCGTCCACCAGGACTACGACGCCCCCGTCCAGGTGGTGCTGGAGAACGGCATCCCCGACGCCAAGGGCCAGGAGCCGTTGCACGACCCCGAACGGATCGACTTCCTGAAGCAGCATTTGCAGGCAGCCGCCGGGGCGATCGGGGCCGGGGCGCGGCTCACCGGGTTCCACGCCTGGTCGCTGCTGGACAACTTCGAGTGGGCCGCCGGCTACACCCAGCGCTACGGGCTGGTCCACGTCGACTTCGAGTCCCAGCGGCGTACGCAGAAGGACTCGGCCCGCTGGTACGCCGGGGTGATCCGGGCCAACGGGATCCCGGGTTAGCGGCCTCCCGGTTTCGGGACCGGCGGTCGCCGGTGTACCCGGTATCCGTGAAGACCCCACCTGACCTCGAAGACCTGGCGTCGGCCTGCGCCCGCGCCTGGCATGCCGCGCACCGACGCGCTGGATCACGTCGGCTGAGCGTCGGAACCGGCACCGCGTCGGGGCGGGTCGGGACTAACCTGAGGGCCGTGCGCACGACCACGGAGAACCTCCCCGGCCTGACCCTGACCAACCTCACCGTCGATGCCCCGCTCGACCACGCCGACCCGGCCGCCGGGACGATCGAGGTGTTCGCGCGGGTCGTCACCGGCGATGGCGGCGCCGGCAAGCCCTACCTGGTCTTCCTCCAGGGCGGCCCGGGCCACGAGGCGGCCAGGCCGACGCTCGTCCCGACCAACCCGTCCTGGCTGCAGCGGGCGCTGGCGGACTTCCAGGTGGTGCTGCTCGACCAGCGCGGAACCGGGCGCTCGACCCCCATCTCGTCCAGTCTGGTGAAGTCCGACGGCCGCGCCAGTGCCCGGCTCGCCGCCCCGCTGGCCGGGCTCGGCACCCAGGCCCAGGCGGCCTACCTGACCCACCTGCGGGCCGACGAGATCGTCAACGACTGCGAGCTGGTGCGGGCGGCGCTGGGCGTGCCGACCTGGACGGTGCTCGGCCAGTCCTTCGGCGGCTTCACGACGCTGCACTACCTCAGCGTGCATCCCGAGTCGCTGGCCGGGGCTCTGATCACGGGCGGCCTGAGCGCGGTCGGGCACCCGATCGACGACGTGTACCCCGCCCCGTGGCAGATCGAGAGCGCGAAATCCGGGGCCTACCACCGCCGCCTCCCCGGTGCCAGCGAG
>CAYQXH010000243.1:0-2584 GCA_964421325.1 uncultured Propionibacteriaceae bacterium
CGACGTGCGGGTCGCCGGTTGGCGAGGGCGCTACGCGGAGGCGGGCTGGGCTGGCAGTCATGGCCGCAACAGACTACCGAACAGTCCGGCGAAGCCCCCACCGTCCCCCGCCACCCCCGCCCCGCCGGAGCCGGGGCGGCCGGCCGCTGGACCGGCCGGCGTGAGCGGAGGCAGGCCCTCCCGGAGTGGTAACTTTTCGGCCATGACCCAGCCCGTTGCCAACGACTTCATCCGTGACCTCATTCGTCGGGACAACGAGCAGGGCACCTACGGCGGACGGGTCCAGACCCGGTTCCCACCCGAGCCGAACGGCTACCTCCACATCGGGCACGCCAAGGCGATCACGGTCGACTTCGGGACGGCCGAGGAGTTCGGCGGGATCTGCAACCTGCGCCTCGACGACACCAATCCGGACACCGAGGAGACCGAGTACGTCGACTCGATCGTCGCCGACATCGAGTGGCTCGGCTTCCACCCGGCCCGACTGCTGCACGCCTCGGACTACTTCGGCCAGCTGTACGAGTGGGCCGAGCTGCTCGTCGAGCGTGGCCTGGCCTACGTCGACGACTCCGACCCGGAGACCATCTCCGCCGAGCGTGGCGGCTTCGGCAGGCCGGGCACCGAGAGCGCCTACCGCAGCCGCTCCGTCGAGGAGAACCTCGACCTGTTCCGCCGGATGCGGGCCGGTGAGTTCCCCGACGGCACCCGGGTGCTGCGGGCCAAGATCGACATGCAGCACGAGAACATGGCGCTGCGGGACCCGGTGATGTACCGGATCCGGCACAGCCACCACTTCCGCACCGGCGACGACTGGTGCATCTACCCGACCTACGACTGGGCCCACGGTCAGAGCGATGCCATCGAAGGGGTCACCCACTCGATCTGCACGCTGGAGTTCGACACCCACCGTCCGCTCTACGACTGGTACCTCGCCCAGCTGCCGCTGCCCGGCGACCAGCCGCGGCAGATCGAGTTCGCCCGGCTGGAGCTCACCCACATCATCACGAGCAAGCGCCGCCTGGCCAAGCTCGTCAACGACGGCACCGTCGACGGCTGGGACGACCCGCGGATGCCGACGCTGCGCGGGCTGCGCCGGCGGGGCTACCCGGCTGCGGCGATCCGGGCCTTCTGCTCGGAGGTGGGCACGACCCGGACGAACAGCCGCCAGAGCATCGAGGCGCTGGAGTCCTACGTCCGGCGCGAGCTGAACCGTACGGCGCAGCGCCGGATGGCGGTGCTGGCACCCCTTCGCCTCGTGATCGACAACTGGCCCACCGACGCCGCCGGCGAGCCGCTGGTCGAGTACTTCGAGGTGGCCAACAACCCAGAGAACCCGGAGGACGGCACCCGGCAGGTCGCCTTCAGCGGTGAGCTGTGGATCGAGGCCGACGACTTCGCCGAGGTGCCGCCGCCCAAATTCTTCCGGCTGAGCATCGGCCGTGAGGTCCGGCTCCGCGGCGCCTACCTGGTGACCGCGACCTCGCTGGACAAGGACGAGGCCGGCGACGTGGTCACCGTCCACGCCAGCTACGACCCGGCCACCCGCGGCGGCGACGCACCGGACGGCCGCAAGGTGAAGTCCACGATGCACTGGGTCTCGGCAGCACACGCCACCGAGATCCGGGTCGGGCTCTACGAGCGGCTGTTCACAGCCGAGGCGCCCGGCGAGGCCACCGGCGAACCGCTGGACGACCTGAACCCGGACTCCCGGGAGATCGTCACCGGCAAGGCCGAGGCAGCTCTCGCTTCGACGGCTCCCGGCCAGGTGGTCCAGTTCGAACGACTCGGCTACTTCGCGGCCGACCTCGACACCCCGGGGCTGTTCCACCGGACGGTGGGCCTGCGGGACGAGTGGGCAGCCATCCAGCGGCGCAAGGGCTGAGCGTGGCGCGGACGGTCACCGCCCCGGTGCCCGACCGGTTGCCGCCACTGCGCCTCCCCGACCAGGGCGGACGCCGCATCGTCGTCACCGGCGCGAGCAGCGGTATCGGCCAGGCGGCAGCGCTCGGCCTCGCCGGCGCCGGAGCCCAGCTCGTCCTCGGTGTCCGCAGCCGGGCCCGCGGCGACGCCGCTGCGGAGCGGATCCTCGCAGCCCATCCCGGCGCGGCGCTCAGCGTCGAGGTGGTCGACCTCGGGTCGCTGGCGAGCATCGCCGACTTCGCAGCCCGGGTGGGTTCCGCGGGGGTGGACGTCCTCGTGAACAACGCCGGGCTCAGCGCCAAGGACCCCGACGCCCGCACCGTGGACGGCTTCGACCTGCAGATCGGGGTCAACTACCTGGGCTCCTGGGCCCTCACCGCCGGGCTCTGGCCTGCGCTGCAGGCCACGGCCGGCGCACGGGTCGTCACCCTCGGCTCGATGGTCGCCGGGCGCGGTCGCATCGAGGCCGGCTTCGGCCGTCCCAGCGGTTCCACCTACCGCTCCTACGCCGACTCCAAGCTTGCCCAGGTGGTGTTCGCCGGCGAGCTCCACCGCCGTGCGACCGCAGCCGGTTCCGGCCTGAGCGCCGTACCGGCGCATCCCGGCTGGTCCCAGACGGCGATCTTCGACACCGCCGGACCACCTGTCTGGGTGGACCGGATCG
>CAYQXH010000244.1:0-2547 GCA_964421325.1 uncultured Propionibacteriaceae bacterium
TGATCAGCCCCATGCCGAGGACGAAGAACACGTTCAGCCCGAACGCCAGCGGACCGGGGTTCGGGCCACCCTCGCCGATGGCGAGCACGTAGTTGGTGGAAAGGATCACCAGTGAGGTGATCGCGCCGATCACGACGAACCAGGCCACCAGGGCCCAGACCCAGCGTCGCGACCGGATGCGCTGCTTCAGCTCCAGCTCGGTGACCGTGCGCAGGCCGTTCACCGAAAGCCGCCAGGCGCTCATATCCGCTCCTCGTCCAGCGACAGGTAGGTCTCCTCGAGCCGACCGGCCACGGGAGTGATGGTGTGCAACGGGACGTCGGCGCCGACGGCGGCCCGGATCAGTTCCCGGGCCGACTCATAGCCGGCCAGCTGCACGATGACCTCACCGTTGGGCTGCCCGTTCCACGGGATGCCGGCGGCGTCCAGGAAGGTGCGCAGAGTGACCGGGTCGGAAGCCTCCAGCCGCCAGCCCCGCTTCACCGCCTCCGACGGGGGCGCTGAGGTGTCGACCGTCCGGCCGCGGGAGACGAACACGGCCTGGTCGTAGACCTCCTCCAGTTCGGAGAGCACGTGGGAGGAGACGAGCACCGTCTTCCCGTCGGCCGCCAGCTCACGCAGCAGGTCGCGCAGCTCGATCCGGCTCCGCGGGTCCAGCCCTGAGGCCGGCTCGTCGAGCAGCAGGACCTTGGGGTCATGGATCAGCGCCCTGGCGAGGCCGAGCCGCTGCTTCTGGCCGCGGCTGAGCACCCGGGCAGGGCTGGTGGCGAACTCCGCCAGGTGCACCCGCCGCAGCAGTGCGGCCACGCGGGCCGGTGTGGCCCTCCGGTCGATGCCGTAGGCGTGCGCGAAGGTGGTGAGGATCTCGGTGCAGGTGAGCGCGTCCCAGGTCCCGAAGGCGTCCGGCATCCAGCCGACCTGGGAGCGCGCCTCGAGGTTGTCACCGACGACGTCGAAGCCGGCGATGTTGGCCCGGCCGGAGTCGGCCCGCAGCAGGCCGGCCAGGAGCAGGAGCAGGGTGGTCTTGCCGGAGCCGTTGGGGCCGATCAGCGCCGTGACGGCCCCGGCCGGTGCGGTGAAGGTGATCCCGTCGACGGCCCGCACCTCACCGAAGGCACGCTTGAGCCCGATTGCCTCGATGCCCGGCGCCGGGCCGTCTCCCGACAAGGGAAGGTGGTCACTCATACCGCGAAGGCTATTGAAGGCTGCCGTTCCGCCGCGTCATCCTCACCGGCGGAGTCCGTCATCCTTCCGGACGATCCGATCAGACCGCCGCCGGACCGAACCTGGAGTACCAGTCGGTGACGACGGTGGGCGGGGCGACCGCCTGGAACTCGAGATCGGCGTTCCGTCCGCCGGAGACGACGTCCCTTCCGGAACCTCCCTCGAGCAGGTCGCGGCCGGGCTCGCCGTACAGCCGGTCCCGGCCGGCCCCGCCAAGCAGGTGGTCGTTGCCACTGCCGCCGTAGATCCTGTCGTTGCCGTTGCCGCCGCTGACGATGTCGCGGCCGTCGCCGCCGCCGACCGTGTCGTAGCCGTCACCGCCGGAGACCTGGTCGTTGCCGGAAGCACCCCACACCCGGTCGTCGCCCGCATCGCCGGACAGAAGGTCCTCGCCGAGCCCGCCGGAGATCCAGTCCCGGCCGAGCCCACCGGCCACGGTGTCGTTGCCGGCTCCGGCACAGATGACGTCATTGCCGCCGAGCCCTTCGATCACGTCATCACCCCCGAGGGCGACGATCACGTCCCGCGCATCGGTGCCGGTCAGGGCTTCGGCCGCATCGGTGCCGACGATGGTGGCCCGGTAGCCGTGGCAGGAGTAGGTGGTGGGTGGTGTGGTGGTGACGGCGGCGGCCGGGGCGGCGGCGGCGAAGCCCAACCCGGCGCTGAAGATGGTCACGGCTGCGAACTTGATGCTGTTGCGCATTGGTATCAGTCGCTCCTTCGGGAGTAGTGGACACCAACATCCTGACCCGACCGGCGGCGTTCCGCCGCTGGAATCGGGTGACCTCCAGCAAACCCCCAGCCAACGTCCAGGCAGGGCGGCCCGGGCAAAGGATCGGCCCCAGCCCGCGTTCGCGGGCTGGGGCCGATCGGTCAGGACTCAGTGGTTGTGGCTGTGCCCGTGACTGTGGTCGTCCTCTTCCTCGGCCGGCTTCTCGACCACCGAGGTCTCGGTGGTGAGCAGCAGGGACGCGATCGAGGCGGCGTTGGCCAGCGCGGAGCGGGTGACCTTGACCGGATCGATGACGCCCTGGGCGACCAGGTCGACATACTCGTTGGTGGCTGCGTTGTAGCCGTGACCCGGCTCCATCTCGGCCACCTTGTGGACGATGACAAGACCCGGCTCGCCGCCGTTCTCGGCGATCCACCGCAGCGGCTCACCGACGGCCTTGGCCACGATGGCCACACCGGTCTTCTCGTCTCCGACAAGGCCGAGCCCGTCGGACAGCACCCGGGCGGCATGGACGAGGGCGGAACCGCCGCCGGCCACGATGCCCTCTTCGATGGCTGCCCTGGTTGCGGAGACAGCGTCCTCGATGCGGT
>CAYQXH010000245.1:0-2545 GCA_964421325.1 uncultured Propionibacteriaceae bacterium
ACGCGCGCTCCCGCCTCCGGAGGGCGGTGCTCTATCCCCTGAGCTACGGGGGCCCGGCCCGCAATGGGCCGAAGGTGACTGTAGCAAAGTCTCCTCCGACTAGTCTCATCGGCATGGTGCGATCCGCGGGCACCGCGCTGCGGATGGCCCTGGTCGGAGTCCTGCTGCTCGCCCGGGGTTGCGTGCGTCCGGCCCCGCCCGAGCCGGCGTTGGTGCGAGCGACGCCACCACCGTGGCCGGTGCCCCGGGACGGCAGCTCCTGCTTCGAGCTGGCCGGGGCCCGCTTCCCGCCTGGACGACCGGACCGACCAGCGGTGCTCGCCATCGGCGTCGGGATCGACGGCACGAGCGTTGCGCTGGCACCCGACATCGGCATCGACCGGCGGCGCGCCCTGCAGGCGCCGGCGCACACCCACGACGACAGTGGCACGGTCTGGCTGGAGGGAGCCGGGGCCAGGGAGGTCACCCTGGGGCGGTTCTTCACCCTTGGGGGTGCGCTTCGACGGCAACTGCATCGGTGCTGCCTGCGGCGCGGTCACCGTCTCCGCGGATGCCGTCGTGGTCGGCACGCCGGGAACGCTGCTGCTGTGGGCCGCGGACGACGTCCAGATCCGGCTGGCCAGCGGCGGCTGAGGGCCGCACTCTGGCACAGTTGCCGCATGACTCACATGCACGTGGCGGGCTCGCTCCACGCCGACGTCACCACACCGGCCCCGGTGTGGTTGACCCGGCCAGAGGACGTGAACGCCCTCACCGCGAAGCTGTGGAGTGAAACCGTCGAGCGCGACCCCGACGGGGTCGTCTCCGTCGGCGGCATCCGGGTAACCGACCTGGCCGAACGGGTGGGCACGCCCGCCTACGTGATCGACGAGGTCGACTTCCGGAACCGCGCGCGGGACTGGCGCGAAGCCTTCGCCGGCTGGACGGTCTACTACGCCGGCAAGTCGTTCCTGTGCACCACGATCGCCCGCTGGGTCGGGCAGGAGGGGCTCAGCCTCGACGTCTGCTCGATGGGGGAGCTGACCGTCGCACTGCTGGCCGGGTTCGAACCCGCCCGGATCGGGATGCACGGCAACAACAAGTCCGATGCCGAGCTGCGCCTGGCCCTCGCGCACGGGGTCGGACGGATCATCGTCGACTCCTCCGACGAGATCACCCGCCTGGAACGCCTGTGCGCCGAACTGGACACCACGGCGAGGGTGATGATCCGGGTGACCACCGGCGTCGAGGCCCACACGCACGAGTACATCGCCACAGCCCACGAGGACCAGAAGTTCGGGTTCTCGATCGCCGGCGGCCAGGCCCTGGTCGGGTTGTTCCGCTGCCACCACAGCCCGCGGCTCGAACTGCTCGGCATCCACTCCCACATCGGCAGCCAGATCTTCGACACCAACGGGTTCGAGGTCGCGGCCCGGCGCACGCTGAAGCTGTTCGCCCAGTTCAAGGAGGCCACCGGCATCGAGCTGGCCGAGCTCGACCTGGGTGGCGGGTTCGGCATCGCCTACATCAAGGAGGACACCCCGGCGACGCCGGCGGAACTGGCTGCGGGCCTGCGGGAGATCGTCGAGCACGAGTGCACGGCCTTCGGCCTGAAGCTGCCGGCGATGTCCATCGAACCCGGTCGGGCGATCGTTGGTCCCTCCGGCCTCGCCCTCTACCGGGTCGGCACGATCAAGCCGGTGGATGTCGGCGGCGGTCTCAGCCGGCGCTACATCTCCGTGGACGGCGGGATGAGCGACAACATCCGGCCGGCCCTCTATGCCGCCGAGTACTCGGCAACGCTGGCCTCGAGGTCCTCCGAGGCCGAGCCGGTGGTCTCCCGGGTGGTCGGGCTGCACTGTGAGGGCGGGGACATCCTGGTGCGCGACGAGTTCCTGCCCGGCGACATCACCATCGGCGACCTGATCGCGGTGCCGGCGGCCGGCGCCTACAGCCGGTCGATGGCAAGCAACTACAACCATGTGCCGCGGCCACCGGTCGTCTCTGTCCGGGACGGGAAGGTGCGCACCATGCTTCGTCGCGAAACCCTGGACGACCTCCTGGCGCTGGACGCCGGGGCTGCTGAGAACGAGGAACCGAATGACTGAGTCCGCGCCATTGAAGGTAGCGCTGCTGGGCTGTGGCGTGGTCGGCTCGCAGGTGGCCCGCCTCCTGATCGAGCAGGCCGAAGACCTGCGCGCACGCATCGGCCGCCCGCTCGAGCTGGTCGGGATCGCCGTCCGCCGCCTTGACCGGGAACGTCCCGGGATCGACCGCACCCTGCTCACCGACGACGCGCTCGCCCTGGCCAGCCGGCCGGACGTCGACCTGGTGATCGAGCTGCTCGGTGGCATCGAGCCGGCCCGCAGCCTGATCCTTGCTGCGATCGGCGCCGGATCCTCTGTGGTCACAGCCAACAAGGCCCTGCTCGCCGAGGACGGCGGCACCATCTACGCCGCTGCGGAGGCGGCGGGGGTGGACATCTACTACGAAGCTGCGGTGGCCGGGGCGATCCCGATCATCCGGCCGCTGCAGGAGTCGCTGGTCGGCGACGAGGTGACCGCAG
>CAYQXH010000246.1:0-2479 GCA_964421325.1 uncultured Propionibacteriaceae bacterium
CGACATCTCCACCCGCATCGACCACTGGGACGCGCGCAGCGGCGGCAGCTGGGCCTTCACCAACCTCCGCGACGGCGAGGAGTTCGCCTTCCACGGCTGCTTCCACGAGGTGTCGCAGAACCGCATCGTCCAGACCTTCACCTACGACGGCTGGCCGGAGGGGGTGTCGCTGGAGACCCTCACCTTCACCGACCTCGGCGACGGCCGGAGCCGGATGGTGGCCACCTCGCTGGTCGACAGCTTCGAGGGCCGCGACCAGTGGCTGGCCAGCGGCATGGAGGTCGGGGTCAACGACGGCTACAACAAGCTCGACGAGTTGCTGGCCGCCGGTGCCGTCGAAGCGCAGGGGGAGAGATGAGCATCATCACCTGCCTGTGGTTCCAGGGCGACCTCGAGGCTGCGCTTGAGCGCTATACCGGCCTGTTCCCGGATTCGGAGGTGTTCTCCTTCGAGCGGATGGGTGGCATGGCGGACGAGGTGCACCTCGCCGAGTGGAGGATGCTGGGCACCCGGTTCCGGGCGATCAGCCAGCGCACCGGCTTCTCGTTCAACGAGTCGATGTCGCTGAGCGTGACCTGCGCGGACCAGGCCGAGGTCGACCGGTACTGGGACGGGCTGATCGCCGGCGGCGGGGAGGAGTCCATGTGCGGCTGGCTGAAGGACCCGTTCGGCCTGTCCTGGCAGATCCTGCCCGCGCGGCTGACCGAATTGATGAGCGACCCCGATCCGCGAAGGTCGGCCGCTGCCACCCAGGCGATGCTGGGCCAGCGCCGGATCGTCATCGCGGAACTGGAGGCAGCCGCCGACCTGGCGGCAGTGGGCCCGGCCTGACGCAAGCCGAGATCCCCGCGACGGCAGCCGCCGGCGCCGGGGGGCCGCCCCTACTTCTTGGCGCCCTCGAGGGAGCCCTTGATGCCGCCTTCGGGGGAGCCGGCGCTGCACACGATCCGGTGGTCGGCGACCTTCGTCCAGACATCGGCGCCGGCGAGGAAGTACGTCACCTCGTACTTCGACTTGCCGGCGTCGATCCCGACGAACTCCTTGAAGCCGGCCTGGCAGACTGAGTTGAACAGCTTGTCCAGCTCGGTCCTGGTCGGCGCAGCCTTGGTGGTGATGTTCTTGGTGGCGAAGACCTCGTAGTTGTGGGCGAGCGCGCAGTCGATGATCTCCACCTCCAGGGCCGGCACGTTCTGCGGCCCGGTGCACTCGCCGATCTTCGGGAAGACCAGGTAGTCGCCCTCGGCCGAGCCGACCAGCCCGCCGTCGGGTGAGCCGACCAGGCAGGTGATGACACGGTTCTCCGGCAGCCCCCACGCAGCCTCGTCCGGCACCAGGTAGGCCGAACCGTAGCGGCCGTACTCCGGCTCGACCCCGACGTACTCGACGAAGCTGGGGGCGCATTCGGCGGTGGCCCGGTCGGCGAGCCGGTCGGCACCGGGGTAGACGTCGCCGGTCAGCGGGATGGTGGCGTGGACCTCGTAGTAGTGCGGTTGGCTGCACGGGACGGCCGGCAGGTTGCTGATCGATGCCCCGGTCAGGTCGACCGGTCCGGTGCAGTCCCCGACGGTGAGCAGGGCCACCGGTTCTGCAGAGGGCGAGGCGGACGCGGCCGGGCTCGTCGCGCCGGTGGGCACGTTCGGCAGCTGCGCCGTGGGAGTGCAGCCGGCCAGTGGCAGCAGCAGGGCGATGCCCAGCCACAGCAGTCTTCCCGGCATCGGCACCCCTCCTATCCGCTGCGCCCATGGTAACGGGCCATAGTCTTGGCTCCGATGGAAGCGAAAGAGTTGGTCTTCCCGCCCGGCGCGACCCGGCACGACTGGGTCCTGGACGCCGCGCTGGCTGCTGGGCTCGGCCTGTTGACCGTGCCGCCCTACGGGGTCCGCGGCTTCGCCGAGGGCCCCTCGACCTGGCTGTTCGTCAGCGCCGTGCTGATGGTCGGCTCGCTGGTGATGCGTCGCCACTCCCCGCTGCTGGCCCTCGCCGGGGTCACCCTCGCCGGACTGGTGCAGCTGGTGCTGTCCACCGACCCGATGGCCACGCTCGTCGCGATTCCGGTGGTGGCCTACTCGGTCGCCCGGTGGGTGCCGGGACAGGCTGCCCGGATCGTGCTCGCTGTCGGCGCCCTGGGCTCGTTCCTCGCCCCGATCCGCTGGATCCTGCTCGACCTGAGCCACCCGAGCATCCGCGACCTGATCTGGTTGATGCTCGCCTGGTTCGTCTGCATGGGCCTGGTGATCACCCCCTACGCCGTCGGCCGGCGGGTGCGGGAGTCCAGCGAGGCGCACCTGCACCGGGTGGCGGTCGCGGAGGAGCGCTACCGGACGATGCTGACCGAGCGGGAACAGGATTCCCGGCTCGCCGAGTCGAGGGCCCGGACGCAGATCGCGCGCGAGCTGCACGACATCGTCGCCCACTCGCTGTCGGTGATGATCGTGCAGGCCGAGGGCGGCCGCGCCATGGCTGCCAAGAAGCCGGAGGC
>CAYQXH010000247.1:0-2467 GCA_964421325.1 uncultured Propionibacteriaceae bacterium
ATCGCGGTGGGCTACACGGTCGTCTACGGCATCGTCCAGCTGATCAACTTCGCCCACGGCGAGATCTTCATGGTTGGCGCCTTCGGGGCTTTCGCCACCTGGATGGTCCTCGGCCAGCCCAAGGACTGGGGACTGGCCGCATCCCTGCTCGTGCTGCTCCCGCTCATGCTGTTCGGCGGCATCGTGGTGTCGGTCTCTGTGGCCCTGCTCACTGAGCGGTTCGCCTACCGACCCCTGCGGAACGCACCCCGGCTCGCACCACTGATCACAGCCATCGGCGTCTCGGTCTTCCTGCAGGAATTCGTCCGGCTCTTCTTCGGCTGGATCCCCGGCTTCCCGAGCGCGAAGAGCGCCATCCCCTTCCCGGAGGTGGCCGGCATTTCCGGTGAGATCGTGAGGATCGGCGGTGTGACCATCCAGATGCCTGCCCTCTTCACCGTGGCAGCCCTTGCGGTCAGCACCGTGTTCCTCTGGTTCTTCGTCAACCGCTCGAAGACCGGACGGGCCATGGTCGCCACCTCCCAGGACCCGGACACCGCGCGCCTGATGGGCATCAACGTCGACAAGGTGATCGTCGCGGCCTTCGCCGTCGGTGCAGCGCTTGCCGCCATCGCCGGTGTCGCCCACGGCCTCAACTACAGCAACATCGACTTCCGCATGGGGTTCCTGGCCGGCCTGAAGGCCTTCACCGCAGCCGTCCTCGGCGGCATCGGCAACATCAACGGCGCGGTCGTCGGCGGCCTGGTGCTCGGGATCGTGGAGGCCATGGCGACGACGTTCATCCCCGGCCAGTTCGGCAGTTCGGCCTGGAAGGACGTCTGGGCCTTCGCGCTGCTGATCCTGGTGCTGGTGTTCCGGCCACAAGGCCTGCTCGGAGCAAAGGTGGTGGACCGCGCATGAGGGTCATCATCAGTGACGAGACCAAGGTCAGGTTCAGGTACCCCGCCCGGGCGATCGGCATCCTTGGCGCTGTCCTCATGTTCGCCTCCGTCTTCCTGAAGTGGTCATACGGTGCGCAGGCGCTCGATGACGTCTCGCAGAACCAGCCCTCGCCGTTGCAGAGCTTCTTCCTCGTGCTGCCGGTGCTGATCCTGCTGCTGCTGGCCGTACCGCTGGTGGGCAAGCAGCGGCTCGGCAGGTACGCGAAGGCGGTGGCCTGGAACACCTCGGCCAAGACCGCCTCCATCGCCACCCTCGTCACCGTGCTGATCGCCCTGGCCGCGATCGCGATCGAACTCGGCGGCATCGTCAATCTCGAGATCGGCGGGTGGCTCGCCCTCGCCGGCGCAGCCCTCGCGGCGCTGGCGACACCATTCCTGCCCGACTCGCCCGAGCCGACGCTGGAGCGGATCCGGGGGCCGAAGTGGCTCCAGATCGTCGCCATCGCAGCAATGATGGCGGTGGTGCTGTTCGCGGCGGCGTTCGCCCTCAACCAGACCGACGCCGGCAGCTTCCTCACCTTCGTGACCCTCCTGGTCGGCGTGGTGCTGGTGGTGCGGCAGTTCGGGATCCTCGGCTGGCTCGGTACGGCGGCGGCCAACAACAACCGGGTCCTCGTCCTCGCAGCGTTCGTGGTGGCGTTCGCCTTCCCGTTCACCCAGAACGGGTCGGACGCCAACATGTCGATCGCCTCCCAGGTGCTCATCTTCGCCGCGGCGGCTCTCGGCCTGAACATCGTGGTCGGCCTCGCCGGCCTGCTCGACCTCGGCTACATCGCCTTCCTCGGTGCTGGAGCCTTCACGGCCGCAGTGCTCTCGGAGTCGGCCTTCTCGACCGTCGACTTCCATCCGCCGTTCATCGTCACCGTCCTGATCGCCGGCACGGTGGCGTCCCTGCTGGGCCTGCTGATCGGCGCGCCGACGCTGCGCGTCTCCGGTGACTACCTCGCGATCGTCACGCTCGCGTTCGGGGAGATCTTCCGGATCACCATGAACAACCTGGACGGCAACGACGGACCCAACGTCACCAACGGCTCCAACGGCATCTCCGGAATCCCGGACCTGAACTTCCTCGGGTTCGACTTCGGGGAGGCCCACAACATCCTTGGCATCGACATCGGCCGCTTCGCCAACTACTACTGGCTGATGCTGCTCGTGATCGCGCTGATCATCGTCGTGTTCATGAACCTCAACTACTCCCGGATCGGTCGCGGTTGGGTTGCGATCCGTGAGGACGAGCTGGCAGCCGAGGCGATGGGCGTGAACACGTTCGGACTGAAGCTGCTGGCGTTCTCCGGAGGTGCCTTCCTCGCCGGCGTCGCGGGCGCGGTCAAGGCGCACCACGACGTGTCGGTCACGCCCGACCAGTACGTCTTCCTCGAGTCGGCCTTCCTGCTGGCAGCTGTCGTGCTCGGCGGCATGGGCACCGTCATGGGCGTGCTCATCGGTGCCACCATCCTGAAGCTCCTGCCGGAGAAGCTGCGGTTCTTCTCCGACTACCGGCTGCTGCTGTTCGGCCTGCTGATGGT
>CAYQXH010000248.1:0-2412 GCA_964421325.1 uncultured Propionibacteriaceae bacterium
CGTAGCGGGCCACAGCCCGCACCGCCGCCATCGTCGAGGGGTAGTCCATTCGGGTTGGCCCGACGACGCCGAGGGTAGCCCAAGCGTCCGGGCTGTTGCCGTACGCGCTGGCCACCACCGAGGTGGCCCGCAACGGCTCGTAGGGGTTCTCGTGCCCGATCCGAACCGTCACGTCGCCGGTACCGGCGACCTCGCCGAGCAGGCGCAGCAGCACCACCTGCTCCTCCAGTGCCTCGAGGACGGGGCGGACGGTCGTCTCGTACTGGTCGGAGAACCGGGTGAGGTTCGGGACGCCGCCGACCACCACCCGGGTGGACGGGTCGGTCGTCGCGAGTTCCAGCAGGGCGGCGATGACGACGGCACCAAGGGGCCGCAGGTCCTTGGGGAGCTCGTCCAGCAGGCTGGTGGCTCGCTCGACCGCCTGCACCGGCGAGAGCCCGATCAGCGCTGCGTTCAGCCGGCTGCGCAGGTCGGCGACGGCGGCCTCGGCAGCGCCGCCCAGTTCCACCGGGTGCTGGTCGACCTTGCCGGTCGAGCTGACCAGGATCAGCAGCCCGCGCTCTGGACTGAGGACCACGATCTCGATGTGCCGGATCGTGGCACCGGTGACGATCGGGTACTGCACGATCGCCACCTGCTGGGTGATCTGGGCGAGCAGGCGGACCGTCCGGCGGACCACGTCGTCGACATCGAGGGCTCCGGCCATGAACGTCTCGATGGCCCGGCGCTCGGCGACGGAGAGCGGCTTGACTGCCCCCAGCCGGTCGACGAACAGCCGGTAGCCCTTGTCCGTCGGGATCCGGCCGGCACTGGTGTGGGGCTGGGTGATGTAGCCCTCCTCCTCCAGCACTGCCATGTCGTTGCGGACGGTGGCCGGGGAGACGTCGAGGTGGTAGCGCTCGACCAGCGCGCGGGAACCGACTGGCTCGCGCATCGACACGTAGTCGGTGACGATGGCGCGCAGGATGGTCAGCTTCCGGTCATCGAGCACAGCGTTCCTCCCGTCAGCAGCTGGCACTCTCGGTAGTGGAGTGCCAGTCTAGACGACGACGCGGCCGGACGCGCCAGCGGCCGGCCGAGGAGGAGTCTCGACGAGCCCGGCGGTGGCGCCGGGCGGGGAGCTGCCCAGCATCCCGTCGGGCACGCCCTAGGCTGACCGGCATGACGCAGTTCAGCCTCGGCGATTTCCAGCCGGTAGCCGACCGGGTGTTCGTCGCGGTCGCCGAGCCGGCCGGTGTGAACATCGGTCTGGTGGTCGGACCCTCCGGAGCCCTGGTGATCGACACCGGGTCCGCCCCGGCCCAGGGGGCAGCAGTACGGGCGGCTGCGGAGCGCTTCGCCGGCGTCCCGGTCGTCGCCGTGCTGGTGACCCACTGGCACTACGACCACCTGTTCGGCCTTGCCGGGTTCGCCGGTGTGCCCAGCTTCGCCCACGACACCGTGCCGGCCTGGCTAGGCCGGCCCGAGTGCCGGGCGGCTGCGTCCGGGCTGGGGGTGGCTGTGGAGTCGCTCGCCACTCCGACGAACACCTTCTCGCTGGCGCGGGTCGTGGACGCAGGTGGCCGTCGGGTCGAGGTGGTGCACTTCGGCCGCGGGCACACCGACGGCGATGTGGTCGCGATCGTCCCCGATGCCGGAGTGATCTTCACCGGCGACCTGCTGGAGGGCGCGGGGCCACCGGACTTCGGCGCGGACTGCCACCTCAAGGACTGGCCGGGCGCCGTCGACGGGATCCTCGGACTGGTGGCGGAGGAGACCGTCCTGGTGCCAGGGCACGGGGCGCCGATGGACCGGATGGCAGCATTCCAGCAGCGCGCCGAGATCTCCGGGCTCTTCGGCCAGGTGGAGTACCTGATCAGCCGCGGCGTCCGGTTGCCGGACGCCTACGCCGAGGGCGACTGGCCCTTCGACGAGGCGACCGTCCGCAAGGTGCTGCCGCTGGCCTACGCCCAGCTCGCCGGCACGGGAATCGTCCCCCGAACCCAGCTACCCCTGGCCTGACGACCCCCTAGCTGCCGCCGCCGGCGGACTTGCGGCGGAACATGGTGCCGCCACCCTGGCGGCCTCGCTCGGCCGGGCCCTTCTCCTTGTGGTGACCACCATCGCCGACGGTGCCCTCCGAGGCCTGCTGCTTGCGGGCCAGGGCCTCGAGCATCTTGGCTTTGAGGTCCTCGTTCGGGTCGTTCTCGGCCATCTTGCTGCTCCTTAGCTGGACACGGTTACGGGGTCACTCTGCCACCCGGCCACAAGGAGAGTCGAGTCCCGACGGGCGCTGCGGGACAGCGCCTCCGGCTCACTCGCCGAACAGGGCATCCCTTGCGGTCTGCCAGAGCACGGGGTTGTTGGCTGAGAGCAGCCGGCGTCCGATCACTCCGGCGTGGTAGTCCGCGCCGGCGTCGGTGGAGATGCGGC
>CAYQXH010000249.1:0-2361 GCA_964421325.1 uncultured Propionibacteriaceae bacterium
AAGGACCGGGCCGAGAACCTGATGATCGTCGACCTGCTGCGCAACGACCTCGGCCGGATCTGCGTCCCCGGGACGATCAGCGTCGAGCGGCTGTTCGAGCTGCACCACCTGCCGACCGTCTGGCAGCTGACCTCGACGGTCACCGGCACCGCCCGGCCCGGCACCGGCCTCGGTGAGGTGTTCGCTGCGCTGTTCCCCTGTGGTTCTGTGACCGGGGCCCCGAAGCTGGCGGCGATGGCCGTGATCGCCGCGCTCGAGGCGGACGCCAGGGGCTGGTACTGCGGGGCTCTCGGCTTGATCCGGCCCGGAGGCACGGCAACCTTCAACGTGCCGATCCGGACGGTCGTCGCCGACGGCGACGGCCTCACCTGTGGTGTCGGGAGCGGCATCGTCGCCGACTCCGAGCCCGGGTCCGAGGTGGCCGAATGGCTGGCGAAGGCACGGTTCCTCGGCGGGCTGCCGCTGCGGGCACTGGAGACCATGCTGGCCGTGGACGGCCGGATCCAGCTGTTGGAGCCACACCTGGCCCGGCTCGCCGGCAGCTGTGCCGAACTCGGGCTGCCGCTCGATCCGGTCGAGGTGTCGGCGGCTCTGGCCACTGCCTGCCCGCCGTCGGGAAACCACCGGCTCCGGCTACTGGCCGGCGGGGGCCCGCCGGAGGTGACGGTCACGGCAGCGCCCGGACAGGGGACGCCGGTCACCCTGCGGCTGGCGCCAGAACCCCTGGACGTGGTCCGCTTCGCCCGCGTGATCCGGAACAAGACCACCCACCGCGCCCACTACCAGCGGCTCCGGGACCTGGCCGGCCCCGGGGTGTTCGACGTGATCTGCCACACCGGCGGCGACCTCACCGAGTGCACCCTCGGGAACCTCGCCCTGCGGCTCGACGGGCAGTGGTGGACCCCACCTGCGGCCGTGGGCCTGCTGCCCGGCACCCTCCGGGCCGAGCTGCTCGCGGGCGGGCAGCTCCGGGAGCGAAGGCTTGCGGTCACCGACCTCGGGCTGGCCGAGGGGGTCGCCTTCCTCAACAGCGTTCGCGGTTGGTGCCCGGCGCGCCTGGCCTGATGGCTAGGGTGAACCCATGATCGAGCGGCTTGCCGTCGACGCCGGCCAGACCGGTATCCGCCTGCGCTGGGAGCACGGCGAGGACCGCATCGACGGCGAAGCCCCGGGCGTGCTCACCGATCGGCCGCTGATGCCCCAACTCGCCGCTGTGATCGGTGACCTCATCACCGCGAACGGCCTGGCGCCGACCTTCGTCGGGGTGGGCTGCTCCGGCCTGGTCACCCCCGAGGCCACCGAACTGCTCGGGCTGCTCGGCCGCCACGGCGTCCGCGAGGTTGCTGTGGCCCACGATGCCACGACCAACTACCTCGGAGCCCTCGGCGACCAGCCGGGAGCTGTGATCGCTGCCGGCACCGGCGTGGTGACCCTCGCCGTCGGGCGGAGGGTGGCGCGGGTGGACGGCTGGGGCTACCTGATCGGTGACGCCGGCAGCGCCTACTGGATCGGCCGGGCCGGGATGGAGGCGGCGATGCGCGGCTTCGACCACCGCGGCCAGCTCACGGCGCTGACCGACCGGCTGGAGGCGCTCCTCGGCGACCTGCGGGGCGCCTACGTCGTACTGCAGTCCGACGAGCGCCGGGTGAGCCGGATCGCCGACTTCGCCCGGGTGGTCGACGAGCTGGCCGGCAGTGATCCGGTCGCTGCCGGGATCATCGAGTCCGCGGCGGCCGAGTTGAGCGAGTCGGTGCTGGCCGGGCTGCGCCAGGCGTGCGCCATGGACAACCCGTCGGTCTGCGCGCTCGGCCAGGTGTTGCACTCGACGAACATCCGCTCCAGGTTCGTCCGCTACCTGCGGATGCAGTGGCCGACCCTCGAGCTCACCGAACCGCTGGGCAACGCGCTGGACGGCGCGGCCCGGCTGGCCGGGCTGGACCCCGGTTCACCGCTCGCCGGGCTGGTCGCCCGAGCGGTCAGCTGACGGTTGCGCCCAGGAACCGCTGGACGCTGCTGAAGAACGTCAGGCCGTCGGTCGAGGCACCGGAGAGCTCCTCGACGTTGTGCTCCGGATGCGGCATCAACCCGACCACGTTCCCGCGCTCGTTGGTGATCCCTGCGATGTCGTTGGTGGAGCCGTTGGGGTTCACCTCCAGGTAGCGGAACACCACCCGGTTCTCCCCTTCGAGCCTCCGGATGGTCTCGGCGTCGGCCTGGTAGTTGCCTTCACCGTTCTTGAGGGCGATCACGATCTCGTCGCCCGGCTCGAAGTCGCAGGTCCAGACGGTGTCGGTGGACTCCACCAACAGCTTCTGGTCGCGGCAGACGAAGGTACGCCGGTCGTTGCGGATCAGCGCCCCG
>CAYQXH010000250.1:0-2335 GCA_964421325.1 uncultured Propionibacteriaceae bacterium
CCGGAGACCGACCAGGCCTCCTCTGTCGGCAGCGGGAGGTACTCCTCGCGCAGGCTCTGGTTGCGTTCGAACCCACCGCTGGCGAGCAGCACCCGGTGCGCCGTCACCGGCACCTCCTCGTCGTCCTGCCTGACCACGACGCCGGTAACGGCGCCGTCCCCGAGCAGGCCGGTCACAGGTGAGTCCAGCCACACGTCGACCCCGTTGGCCGTGGCGCGGTGGAGCAGGTGCCCGACCAGGGCCTCTCCGGCGGTCCGGGTGCTCCGGCGTCCCGGCAGCATCCGGCGGACCAGGCCGCGCTCGGTCTCGGTATCGGGACGCAGGGACGCCGACCAGTCGCCGAGCACCCGCCGATCCATCGGCTGGGCGTGGAGGACCCGGCCCTGTGGCTTCCCGCCGGGCAGGTCGCTGTGGTGGTCCGGCAGGCCCTTGACGGCAGCAAGGGCGACGTTGGAGGACGTCAGCCAGCGCGCGAGCTTTCCGGAGGTCCGGAGGAACGCCGCGCGGCGGTCGGCCGTTGAAGCGATCGTGGCCGGGCCGAGGAGCGCGGACAGGTACTCCTCCGCGTCAGCCGTGGAGTCGGTGACCCCGAGCTTGGCCATCAGGTGGTTGCCCGGCAGCCAGATCAGGCCATCGGTGCCAGCGGTGCCGCCACCGGCAAGGGTGTCGGCGTCGACGACGAGCACCCGCTCGCCGAGGCGTCGGGCAGCGACGGCCGCCAGCAATCCGGCGGCACCGGCGCCGACGACCACCAGGTCGTAGTCGTGCTCCATCGTCAGTTGGCCAGGGCGTGCGCGAGTGCGATCAGGGTACGCACACCGACGCCGGTGCCGCCGGCGGGGGTGTAGTCGTAGGCGCTGCCGGAGTTGAACGAAGGGCCGGCGATGTCCAGGTGGGCCCACGGGGTCTCCTCCGGGACGAACTCGGAGAGGAAGGCTGCAGCGGTGAGCGCGCCGCCGTGCTTGTCGCCGGTGGACTTCAGGTCGGCCACCTTGGAGTCGAGCTTGGGCCTGGCGTCCTCGGGGATCGGCAGCTGCCAGAACTGCTCCCCGGCGGCCTCGGCCGCGTCCAGGACCAGGTCGGCGGTCTCGTCGTCGCGAGCCATCAGGCCGGCCACCCGCTCGCCGAGGGCGACGACGCAGGCGCCGGTGAGGGTGGCGACGTCGATCACCAGGTCGGGCTTCTCCTCAGCGCACTTCACCAGGGCGTCGGCCATCACCAGGCGTCCCTCGGCGTCGGAGTTGCCGTTCTCGACCGTCTTGCCGCCGTACATGGTGAGCACGTCCGAGGGCCGGTAGGCGCTGCCAGAGGGCAGGTTCTCCGCCATCGCGGCCCAGGCGGTCACCCGGATCCGCAGGCCGATCTCGGCGATCGCGGCCGTCGCTGCCAGCACAGCTGCGGCGCCGGCCATGTCGGTCTTCATCGTGTACATGCCGTCGGCGCCCTTGAGGTTCAGGCCGCCGGCGTCGAACGTGATGCCCTTGCCGACCAGGGCGAGGTGGAACTTCGCGCCGCGCGGGGCGTAGGACAGCTTCACCAGCCGCGGCTTCCGGTCGGAGCCGCCGCCGACCGCCAGCAGGCCGCCGAAGCCGTCCCGCTCCAGGGCCTTCTCGTCCCACACCTCAAGGCCGAGCCGCGGGTTCCTGGCCAGCGGCCGCACGGCGTCGGCGAAGGACTCCGGGAACAGGACGTTGCCGGGCAGGTTCACCCATTCCCTGGCCAGGTCGACCGATGAGGCCGTGGTCGTGGCGAGGTCGAGAGCCTGGCGGGCCTCCGGCTTCCGGTTCTGGCTCACCAGGATGATGTGGCCGATGCCGGCGCCGGAACCCCGGCGGTAGCTGTAGGCGCCGAGCAGGGCTCCTTCGGCGGCTCCCTTGATCACCTGCGGTTCTGCGGTCTCGAGGCTGATCGTTACGGTCTGCGGTCCGGCGGCCGGCAGCCCGGCGACCAGCCGCACGGCTGCACCGGCCGCTCGGCGGACCTGCTCCGGGGTGACGTCGATCGGACCTACGCCGACCACGACGATGCGCCAGCCACCCGGTCCGGTCACCAGCACGGTCCTGCCGGGCTTCGCCGAGCCGCCCAGCTGCCTGGCGAGGGCTGTCACGTCGCTGCCGAGGGCCTTGGTGAAGGTCTTGCCCAGATCGTCGGGCAGGCCGATCAGCAGCTCGCCCTCGCTGGTCTCGGCGAGCCCGACCACGAGCACGCCCGGGTCCTTGCCCGCTGCTGGGGACAGGGTGATGGTGGGTTGTCCGGTGCTGATCACGATCGATTCCTATCCTTCGGCCGACTTCGGCTCACCGAGCCTAGGCTAGTGCCCCGTGACCGCATTCAC
>CAYQXH010000251.1:0-2325 GCA_964421325.1 uncultured Propionibacteriaceae bacterium
TAGTGTTTGGTCCGTGAACCCCCAGCGTCGACAAGTGGCCGTCACCGTCCACCCCTTGCGTCCGGCGGCGCTCGAAGCCGCGGCTGAGTTCATCACCGGCATCAACGCCCGCGGCATCACCTGCCTCGCTTCCCCAGAGGACCTGGCGGCGCTGGCTGCCCGCGTTCCCGGCTCCGACCTGCAGGACCTGGACGGTGGGGACTGCGAGCTGATGGTGGTCTTCGGCGGCGACGGCAACATCCTCCGCGCGGCCGAGTGGGCGTTGCCCCGGCAGGTCCCCGTCCTCGGGGTGAACCTCGGGCACGTCGGCTTCCTTGCCGAACTCGAGTCCTCCCAGGTCGGATCCCTGATCGAGCACGTCGCCCGCGGCGACTACGAGGTCGAGGAACGCATGACCATCGACACCGTTGTCCGCGCCGAACGCGGCGGCGACCAGCTGTGGAGCTCGTTCGCGATCAACGAGGTCTCGGTCGAGAAGCTCGCCAGGGAGCGGATGATCGAGGTGCTCGTGCGCATCGACGACCGGCCGCTGTCCCGCTGGGCCACCGACGGCGTGCTGGTGGCGACTCCCACCGGCTCCACGGCCTACGCCTTCTCCGCCCACGGCCCGGTGATCTGGCCGGAACTGAGCGCACTGTTGCTGGTCCCGCTGAGCGCCCACGCCCTGTTCGCCCGTCCCCTGGTGCTGAGCGAGCGGACAGTGGTGTCCATCGAGGTCCTGCCCGGCGGGAGCCCCGGCGGGGTGGTGTGGTGTGACGGCAGGCGCACCACCGACGTCACCGGCGGAATGGAGATCGAGGCCCGGGTGGGGACGCGCAAGCTGCTGCTCGCCCGGACCGGTGAGCAACCGTTCGTGAACCGGCTCGTGCGCAAGTTCGGCCTTCCGGTGGACGGGTGGCGCGGCGCAGCGGAGCGGGACGCGGCCCATGCTCGCTGAGCTGCGGATCGCCGACCTCGGCGTCATCGGCGAGGCCACCATCGAGCCCGGTGCGGGCTTCACCGCCGTCACCGGGGAGACGGGGGCTGGCAAGACCATGATCGTGACCGGACTGGCGCTGCTGGCCGGTGCCAAGGCCGACCCGAAGCTGGTCCGAAACGGCGCCGCACGGGCTCTGGTCGAGGGTCGCTGGCAGGTCGCGGCCGACACCGCGGAGGCGCTCGGGGAGCTCGGTGCAGAGACCGAGGACGGCGAGGTCCTGGTGAGCCGGCACGTCGGCACCAACCGCTCCCGGATGGCCATCGGCGGGGCGCAGGTACCACTTGGAACCGGCGGTGCCCTGGTCGGGGAATGGGTCACGATCCACGGCCAGTCGGAGCAGCTCCGGTTGGGCAGCCCGGAGCGGCAGCTCGAGGTACTCGACCGGTACGCCGGCGCGCCCCTTGCGGCCGAGCTGGCCGGCTACCGGATCGACTACGCGGCCCGCCGGGCGGCCGCGGCCGAACTGGCCGAACTGACCACGCAGTCCCAGGCGCGGGCCCGCGAGCTGGACCTGCTCAGGTTCGGCCTCGACGAGATCGCCAAGGCCGACCCGCAGGCGGGGGAGGACGTGGCGCTTGCCGCCGAGTCCCTCCGGCTGCAGGCCGTCGACGACCTGCGCCTGGCAGCGCACGCCGCGCTCACCGCCCTTGCCGGCGACGACGACGACTTCGAGGCCGTTGACGCCATCGGCCTGGTCGGCGGGGCCCGCAAGGTCCTGGCCTCGGCAGTGGAGAAGGACCCGACCCTCGGCTCGCTGGTCGAGGAGCTCGCCTCGGTGGCGGCCGGGCTCACCGACGTCGCCTCCGAGCTGGCGTCCTACGCCGCTGCCCTCGACGCCGACCCGTTGCGGCTGGAGTGGATCGCCGGGCGGCGCAACGAGCTCGCCCACCTCACCCGGAAGTACGGCGAGACGGTCGACGAGGTGCTGGCCTGGGCCGCAGACGCCGCCGTCCGCGTGACCCGGCTGGACGCCGGCGACGCCCGGATCGGTGAGCTGCGTGCCGAGCTCGCCGTCCTCGACGAGAGGCTGGCGGGAGCAGCCGGCCGGATCACCACGTTGCGGCAGGCCGCTGCCGCGGAACTGGAGCGCCTGGTGGCCGGGGAACTTGCGGCGCTGGCGATGCCGCGGGCAAGGCTGACCTTCGAACTCACCCCGGCAGCCGAACTCGGACCCAACGGTGGCGACCAGGTGACCCTGCTGTTCTCGGCAAATCCGGGGAGCTCGCCGGGCCCACTGGGCAAGGTCGCCTCCGGTGGTGAGCTGAGCCGCGTCCGGTTGGCCCTCGAAGTTGTCCTCGCCACCGAGACCAGCGGCGAGACCTTCGTCTTCGACGAGGTGGACGCCG
>CAYQXH010000252.1:0-2278 GCA_964421325.1 uncultured Propionibacteriaceae bacterium
GGCTGCGCGCCCGGCGCCACAGTGAGGAGCCCAGTGCGATCAGGGCCAGGCCGGTCGGGACCGCGAACAGTCGCTGGTTGACCATCGGCAGCAGCGGGATCGCGGCGGCGAGCGGGGTGGCGACGGCGAGCAGGATCGCAGCCCAGCGGGCCAGGACCCGTGCGCGGAACAGGGCGATTCCGAAGACGAGGCCACCGGCCATGTAGGTGAGGCCGCCGAGCAGGTTGAGACTCGACATGGCGCCGACGTCACCGACGGCAGCGCCGCCGCCCATCACGGCGAGGAGGTCGCTGACGTAGCCGGGTGCGCTCTGGGCGAGGGCCGGGAGCACGGCGACTCCGACCACCTGGCTGGCGAACATGATGAGGAAGCCGGCGCCGAGGATCAGGTAGCCGACCAGCCCGAGGACACCGTTGCGCCGCACCTGCGACAGGTACATGCCGGTGATCCCGACCAGCGCGAGGACCGAGAGGGCGAGCTTCATGCCCTCGCGGATCGCCCATTCGGTGGTGGTGACGATCGCGAGGCCCAGGGGTGGGTGGTTGATCTGGACGGCGATGAACAACAGGCCCGCGGCGACGGCAGCGAGGCCGGCGGCTCGAGTGAGGCTGGTGGTCGTGATGGTCATGTTGGCTCCTTGGTTCGAGGTCCGGTTGGTGCTTCGAACGTAGGGACGGACAGGGTGAGCCGGCATCACCCACCGATGTGATCGACCGGGTGATCCGCCGGTTCCAGCTCGGCTACATCAGGCCGACTTCGCGCGCCCGGCGCACGGCCGCCCGGCGGGTGGTGACCTCGAGCTTGGTGAAGATGTGCTTGGTGTGGGTGCGCAGCGTGTTGTGCGAGACGAACAGCCGGCGCGCGATCTCGGGACCGCTCAGTTCGCTGTCCAGCAGCCGCAGCACCTGCAGCTCCCGTTCGGTCAGGGCGTCGGCGGCCGGGAGCCCACCGGGCGTCCGCGCCGGCGGCACGCCGGCCCCGGGATCGCGGGCGAGCGCGAGCAGCCGGCGGATGTCCACGAGGCTGCCCTCGCGTCCGGAGGTCGCCGCGGCCTCCTCGAGGCGGGCCAGCAGCCGGGCAGCAGCTTCGAGGTTGCCCGGCCGGCGGTCCGCGAGCAGGAGGCGCGCCAGCGTTAGGTGCTCGTACTCCCTCGGGTAGCTGACCTCATCCGTTGCCGCGACCCCTGCCTCCGCGGCCCAGTCGGCGGCCCGGGCGAGGTCGCCGGCCGCGATCCACACCCGCGCGCGTATCGCAGCGATCGGGCGGAGGTCGGGGTAGTAGCCGGGCCGGTAGTGCTCGTCAGCATCGGCCAGCAGCCGGAGCGCCCGCTCGTGGTCGCCGCGAGCCCCGGCCAGTCCCGCTGCGGCGACGAAGCGCCGGTACCGGCTCTCGCTGTTCGGCTCGCGTTCGGCCAGCGGTCCGGCGGCAGCCAGGTGTTGCTCGGCCGAGCCCGGGTCGCCGGCCGCCAGGTCGAGCTCGGCGAGAGCGACATGCAGGTCGGCTGTCGCCCGCGCCGCCCCGGGGCCGAGCGCCTCGGAGGCGGCCAGGGCTCGCCGGCAGAGGTCCCTCGCCTTGTCCGGACGCCCGGCCACCGTCCACATCTCGGCCAGCAGCGCTGTGCTGTTGAGCTCGTCGACCAGGCTGCCGGCGGAGTGCAGGCTGGCGATCGCTGCTGTGAAGGTCTCCACCGCCACCGGGATGTTGCCGGCCGACCAGGCTGCCAAAGCGAGGAAGCCGGCAGCAGCTCCTCGCCAGAAGTGGTCCTCCGGCCCGGCCGACTCGAGGACCCTGCGGGCGTGGAGCTCGACCCCGGCCAGGTCGCCGCGGGCCTGG
The DNA here is from genome assembly GCA_964421325.1 of uncultured Propionibacteriaceae bacterium. Taxonomy (GTDB): domain Bacteria; phylum Actinomycetota; class Actinomycetes; order Propionibacteriales; family Propionibacteriaceae; genus Propionicimonas. The sequence goes on from CAYQXH010000252.1 coordinate 1,834, forward strand.
GCGAGCGATGCCCGGTACATGGCGATGGTTGCGGGCAGGGTGCGCAGTTCCTCTGTGGCCGGCCAGGGCTGCGGCGATCCGGGCGGGAGCTCGGCCAGCAGCTGGTCGGCATGGTCGAGCCGGGACTCCATCGCCGCCAGGTCGCCGGCGACGAGGAACGTCCAGGCCTGGAAGGTCGTGAGCACCGGGCTGCGCCGGATCGCAGCATCGGGCAGTGCCCGGAGCCAACTGAGCAGGACGCTGTCGCGCCGGTCGCGGCGGGCGTCGGGCAGGGCCAGCTCGATGAGGTGGCCGGCCCGGTCCACCTCCCCGGCGGCCAGGGCGTGCCGGATGGCATCTTCGGTGAAGCCGTTGGCCTGGTACCAGCTGCTGGCGCGAGCGTGCAGCGGCTGAACCTGCCCGGGGCGCTCGGCTTCGCGGCGGCGCTGGAGGGGCCCGAAGCGAT
>CAYQXH010000253.1:0-2270 GCA_964421325.1 uncultured Propionibacteriaceae bacterium
TGCGCTACCTCGCGCACTCGGAGATCGGCCTGGTCCGCAAGAACAACCAGGACTCCGCGTACGTCTCGCCGACCATGCTGATGGTGGCCGACGGCATGGGTGGCGCGGCCGCCGGTGACCTCGCCTCCGCGATCGCCATCCGCGAGCTGCGGGCTGCTGACGGCGCCGTCGCGGGGGAAGAGATGCTGGACGTCGTCGCCGGGGCGATCGATCGGGCCGGCGAGGTGATCAGCGAGCTGATCGAGAGCGATCCCAGTCTCGACGGGATGGGCAGCACCGTCTGCGGAGCGATGTTCGACGGCACCCAGCTGGGCCTGGCCAACATCGGCGACTCCCGGGCCTACCTCTACCGCGACCATGCCCTCACCCGGCTCACCCGCGACCACTCCTGGGTGCAGACGCTGGTCGACGAGGGCCGGATCACCGAGGCCGAGGCGCTCGAACACCCGCACCGCTCACTGATCCTCAAGGTGATCAACGGCCAGCCACAGCACCAGCCCGACCTGCAACTGGTCGACGTCAAGGCCGGCGACCGGCTGCTGATCTGTTCCGACGGCCTCTGCGGCATGGTCACCGACCAGGTGATCGAGGCGAAGATGGGCGGCGAACGCGAGCAGGTGCTCGCAGCGCTGATCGGCCTCGCGCACCACGAGGGCGGCCAGGACAACATCACGATCATCCTCGCCGACCTGGTCGAGGGCGAACCTGAAGGCGTGACCGAGGTGCTCGGCGCCGCAGCCGTGCTCGACCCGGACAGCCAGGCTGACAGCACGGCGGAGCAGGCAGCGGTCGTCCCGGACACCGAGCCGCGTCCCGACCCGGCATCAGGTGAACTGATCCGCTACTCCCCGGTCGCCCGTCGCCGGGCATCCACCTGGGTGAAGGTCATGCTGGCGGTCACCATCCCGCTGCTGGCGCTCGGTGGCGCCGGCACCCTCTGGTACTCCTACACGCAGGGTCAGTACTACCTCGGCGCGGACGAGGCCAACCTGGCGATCTTCCAGGGCGTACCCGAACCCGTCTTCAACCTGCCCCTCTCCCACGTCGTGGTGACCGATGCCACCCGCGTCGTGGACCTGCCGCCGTACTACCAGGAGCGCGTCCGGGAGACCATGCCGGCCGAGTCCCTGGACGCGGCGAGGGAAACCCTGGACACGCTGCGGCTGAAGGCCCTCGAGTGCATCCGACAGCGGAGCCTGCCGCAGACGCCGACGCCCAGCCCCACCCCGACGGCCAGCGCCACCCCGACCTCTACGGCGGACCGGACCCCGAGCCCGAAACCGGGCACCAGCGCAAGCCCGACGGTCTCGACCACCCTGCCGCCATCGCCGACGCCGTCCGACACGTCCACTCCGGCAGCGCCGATGGAGTGCTGATGAGCGAAGTCGTCGGCTACCGCAGGCGCCGTGGCGTCGAGGCATTCATGCTGGTCTTCGCCATCGCGCTGGGGATGGGCGGCTACCTGCTCACCCACCTGAACCAGGACGCGGAGCTCCCGGCGCAGTGGCCATACGCACTGGCGATCCTGGTCGCGATCGGACTTGCGCTGCACCTGGTGATCCGTTGGCGGCTGCCCTACGCCGACCCCCTGATCCTGCCCCTCGTCCTGCTGCTCAACGGCCTCGGGCTGGCCATGATCCACCGGCTCGACCTGGCCACCGACCCGGTCATGCACAGCGCCGAACTGCAGCTGATGTGGACGGTCATCGCAGCGACCGCCTGCTGCCTGTTGATCGTCTTCCTGCGCGACTACCGGGTGCTGCAGCGCTACACCTACACGATGTTCCTCGGCGGCATGGTGCTGCTGATGCTGCCGCTGGTGCCCGGTCTCGGGCTGGAGAAGAACGGTGCGAGGATCTGGATCCACCTCGGCGACTACAGCTTCCAGCCGGCAGAGCTCGCCAAGCTGGTGCTCTCGATCGCCTTCGCTTCCTACCTGGTGGAGAAACGCGAAGTGCTCGCCCTCGCCGGCGGCCGGGTGCTGGGCATCGACCTGCCCCGGCCGCGGGACCTCGGCCCGATCCTGGTGATGTGGCTGGCGAGCCTCGCCGTCCTGGTCTTCCAGAAGGACCTCGGCACCTCACTGCTGTTCTTCGGCCTGTTCGTGATGATGCTGTACGTCGCAACCGAGAAGCCGAGCTGGCCGATCCTGGGCATCGCGCTGTTCGCCACTGGCGCCTACTTCGGCTACCTGTTCTTCGGGCACGTGAAGGTGCGGGTCTCGTCCTGGCTCGACCCGTTCTCCAACTACGACCAGAACTACCAGGTGA
>CAYQXH010000254.1:0-2246 GCA_964421325.1 uncultured Propionibacteriaceae bacterium
GCAACTGTTCACTTTTGCGGCGGCGAAACTGACCAGTTTTCGAGCGGCATCGACATGTCTACCATTGCAGTGCGCAGGAGCACCCATCCTCCTGGCAGCTCCTCGATCCAGCAGGGCACTCCCCGGGTCTCGGCCCAGCTTCGCGCAGCGTCGGTCGTTGTACGGACGAAGTAGAGGATGGTGTCGATCACCGGCTCACGCTTACGCCTCCACTGCACGCCGGAACACTATTGGATGCTGCGGAGCCACGCTGGGCGTGCGCTCCGTGACGCGCCCGCTCGTCCGTAACGGACTCTGCTCAGAGACCGTAATGGGCAGGAGTGTGCTGACGGGTGCTCTCGTTAGGGCACGGCTGGGGCACGAGACGCCGAAAGCCGCTCCGACCCGGGATGTGTTCCCTAGTCAGAGCGGCTTTCCGCTGGTCGGGGTGACAGGATTTGAACCTGCGACCTCATCGTCCCGAACGATGCGCGCTACCAAGCTGCGCCACACCCCGAACCGGCCGGACCAGGTCCGGGCCGAGTCGCAGCTTAGCCGAACTGGTGCCGGTCAGCCATTCGGGACCGGAGTGAGAGTGAGCAGGGTGACCTCAGGCGGACAAGCGAACCGGTAGGGGGCGAAGGGTGAGGTGCCGAGGCCGGCCGACACGTGCAGCCAGGATGAGCCGTCGGCCGTCTCATGCCTGCTCAGGCCTTTCGCCTGCGAAGCCGGCAGGTCGCAGTTGGTGGTGAGGGCGCCCCAGCCCGGGACGCAGACCTGGCCGCCGTGGGTGTGGCCGGCGAACACCAGCTGTACCCCGTCCGCGGTCATGGCGTCCAGCACCCTGGCGTACGGAGCGTGCGTCACGCCGATGGCCAGGTCCACGGTCGGTGGCTTCCCGGCGACCAGGGAGTAGTCGTCCCGGTGCAGGTGGGCATCGTCCGTGCCACGCAGCTCAAGGCGTACACCCTGCACGTCGAGCGTGATCCGGCGACCGTTGAGGTCATGCCAGCCACCCGCGGCCAGGCCGGTCCGCAGGTCCTCGGTCGGCAGTACCCCGCGGTCCGCCGGGGTGCCGTGCCGGCTGGTCGAACGGGCGAGGTAGGCCAGGGGATTGGTGAGCTTCGGAGCGCTGTAGTCGTTCGAGCCGAAGACGAACACACCCGGCGCCTCCAGCAGCCGGCCGAAGTCCGACAACAACGGTTCGAGGGCGGCAGCCTCGGCGATGTTGTCACCGGTGTTCACCACGAGGTCCGGTTCCAGACCGGCCAGGGAGGCCACGAAACGGCGCCTGGCCCGCTGGCCGGCCAGCAGGTGGATGTCGGAGACATGGAGCACCCGGACCTTGCGGGAACCGGCAGGCAGGACCGGCAGGCTCACCCGCCGAACCTGGAAGGCGTTCACCTCGATCAGGGCGCCGTAGGCGAAGCATCCGGCACCGACGAGGGCGAGCCGTCCGGCGAGCTTGCCGATCACCGCCGGCCGCGGGTCGGGGTGGGTGACGGACTCGGGCTGTCGGTTGGGGGCGGCGGAACCACCTTCGGGCCCTTGCTGATCAGCAGGGCGATCTGGCTGAACTTGGGGGCCGAGCCCGCCGGGCTGGTCCCGACGAACGTGCCCTTGGGCTCCTCGGATTCGACATTGGCGTAGTACGTGGTGAAGCCCGCGCGGCGCAGGAGAGCTGCGCAGCTGGAGGCGCCCATGCCCGCACAGCTGGGGATGTTGACGCGCTCGCCCTGCAGGATGGAGTTCGGCGGATCGACGAAGGAACGTCGTTCGTCGATTTCGGCGATGGCGGCCGCGAAGGCCGGCTTGAGCAGGTTCGCCCCGGCGTTGTTGCCGGAGAAACCGCTCAGCCAGCGGCCCGAGGCCGGCAGCGTCACATACCGAAGGAAGCTCGACTTGCCCTTCCAGAATTTGGCGAACTTCTTGGAGTTGTCGTAGCTGATCACGGCTGCGCCGACCAGGTCGCGGGTGAAGCCGACCGTCCAAACGGCCTTGTTCAGGGGCACGGTCCCGGTCTTCCCGGCCATGGTCACCCCGGGAACCTTCGCCGAGGTAGCGGTTCCGCCCTCGTAGGGACCCCTGAAGATCTTGCTGATGGCGTCTGCGACCTCCTCGGAGATCACCTGCTTGCAGTTGGCGCTGGGGACGTCCAGCGGCTGTCCGTCCTTGGTCTTGATCGACTTCAGGATGATCGGCTCACAGTGCTTGCCGCGGGCGGCGAAGGTGCCGTAGGCCTCGACCATCGACAGCGGCGTCACCTC
>CAYQXH010000255.1:0-2239 GCA_964421325.1 uncultured Propionibacteriaceae bacterium
GCAGCCGGCGGGGGTCCTGGCCGAGCCGGGCGGCCACGTCGAGCACCAGTTCGGTCAATTGGGCCACCGGCAGGCCGCCGGCGAGGCGGTCGAGGCTCTCCCGCGGCCGCAACACCGCCCGGACCTCCCTGGTCAGCTGCTCGGGTCCGGTGAACTCAGCCTCCAGCCCGAGCCGCCGGAGTACCTGCCAGGTCTCGTCCAGGCGGTCGAGCAGGTCGCGCCAGGCGGCGGCAGCCGGTTCGCCGAAGGCGTCGGTGATGGTCGTCCACTGCTCGCCCCGGTCGGTGGGCAGGTCGAGGACGGAGCCGTCGGCGAAGGGGTAGCGCCGCGGTGGTGCGGGCACGAGTTCGAGGGCGTTGCGGGCCAGTTCTGCGTCCAGCGTGCGCCCGGACTTGCGGAACAGGTCGCGCCAGGCGGCCGGGAGGCTGATGACGGTCGGGTCAGGTTCGCCGGAGACCTCGATGCCGGTGCCGAGTTCCGGCGCCGATTCCAGCACGCGCACCCGGTGGCCGGCCTTCGCCAGCCGCGCGGCGGCCGCCAGTCCGGCCAGCCCGCCGCCGATGATCCCGATCAACGCGTGGCCACCCAGGTGCGGAACGCCACCAGCCCCTTGCGGATCTGGGCGAGCAGCAGCAGTGCCAGGACGATGGTGCCGGCCAGCAGCACTGCCGCGACGATGGCTGCCTGCACCGGGTAGGCGACGGCGAGGGACACGACGGTGATCAGCGCGGCGTCGCCGGCAAGGGAGGCGCCGATGTTGCTCAGCGGTTCGGGCGAGGTGTTCACGGCCAACCGCACCCCGGACTTGGCTGCGTGGCTGACCAGTGCGGTGACGCCGCCGAGGGCGCCGAGGGTCATCGGCAGCAGTTCGCCGCTGGCTCCGGCGAGGAGGGCTCCGATCAGTGCGCCGGCGACCGGACGGATGAAGGTGGAGACGGCGTCCCATGCCGAGTCGAGGTAGGGGATCTTGTCCGCGAAGAACTCGGCGAGGGCGAGGACGCCCATGATGATCAGCACGTCGGTGCGCTGGAAGCCGCCGGGGATGCCCTCGACGCCGCCAAGCCGGCCGATCAGGCCGAGCAGGAAGACGGTCGCGTAGGCGTTGATGCCGCTGGCCCAGCCGCTGGCGAAGGTGAGTGCGACGACGTCCATGGGGAAAGCGTAGCCATCGGGTCTGTCCCCGGGCTTGACGAGGTGTCGGAGGGGAGTCCTATGATGGAATCAATCGAATACACGTTCGATAATGCGAGTTGGGGAAGCTCGCTCGGGCAGCGGAACCGCAGCCCGTCCGGCCCCGGTGGGACGGTCCCTGGCTGGTCGTTCGGGTGGTCTCGACCCCCGCCCGTCGACCCGGCCCGGGGGACCGTCCGGCCGGGGTCGGTCAGTCACCGGGAGGAACAGTGCGCCGCTACGACGAGGAGATCGAGGTTCGTACCGGCCTGATCGGCACCCAGGAGGGCCCGGCCCACTTCAGCTGGCGGCGGCGGGTCTGGCGGGTCAGCCAGGTGCAGCAGCGGTGGCTGGAGACCGCCGACTGGTGGCGCGGCGCCCAGGTGGAGGCGGTCCACGGCGACGCGACGGAGGCTGCCGGTGCCGGCGACCTGCTCGACGAGGAGGAGATCTGGCGAGTGGTCGCCAGCGCGGGCGCCTCCGCTGCGTCCGGGGTCTACGAGCTCGCGCACAGCTGGGGCAGCGGCCGCTGGCGGCTGCGGGCGGTGATGGACTGATGAACCCGTTGTCGGGCCCGGGGAGCGGGTCGTCGGGCCCGGGGAACCCGGCGCCGGGTTCGCGGAACGGTTCGGCCCTCGACCCGGCCCGGGCGGCGCTGCTGGCCGCCGAACTGGCCGAGTCCCCGGCCGAGCGGTACCTGGCGGCCCAGCTCGCCGCCCTGCGGGTGGCCGCGGCCATTCTCGGCACCAGGGCGAAGTCGGGCGGTGGCGGACGGCCGCGCAACGTGTGGCAGGTGGTCGGTGAGGTGGCCCCGGAGTTCGCGGAGTGGGCCGGCTTCTTCGCCGCCACCCAGGGCAAGCGGCAGGCGGTGGCGGCCGGGGCCACGGCCCTGGTCAGCCACCGCGAGGCTGATGACCTGGTCCGGGACGCGCAGGCCTTCCACGACGCGGTCGGTCGCCGGCTCTCGCGGTCGGTCGAGCGGGCCCGGGGTGCGGGGTGAGCGACCCGTTCGTGCACCTGCGGGTGGCCTCGGGCTACTCGCTGCGCTACGGCGCCTCCGCCCCTTCCG
>CAYQXH010000256.1:0-2238 GCA_964421325.1 uncultured Propionibacteriaceae bacterium
CGCGCGGGCCGGCGTGGGTCGGGGCGTGGTTACGGCCGGCGGCGGAGCCGGAGTAGCCGAGGAAGTGCTTCAGGGTCGCATGCACCCCCTCCGACTGCAGGCCCTTGACGAAGGCAGTTCCGATCGTGCCGACCAGGTAGGGGTCCTCACCGATGCACTCGTCGACCCGGCCCCAGCGCGGGTCCCGGATCACGTCCATCACCGGGGCGAGGCCCTGGTGGATGCCGAGCGCGTGCATGGACCGCCCGATCGCCGCACCGACCTCTGCGACCAGCGCCGGGTCGAAGGACGCACCCCAGGCCAGGGGGGTCGGGTAGGTCGTCGCCTTCCACGCCGCCAGCCCGGTGAGGCACTCCTCGTGGACGAGCGCGGGGATGCCGAGGCGGGTCTCGCGCTGCAGCCGGCGCTGCTCCTGCCACAGCCAGGCTGCGCGCTCGGCGCCGTCCACCGGGCGGGTGCCGTACACCCGGGTGTAGTGGCCGATGCCGTTCCGGGTGACCTCTGCCAGTTCGCCAGGGCGCTCGTTGCCGCCCATCTCGCCCTGCATGGGCGCGACGACGTTGCCGCCCTGGTCGAGCCAGTAGCCCACAAGTTGGGCGAGCTTCTCCTCGAGGGTCATTCGGGACAGCAGTTCGCGGACGCGGTGCGAGACCTCGGGAACCGCGGGGATCGCGGCGGACGACGTGGACACAGGGCCCAGCTCCTTCATGGGTTGGTGATCGGGATCGGGCAGGCGCGGATCCGCGCGTCAGCCCTTGACGGCGCCGGTGAGCCCGCCGACGATGCGACGTTCGAAGATGCTGAAGAACACCAGCGCAGGGACCATCGACAAGGAGGTGAACGCCAGGACGGCAGCGGTGTCGACCGAGTGCTCGGAGGCGAAGGCCTGGACTCCCAGCGGCAGGGTGTAGCTCGCCGAGTCGTTCAGGATGAACAGGGGCAGCAGGTAGCTGTTCCACGCGGTGACGAAGGTGAGGATGCCGGTGGTGATCACCCCGGGCAGCGACAGCGGCAGCACCATCCGGAAGAAGAAGCCCAGCCGGCTGGCACCGTCGATCGCTGCGGCCTCCTCCAGTTCCTTCGGGATCGCTGCGAGGAAGGGTACGAGGATGATCACGGCCACCGGCAGCGCGAAGGCGATCTGGGGCAGGATGATGCCGAGCAGGCTGTTGGTCAGCCCCAGGTTCTTCACCAGCAGGTACAGCGGCGTGATCGCGACGGTGATCGGGAACATCAGGCCAGCGGCGAACAGGGAGTACATCGCGTTGCGGCCGGCGAAGTGGTACCGCGCGATCACGAAACTGGCCATCAGGGCGAGCGCGACGGTGGCGGCCGTGGTGGCGACGCCCGAGATCATGGAGTTGCCGAACTGCTGCCAGAAGAGGCTGCTGGAGAGCACCGAGGTGTAGTTGGTGAGGACCCACGGGTCGGGCCAGCCCGACGGGTTGACGGTGATCTGGGAGTTGCTCCGGAAGCCGCCGATGATGATGTACAGCACGGGCGCGATGCAGATCGAGATCAGCACCGTTGCGACGAGGTACGTGGTCGGGCTGCCCCAGCTGGCGCCGGAGGCGCTCTTGGTGCGCCGGCGCCGTGTTGTCGAGACGCGCGCGGTGAGAGCTGCTTGCGACATTACTTCAGCTTCCTTTCCGGGGCCTCGGCCAGTGCACCCTCGGTGTCCCGACGCAGCACGAACCGCTGATAGGTGAGGGCGATGACGAGCGAGACGATGAAGATCACCACTGCGACGGCGTTGCCGAAGCCGTAGTTGCCCGCGAGCCTGCCCTCGCGCACCATGTACGTCGCCATCGTCGAGGTGCCGGCGGTGGACGCGACGTACTGGCCCCAGATGATGTAGACCAGGTCGAAGAGCTGCAGCGAACCGATGATCGAGAGGAAGGCCCAGACCCGCACGGTGGGGCCGAGCAGCGGCAGCGTGATCCAGCGCTGGATCTGCCAGTAGGAGGCGCCGTCGATCGCAGCGGCCTCGTACAACTCCTCGGGCACGCCCTGGATCCCGGCGAGCATGAGGATGATCGCGAAGCCGATGTACTTCCAGGAGATGATCACCATCAACGTCCAGATGGCGATGTTGGGGTCGGCGATCCAGTCGTGGGCGAAGGCGCCGAGGCCCATGTTCGTCAGCAGGTCGTTCACAGCGCCGGTGTACTGCAGCATCAGGCCCCAGCCGGTGCCGACGATGACCTCGGAGATCACGTACGGGATGAAGATCAGGAC
>CAYQXH010000257.1:0-2177 GCA_964421325.1 uncultured Propionibacteriaceae bacterium
GGATCAGCGGCGGCTTGCGCTTCTTGGAAAGGTCGCGGCGCAGGCGCAGCCAGAAGACCAGCGGCGCCGGCCGGTCCAGGTAGATGGCGTCGACCTCGAGCCCGGCTGCCCGGCAGGTGTCCAGGAACTCGACGGCGAAGATCCCCTCCGCGGTCAGGCAGTGGGCGCCGTCCAGCCGGACGGTGTGGCTGCCCGTGCGCCGGCTCTCCGAGATGGAGTAGGTGGGCACGGCCACCTCTCCGGTTTCCAGCAGTTCCTGCAACGCCGCCACAGCTGCGCCGGCGTCCCAGGAGCGGGGATCGTCCCAATCGGTGATGCCGAGGGTCCGGGGCATCCCGGGGTGGTCGGCGTCGAAGTAGAAGTCGTCCAACCGCAGCGATGGGCACCCCGAGGCGTGCGCGAGCCGGGACTTGCCGCTGCCAGACGGTCCGGCGATCAGGACCAGCCGGCACTTGCCGGCGCTCACAGGCCGAGTGCTGCGGCCATGTCGGCCCGCGCCCGGGACATCAGCTCACCGGCCCGGCTCCTGGCAGCTGCCAGGTCCTGGCTGTCGGCGACGCCGAGCTTCACCTGCAGGTAGCACTTCAGCTTCGGCTCGGTGCCGGAAGGGCGCACCACGACACGAACGGAGGTGCCCTCGAACAGCATCCCGTCGGTCGGGGGGAGGCCGGCGCTGCCGATCGCGAGATCGACCGCCCGCACCGGTTCACCGGCCAGCACGTCCGGCGGGTTCATCCGAACCCGCGACATCGCCTCCGCGATCAGCCGCAGCTCCGTCACCCGGAACGCCAGTGGCGAGGTGAGGTGCAGCCCGTAGGTCCTGGCGATCTCGTCCAGCCGGTCGGCGATCGTCTGCCCGGTCGCCTTGAGGCCGGCGGCAAGGGTAAGGAGCCGGACCAGGGTGGTGATCCCGTCCTTGTCCGGCACGGCAGCTGCGTCGGTGCAGTAGCCGATCGCCTCCTCGTAGCCGAAGGCCAGGTCGGGCACCCGGCCGATCCACTTGAAGCCGGTGAGGGTGGTGGTGAAGGGCCGGCCGTGCGCCGCTGCCATCGTGCCCAACAGCGTGCTGGACACCACCGAGCAGGCATAGGTGCCGGGGACGCCGCTGCGCAGGGCCTCGTCGGCAAGCAGGGTGCCCAACTCGTCGCCGGAGAGCATCCGCCACTGCCCACCGATGACCGCTGCGGCAGCGCACCGGTCCGCGTCCGGGTCGTTGGCGATCGCGAGGTCCGCGCCGGACCGGCGGGCGAGGGCGAGCGCCAGGTCGATCGCCCCCGGCTCCTCCGGATTGGGGAACGGGACCGTCGGGAACGCCGGATCCGGCTCGATCTGCTCGGTCACCCGGTGCGGCTGGGGGAAGCCGGTGGCCGCGACCACCTGGTCGACCACCGCCGCGCCGACCCCGTGCATGGCCGTGTACACCCAGGAGAGTTCACGGGGCGCGTCCGCCGGCACCAGTGCGGCCGCCCTTGCGACGTAGGCGTCCACCAGTTCGTCGCCGACCAGCGGGTAGTCGTCGCTGCGCGCGATGTCTGCCAACGGGGCGGCGGCAGCCGCAGAGATCCGGACGGCGATGTCGGCGTCGGCGGGCGGGACGATCTGCGAGCCGTCGCCGAGGTAGACCTTGTAGCCGTTGTCCTGGGGCGGGTTGTGGGACGCCGTGACGACCACGCCGGCCACACACTCGAAGTGCCCGATGCCGAAGGCGACGACCGGTGTCGGCAGGGCCCGGGAGCACAGCAGGGGCAGCAGCCCGGCGCCGGCAAGGATCTCTGCCGTGTCGGCAGCGAACTGCTCGGAGTTGTACCTCGCGTCGTAGCCGACGATTACCCGGCCACCGGTGAAGCCGCGTTCGAGCAGGTAGGCGGCCAGGCCGGCAGCAGCCTGGCTGACGACCACCCGGTTCATCCGGGCCGGCCCGGGGCCGAGCGCCCCCCGCAGGCCGGCCGTGCCGAAGGTGAGCGGCCCGGCGAAGGCGTCCGCGAGTTCGGCTGCGGCATCGGCGTCCCCGGCGTCGGCGCGGGCCAACAGTTCGTCGAGGGCTGCGGCAGTGGCAATGTCGGGATCCTGGTCGCGCCAGGCGGTGAGCCGCGAGCGCAGAGCTGCGTCGATCATGTTGCCCCTCAGAGTCGTTCGAGCAGTCCGGAGAGCAAGCCGCGCAGTCGGGGCTCGGCGGC
>CAYQXH010000258.1:0-2147 GCA_964421325.1 uncultured Propionibacteriaceae bacterium
CTGCAACCACGTGGGGCAGGGTGGCGAAGCTGTCGTCGAGGAGCACCAGCTGGGCCACCGAGCGGGTGGCGGCAGCCCCGGAGCCCATCGCCACGCCCAGGTCGGAGTCCTTGATCGCCAGCACGTCGTTGACCCCGTCGCCGGTCATCGCGACGTTGTGGCCGCGGGACTGCAGGGCTGCCACCATCTGCCGCTTCTGCTGCGGCGTCACCCGGCCGAAGACGCTGGCCCGCTCCACCTCGTCGGCGAAGGCGACGGCCTCCTCGGGCAGGTCCCTGGCGTCCACGACCGAGGTGGCCGCGACGCCCAGCGAACCGGTGACCGCCCCGACCGAGGTGGCGTTGTCGCCGGAGATCACCTTCACAGCCACGCCCTGTTCGGCGAAGAAGGCAAGGGTGTCACGGGCCTCCGGGCGGACCTTCTGCTCGAGCACCACCAAGGCCACCGGGGTCACGGTCCCGGGGGCATCGGCGTCGTCGACCGCCAGGTCGGAGGAGGCCAGCAGCAGCACCCGGCGTCCGGTCGAGCCGATCCGCTCCGCCGACTGCGAAGCCACGGTCGCCGGGCCGGCCAGGACGTCAGGGGCGCCGATGATCCAGTTCCCGCGGTCGCCGAAGGAGATGCCCGACCACTTCTTGGCAGAGGTGAACGGCGCCATCCCGGTGACCAGCCAGGCATCCGCGTCGTCTGCGAGCGCGTGCCCAAGGGCCTTCATCGAAGCATTGGGACGGGGGTCCGCCGCAGCGAGCTGCGCCAGGACACGGTTGACGGCGGCCTCGTCCGCCCCGTCCAGGAGCTCCACGTGGGTGAACCGGAGCCCGTTCTCGGTGAGCGTGCCGGTCTTGTCAGCGCAGACGACGTCGACCCGCGCCAGGCCCTCGATGGCCGGCAGCTCCTGCACGAGCACGTTGCGCTGCCCGAGCCGCACCACGCCGACGGCGAAGGCCAGCGAGGTGAGCAGCACCAGGCCTTCGGGCACCATCGGCACCAGCGCCCCCGCCGTCGCCAGGATCTTGTCCTGCCAGACCCCGGGCTGGTTCCACTGCACGAAGATGGTCGCCACGCCGACCGGGATCAGCAGCCAGGTGATCAGCCGCAGGATCTTGTTGATGCCGGTCTGCAGCTCGGACTTCACCAGCGAGAACCTGCTGGCCTCGGCGACGAGTTGGGCGGCGTAGGAGTCATGGCCGACCCGGGTGGCGCGGAAGGCGCCGACGCCGGCAACGACGAAGCTGCCGGACATCACCGGGTCGCCGACCTCCTTCAACAGCGGATCCGATTCACCGGTGAGCAGCGACTCGTCCACCTCGAGGTAGGAGGCCTCGACGACTTCACCGTCAACGATGATCTGGTCGCCGGGGCCGATCTCGATCAGGTCGTCCAGCACCACGGCCTCGCGCGCCAGTTCTGCGCTGACGCCGTCACGCCGGACGGTCGGCTTGCCCTCCCCCACCACAGCGAGGTTGTCCAGCGTCCGCTTGGCCCGCAGTTCCTGGACGATGCCGATGCCGGAGTTGATGATGATCAGGAAGCCGAACAGGGCATTCACGATCGAGCCCGTGGTCAGGACCATGATGAACAGCACCATCAGCAGGAAGTTGATCCGGGTGAACACGTTGGCCCGGACGATGTCCCAGGTGGTGCGCCCCGATCGCGGCGGCAGATCGTTGGTAAGGCCCCGCTGGACGCGGTCGGCCACTTCGGCAGCGGTGAGCCCGGGCGCAACCGGTGCGGCGATCGTCATGCGGAAAGCTTGCCAGACTCTTCCAGCGGCACCCCAGCCGAGGCCCGGGCAGGAACGACGAAGGGCGCCGCACCGGAGTGCAGCGCCCTTCGGCCGAGCGTGGATCAGCGGGCTGCAGTGCCCTCGACGTAGTCGTCGTCGTGTGACTTCACCCAGGCCATCAGGCCGCGGAGCTTGCGCCCGGTCTCCTCGATCGGATGCGTCTCACCAGCGGCGCGAAGGCGCTTGAACTCCGGGGCGCCGGCGTCCTGGTCGTCGATGAACCGCTTCGCGAAGGCGCCGGACTGGATGTCGGCAAGGACGTCCTTCATCCGCGCCTTCACCGAGGCGTCGATGATCCGCGGTCCCGAGACGTAGTCGCCGAACTCGGCGGTGTCGGACACGCTCCACCGCTGCTTGGCGA
>CAYQXH010000259.1:0-2146 GCA_964421325.1 uncultured Propionibacteriaceae bacterium
GGGAGCGCCGGTTGATCGGGATCGTCTCGAAGAACTTGACGTTCTCCTTCTCCTTCGTGCGGTCCAGCACGGGAGTGAGGTTGATGGCCTTGCGGGCCCCGCCGGTACCCAGCGGCTTCACCGGGCAGGCCTCGACGCACAGGCCGCAGCCGGTGCAGTCCTCTGCGTAGACCTGCAGGGTGTAGCGGGAGCCCGGGAACCCGGCTGCGTTCAGTGGCGCCGACTGGAAGCCCTCCGGCGCGCCGTCGAGTGCCGAGGCGGTGTAGTACTTGGCGCGCAGGACGGCATGCGGGCAGACGAAGGCGCAGTTGCCGCACTGGATGCAGGCCTCGGAGTCCCACTCGGCGATGATGTCGGAGATGTTCCGCTTCTCGTACCTCGTGGTACCGGAGGGGTAGGTCCCGTCAACCGGCAGCGCACTGACCGGCAGGTCGTCGCCGGTGCCCAGCAGCATGGAAGCCGTCACGTTGCGGACGAAGTCCGGGGCGTCGGCCGGCACCGGCGGGATCATGCCGATCTCACCGACCGGCAGCTCCGGCACCCGGACGCGGTGCAGGTTGTCCACGGAGGCGTCGACGGCTGCCTCGTTCTTCAGCACCACGTCGGCGCCCTTGCGGGCGTAGGACTTACGGATGGTCTTCTTGACCTCCTCGATGGCCTCCTCGCGCGGCAGCACCTTGCTGATGGCGAAGAAGCACGTCTGCAGGACGGTGTTCGTGCGCCGTCCCATGCCGGCCTTGCGGGCGACCAGGTTGGCGTCGATGGCCCAGAGCTCGATCCCCAGCTCGATGATCCGGCGCTGCATCGGCAACGGCAGGTGCGCGAAGGTCTCGCTGGGCTCGTAGGGGGTGTTGACCAGCAGGATCGTGCCCGGCCGGGCGAACTCGAGCACGTTGACGCGCTCGAGGATCGACCAGTTGTGGCAGCCGATGAAGCCGGCCTGGCTGACCAGGTACGGCGCCTCGATCGGCTTCGGCCCGAACCGCAGGTGCGAGACCGTCCGCGAGCCGGACTTCTTCGAGTCGTAGACGAAGTAGCCCTGGGCGTAGGTGTCATCGATCGAGCCGAGGATCTTGATGGAGTTCTTGTTCGCCCCGACGGTGCCGTCCGAGCCGAGGCCGTAGAAGACCGCGCGCAGCGTCGACGGGTCCTCGATGTCGATCGTCGGGTCGTAGGGCAGCGACAGCATGGTCACGTCGTCATTGATGCCGATCGTGAACCGGGGCCGGGGGGAGGGCTTGGCGAGCTCGTCGTAGATGCCGACGACCATCGCAGGGGTGAACTCCTTGCTGGACAGGCCGTAGCGGCCACCGACGAGCAGGGGCAGGTTCGTCCGTGCGCCCGAGGCGTGGGCCTCGCCCATCGCGGCGGCGACATCGAGGAACAGCGGCTCGCCGCCGGAGCCGGGCTCCTTGGTGCGGTCGAGCACGGCCAGCACCCGGGTGGTCGCCGGGATGGCGGCCAGCACGGCCTCGGTCGGGAACGGCCGGTAGAGCCGGATCTGGACCAACCCGACCTTCTCGCCGGACGCGGTCAGGTGCTCGACGGTGCTGCGGACGGTCTGGGCGCCGGAGCCCATGATCACGATCACCCGGTCGGCCTCGGGATCGCCGTAGTACTCGACCAGGTCGTAGCTGCGGCCGGTGATCCCGGCGAAGGTGTCCATGGCGTCGGCGACGATGCCGGGGGTGGCGTTGTAGTAGGGGTTGGCCGACTCCCGGCCCTGGAAGTAGGTGTCGGGGTTCTGTGCCGTTCCCCGGATGTAGGGGTGCTCAGGGGACAGCGCCCGCTGGCGGTGCGCGCGGACCAGGTCCTCCGGGACGAGGGTGCGCAGCTCGTCGTCGCTGAGCAGCTCGACGCTGTTCTCCTCGTGGCTGGTGCGGAAGCCGTCGAAGAAGTGCACGAACGGCACCCGGGACTTCATCGTGGCCAGCTGCGAGATGGCCGCCATGTCGTGGGCCTCCTGCACGCTGGAGGAGTTCAGCATGGCGAACCCGGTCTGGCGGACGGCCATCACGTCCTGGTGGTCGCCGTAGATGCTCAGGCCCTGCGCCGCCAGCGACCGGGCCGCGACGTTCAGCACCATCGAGGTGAGCTCGCCGGCGATCTTGTACATGTTCGGGATCATCAGCAGCAGGCCCTGGGA
>CAYQXH010000260.1:0-2110 GCA_964421325.1 uncultured Propionibacteriaceae bacterium
TGTCGACGACGGTCGAATGCTAGGCCGGTAGCGCCGGTCGAAAACTGGGCCACGGTGGTTGTTTCATTGTGCCGTGTTGTCGGCTCGGGCTGAAGGCAGGGTGTCGATGCCGGTGTCTTTGAGCCGGTAGCTGCTGCCTTTGAGGGTGAGGACGTCGGCGTGGTGGACGATGCGGTCGATCATGGCGGCGGCGACGACTTGGTCTCCGAAGACGTCTCCCCAGCGGGCGAAGGGCAGGTTGCTGGTCAGGATCAGCGATGCGTGTTCGTAGCGGCTGGAGACGAGTTGGAAGAAGAGGTTCGCGGCGTCTTGTTCGAAGGGGATGTAGCCGACCTCGTCGACGATGATCAGCCCGTAGCGGCGTAGCCGTGCCAGTTCGGTGTTGAGCTTGCCGAGGGTGTGGGCGGTCTTAAGCCGGGTGACCCAGTCGATGGCGGTGGCGAACGCGACCCGGTGGCCTCGGTGGGCGGCTTTGATACCGAGCCCGATCGCCAGGTGGGTCTTGCCGGTGCCGGGTGGTCCGAGGAGGACGACGTTGCGGGCCTGGTCGAGGAACCCACCGGTGGCCAAGTGCGCGATCACGTCCCGGCCCAACGCTGGTTGGTGGTCGAAGTTGAACTCCTCGATGCTCTTGCGGGTGGGGAACCCGGCGTAGCGGATCCGCATGTCGGCACCGGAGGCGTCCCGAGCCGAGACTTCCCGGTCGAGCACGGCTGCCAGGTATTCCTCGTGGGTCCAGCCGTCAGCACGGGCTTGGTCGGCGAGCCGGGCGGCGTGGTCCCGGATCCGGGGCGCTTTCAGCGCCGCCGCGAGGTGGGTGATGTCCTTGACCGGGTCGCTGCTCATGACGCCACCACCTCGTCGATGGTGACACCGAATGCGGTGTCGTAGCAGGACAGGTCACGGACCAGGCCGGCGTCGGGATCGGCCGGGGTTCGGGGCTGTTGGTAGGCGGCCCGCAGCCTTGCTGCGGTGTCGACGTGGTCGGGGTCGGTGATGACCTGGCGGGTTGCCCAGCAGCGTGGGTGCCGGGCCAGGACCTGCCCGCCGCGGGTCACCACGACCTGGTCGAGGCTGGCGGTGACGTCGACCATGGTGCCGATCGCGGCCGGGTCCACGGAGTAGTCGTTGCTGGCGACCCGCACGTAGTAATCACGGCCGAGCCGGACCTGCTGACGCCAACCGACCTGCGGCGCGACTGGTGGCAGGGTTAGCATCGCGGCCCGGTCCAGCTCGATCAGCTGAGCGGGTTGGGCATCAAGGCGACGCACCATGCGACGGTTCGCTGCCGGTAGCCACTCGGCGAGTTGAGTGTTGAAGTCGGCCGGGCTGGTGAACGTGCGGCCGGGCAGGAACGAGGTCTCCAGGTACTGGTTGGCCCGTTCCACGATCCCTTTGGTCTCGGGGTCGTAGGGCTTGCATTGGACCAGCCGGCAGCCCAGCACCCCGATCAGGGAGGTCACCTCACCGGTCAGAGAGCCACGGCGACCGATCCCGGCCTCGTTGTCCCACACCAGTCGGCGCGGCACCGCACGCAGCTGATCGCGCAGCAACAGCCACGTCCCGGCCACCAGGTCCGGGGTGGTGCGGGACGGCAACATCACCGCGGTGATGAACCTCGAGTACGCGGCGACCATCACCAGCACCGGCGGACTCGCCAGTTGGCCGGCGCCGGTCGGGATCTTGACCGGCGGGAACCACAGGTCGCACTGAACCGCGTCACCGGGTAGCCACACCAGCCGGTCAGCCGGATCGGCCGGGGCGTACTCCGGCCGGAGGCGAGCGATGTTCTCCCGCAACCACGAGATCGACCCCGTCCAACCGATCCGCTCGGCGATCACCGACGCCGGCATCGTCGGAGTCTCGGCCAGCAACCGGCGCACCACCGGCTCGACCTGCAGCCAGCCCGAACTCGTCACCGCTGGCCGCTCATACTTCGGTGGCCCGTCGGCCGTCAGAGCGCCCGCGACCGTCGCTCTTGCTATCCCCAGCTGCTTCGCGATCGCTCGCTGCGACAACCCGTCACTCCGGTGCAGCCGCCTGATCAGTGCCCAGTCCTCCAACGAGATCACCCGTCCAATCGTGGTCAGGTGGCCTAGTTTTCGACCGG
>CAYQXH010000261.1:0-2081 GCA_964421325.1 uncultured Propionibacteriaceae bacterium
GTCTTCATGAGCTTGCCGACGCCAACCTGGTCGAGGCGGGCGAAGGGATCGCTCTCGTAG
Organism: uncultured Propionibacteriaceae bacterium; assembly: GCA_964421325.1. Lineage (GTDB taxonomy): Bacteria > Actinomycetota > Actinomycetes > Propionibacteriales > Propionibacteriaceae > Propionicimonas. Next base: position 61 of record CAYQXH010000261.1, read on the forward strand.
ATCTTCGTCGCGTAGTACGCGTCGAGGAACTTGCCGGCGTCGTCGCGGCTGAAGCCGAACGTCATCTGCGTGAGGTCGTTGGTGCCGAAGGAGAAGAACTGGGCCTCCTTGGCGATCTCGTCAGCGGTGATGGCCGCGCGCGGGATCTCGATCATGGTGCCGACGAGGTACTCCAGCTCGATGCCGGAGGAGGCGATGATCGCATCTGCGGTACTGGTGACGATGTTCTTGACGAACGCCAGCTCCTTCACCTCGCCGACCAGCGGGATCATGATCTCCGGAACGACCTTCCACTCCGGGTGAGCCTTCTGCACGTTGACGGCAGCCTCGATGATCGCCCGGGTCTGCATGGCGCCGATCTCGGGGTAGGTCACGTCGAGGCGGCAGCCGCGGTGGCCCATCATCGGGTTGAACTCGTGCAGCGAGGAGATGATCTCCTTGAGCTCGGCCAGGTCGAGGTTCATCTCGGCCGCGAGGGCGACGATGTCGTCCTCATCGGTCGGCAGGAACTCGTGCAGCGGCGGGTCGAGGAGCCGGATGGTGACCGGGAAGCCTTCCATCGCCTCGTAGATGCCCTCGAAGTCGCCACGCTGCATCGGCAGCAGCTTGGCCAGTGCGGCCTCGCGCTGTTCGACGGTCTTGGAGACGATCATCTCGCGGATGGCCGCGATCCGGTCGGTCTCGAAGAACATGTGCTCGGTGCGGCACAGGCCGATCCCCTCTGCACCGAAGGCACGCGCCTGGCGGGCGTCGGCGGGGGTGTCGGCGTTGGTGCGGACCTTCATGGTGCGGAAGGCGTCCGCCCATTCGATGACCCGGCCGAAGTAGCCGCTGACGTCAGCCGGCACGGTCGCGATCTTCTCGCCGTAGACGGCGCCGCTGGTGCCGTCGAGGGAGATCCAGTCGCCCTCGTTGAAGGTCTTGCCGCCGAGGGTGAAGCTCTTGCCGCCCGGACCGAACGAGATCTCGCCGAGGCCGGAGACACAGCAGGTGCCCATGCCGCGGGCGACGACCGCAGCGTGGGAGGTCATGCCGCCGCGGGCGGTCAGGATGCCCTTGGCGTGGTGCATGCCCTCGATGTCCTCGGGGGTGGTCTCCAGGCGGACGAGGATGACGTCCTCGCCCTGCTTGCCCATGGCCGCAGCATGCTCGGCGGTGAAGACCGCCTTGCCACACGCGGCACCCGGCGATGCCGGGAGACCCTTGCCGATCGGGACGGCAGCCTTCAGGTCGGCCTGGTTGAACTGCGGGTGCAGCAGCGCGTCGATCTGCTTGGGATCGATCATCCGGACGGCCTGCTCCTGGGTGATCTGGCCCTCGTCGACCAGGTCGCAGGCGATCTTGAATGCGGCAGCAGCGGTGCGCTTGCCGTTGCGGGTCTGGAGCATGAAGAGCTTGCCCTCTTCAATCGTGAACTCCATGTCCTGCATGTCGTGGTAGTGGTTCTCCAGCTTGTCGACGATCGTGACGAACTGGTCGTAGACGGCCGGGTTCTCGTCGCGCAGCTGGTCGATCGTCTCCGGGGTGCGGATGCCGGCGACGACGTCCTCGCCCTGGGCGTTCATCAGGAACTCGCCGTACAGCCCCTTCTCGCCGGTGGCCGGGTTGCGCGAGAACGCAACGCCGGTGCCGGAGGTGTCGCCCATGTTGCCGAACACCATCGACTGCACGTTGACGGCTGTGCCCCAGTCGGACGGGATGTCGTTCATGCGGCGGTAGTAGACGGCGCGCGGGTTGTCCCAGGAGCGGAACACGGCCTTGATGGCGCCGAACAGCTGCTCGACCGGGTCGGACGGGAAGTCGGAGCCGATGGCTGCCTTGTACTGGGCCTTGAACTCGGTGGCGAGTTCCTTCAGGTCGTCGGCGGTGAGCTCGACGTCCTGCTTGACGCCCCGGGCTTCCTTCATCTCGTCGATGAGCTTCTCGAAGTGGGCCTTGCCGACCTCCATGACCACGTCGGAGTACATCTGGATGAACCGACGGTAGGAGTCGTAGGCGAAGCGCGGGTTGCCGGTCTTGGC
>CAYQXH010000262.1:0-2063 GCA_964421325.1 uncultured Propionibacteriaceae bacterium
TGGCCATCGGCATGGTGATGGTGATCATCGCCGGCCACATCGACCTCTCGGTCGGTTCGGTCGCAGCCTTCGTCGGTGCCACCGTCGCCCTGGCGATGCGGGAATGGGACCTGAACTGGGCGCTCGCGCTCGTCCTCGGAGTGTTCATGGGCATCCTCGTGGGCATTTGGCAGGGGTTCTGGGTCGCCTACGTCGGCATCCCGGCCTTCATCGTCACGCTGGCCGGCATGCTCCTGTTCCGTGGTCTCGACCTGATGATCCTGAACGCCGAGTCCATCCCGGTGCCCGACGACTTCCAGAAGATCGCGAACGGCTACCTGCCCGTGGTGGGTCCGAACACGAACTACCACAACCTCACCCTGTTGCTGGCCCTGCTCGGGATCGGGGCCGTGATCTGGCTCGAGTTCCGGCGCCGGGCCGGGTTGCGCAAGCACAACATGAAGCTGCCCTCGATGATCCAGTCGGTCACCAAGATGGTGCTGCTCAGCGCGGCCATCCTGGTGGTCGGGCTCCTGCTGGCCTCCTACAAGGGCGTCCCGGTGGTCGGCCTGATCCTGCTCGGCCTGGTCATCATCTACAGCTTCGTCACGCAGAAGATGGTCTTCGGTCGCCACATCTACGCCGTCGGTGGTAACCGGAACGCCGCCCGGCTCACCGGTGTGGACACCCGCCGGGTGGACTTCCTGGTGATGGTGAACATGAGCATGCTCGCCGGTATCGCCGGCATGGTCTACGCCGCCTACCTGAACGCAGCCAACCCGAAGGACGGCACCGGCTTCGAGCTGGACGCCATCGCGGCAGTGTTCATCGGCGGCGCGGCCGTTACCGGTGGCGTGGGTACGGTGATCGGGTCGATGATCGGTGGCCTGGTGATGGGCGTGCTGAACCTCGGCCTCGCCTACCAGTCGGTGGACTCGAACGTCATCCAGGTGATCAAGGGCCTCGTGCTGCTGGCTGCCGTTGCCTTCGACGTGCTCAGCAAGATGCAGGGCAAGCCCAGCATCATCGGCATGATCCAGCGCGGCATGCGCAAGTCGGACACCAACGTGCTGCTCGACCCGACTCCGGTCGGGACGACCATCGCCGCCCCGAAGACCGGGGTGGAGGACGTCTCCGCGAGCACCAGGACCGATCTGGATCCCGGGCTGAACCGCCAGAACGACGAGCGGTAGTCACCCCGTTTGGACAGCCTGCTGACGCAGGTGATGGTGAAGCCCCGGCCCCCTGCGCCGGGGCTTCACTGCGTCGGCGTTAGCATGAGCGCTGTGATGGCGATCAGCAGGTTCCGGGTGCCCGGGGACCCGTCCGGCTTCCGCGTGCAGGCCGGCGCAGTGGTCGAGCAGTTCAGCGCCTCGCCGGGGAGTGCCGGAGCCGAACTGGTGCAGAACCTCGACGAGCCGGAGCTGTGGGCGATCGTCAGCCGCTGGGCCGATGTCGGCTCCTATCGGCGGGCGTTCAACGGCACCGCAGCGAAACTCGTCCTGATCCCGTTGCTCTCGCTGGCCATCGACGAGCCGAGTGCCTACGCCGATCCCGGCTCCGTCGGCGAGAACCGGCCTCGTGGAACGGTAATCTAGGCGCGGTTGCCAGCCGGGCAACCAGGTCTGACGACGAGGAGTGCATGGTGGCGAGCCGCCTGGAGAATGTGATCAGCCTGACCAAGCGCCGGGGGTTCGTCTACCCCTGTGGCGAGATCTACGGCGGCACGAGGGCGGCCTGGGACTACGGTCCCTTCGGCGTCGAGCTCAAGGAGAACATCAAGCGCCAGTGGTGGCGCTCCGTGGTGCAAGGCCGTGACGATGTCGTCGGCATCGACTCCTCCATCATCCTGCCGCGCCAGGTCTGGGTGGCCTCGGGCCACGTCGGGGTGTTCTCCGACCCGCTCACCGAGTGCCTCTCCTGCCACAAGCGCTTCCGGGCCGACGTGCTGGCGGAGAACTTCGAGCACAAGAAGGGACGCGCGCCGTCCGGCCTTGAGGAGATCAACTGCCCCGAGTGCGGCACCCTCGGCCGGTTCACCGAGCCGCGTGACTTCAACATGATGCTGAAGACCTACCTCGGCG
>CAYQXH010000263.1:0-2038 GCA_964421325.1 uncultured Propionibacteriaceae bacterium
ACCAACGACGACGGCACCTACACCAGCTACCGGATGTCGAAGTTCAAGCGCTCCAACCAGGCCACCTGCATCAACCAGCGCCCGCTGGTCGCGGCCGGTGCCCGGGTCGAGGTCGGCACCCCGCTGGCCGACGGCGCCTGCACCGACCAGGGTGAGATGGCCCTCGGCCGCAACCTGCTGGTCGCCTTCATGCCCTGGGAGGGTCACAACTACGAGGACGCGATCATCCTCAGCCAGCGGCTGGTGCAGGACGACATCCTCACCTCGATCCACATCGAGGAGCACGAGATCGACGCCCGCGACACCAAGCTCGGCCCCGAGGAGATCACCCGCGACATCCCGAACATCGGTGAGGACATGCTCGCCAACCTGGACGAGCGGGGCATCATCCGGATCGGTGCGGAGGTCGGCACCGGCGACATCCTGGTCGGCAAGGTCACGCCCAAGGGCGAGACCGAGCTCACCCCCGAGGAGCGCCTGCTGCGCGCCATCTTCGGCGAGAAGGCCCGCGAGGTCCGCGACACCTCGATGAAGGTCCCGCACGGCGAGACCGGCACGGTCATCGGCGTCCGCGTCTTCGACCGTGAGGAGGACGACGAACTGCCTCCGGGCGTGAACCAGATGGTCCGGGTCTACGTCGCCCAGAAGCGGAAGATCTCCAACGGTGACAAGCTCGCCGGCCGTCACGGCAACAAGGGCGTCATCTCCAAGATCCTGCCTGTGGAGGACATGCCGTTCATGGAGGACGGCACCCCGGTCGACATCGTGCTGAACCCGCTGGGCGTGCCTTCCCGGATGAACGTCGGCCAGGTGCTGGAGACCCACCTCGGGTGGGTCGCCAAGACCGGCTGGGACATCACCGGCGTCGACGAGCCCTGGGCCAACCGCCTGCGGACCGTGGGCCTTGAGCAGGTCGGCGGCAACGCCCGCCTGGCCACCCCGGTGTTCGACGGTGCCAACGAGGACGAGATCGCCGGTCTGCTCGAGCACGGCCTGCCGCAGCGTGATGGCCAGAAGCTGGTCAACTCCGACGGCAAGGCCCGGCTCTTCGACGGTCGCTCCGGCGAGCCGTACCCGGAGCCGGTGGGTGTCGGCTACATCTACATGCTGAAGCTGCACCACCTCGTGGACGACAAGATCCATGCCCGGTCGACGGGCCCGTACTCGATGATCACGCAGCAGCCGCTGGGTGGTAAGGCGCAGTTCGGTGGCCAGCGCTTCGGCGAGATGGAGGTGTGGGCCCTCGAGGCCTACGGCGCCGCCTGGGCCCTGCAGGAGCTGCTCACCATCAAGTCCGACGACGTCCCCGGCCGCGTGAAGGTCTACGAGGCGATCGTCAAGGGCGAGAACATCCCAGAGCCCGGCATCCCGGAGTCGTTCAAGGTCCTGGTCAAGGAGATGAAGTCGCTGTGCCTGAACGTGGAGGTCCTCTCCAGTGACGGCACCGTGGTGGAGCTCCGCGACTCCGAGGACGACTTCCGCGCCAGCGAGGAGTTCGGCATCGACCTGTCCAGGCGTCCCGGCGCGGATTCGTTCCGTTCCGTCGACGAAGTCTGAGTTGTTCAACTCAGTCAACTGACAACTCAGACAATCCAAAGTTTGGTTCCTGCGCTCATCGCGCCAGGGGAAAGAGAAGCAACGTGCTGGACGTGAACTTCTACGACGAGCTTCGTATCGGGCTGGCTACCGCCGACCAGATCCGCGAGTGGTCGCACGGCGAGGTCAAGAAGCCCGAGACCATCAACTACCGGACGCTGAAGCCGGAGCGGGACGGCCTGTTCTGCGAGAAGATCTTCGGTCCCACCCGGGACTGGGAGTGCTACTGCGGCAAGTACAAGCGGGTGCGCTTCAAGGGCATCATCTGCGAGCGCTGTGGCGTCGAGGTGACCCGGTCCAATGTGCGCCGTGAGCGGATGGGCCACATCGAGCTCGCCGCCCCGGTGACCCACATCTGGTACTTCAAGGGCGTCCCGAGCCGGCTGGGCTACCTGCTGGACATCGCGCCGAAGGACCTGGAGAAGGTCATCTACTTCGCCGC
>CAYQXH010000264.1:0-2030 GCA_964421325.1 uncultured Propionibacteriaceae bacterium
CCGCGACCTGCCCGGTGGTGCTGGCCCCGGCCATGCACACCGAGATGTGGCTGCACCCGGCAACCCAGGCCAACGTCGCCGTGCTCCGGTCCCGAGGAGTAGTGGTGCTGAATCCGGCGGACGGACGGCTCACCGGCGCAGACTCCGGGCCGGGCCGGCTGCCCGAACCCGAGGACATCGAGGCCTCGGCACTGGCCGCCCTTGCCGATCCCGGGATCGCGGCTGCGATGGCCGGCCAGGACCTTGCCGGGCGGCGCGTCCTGGTGAGCGCCGGAGGCACGCGGGAGGCGCTGGACCCCGTCCGCTTCGTCGGCAACTCATCCTCCGGCCTGATGGGCTTCGCGATCGCGCGGGCAGCCGTCCAGCGCGGCGCAGAGGTCACCCTCGTCGGGGCGAACCTCGCCGCCGAGCCGCCGGCCGGGGTACGCCTGCTACCGGTGGTCTCAACCGCCGACCTCGCCGAGGCCATGCTGGCCGAGGCTGCCGGCGCCGACATCGTCGTCATGGCCGCGGCGCCCGCCGACTTCACCCCGGTGAACCCCAGCTCGACGAAGCTGAAGAAGTCCGGCGGTGCCGGCCTGGTGGTCGAGTTCACCCAGACCACCGACGTGCTGGCCGGAATGGTGGCTAAGCGTCCGGCCGGGCAGGTGGTGGTGGGCTTCGCAGCCGAGACCGCGGCCGACGAGGCCGAACTGCTGAGCCTCGGCGCCAGCAAGCTGGCCCGCAAGGGCTGCCAGCTGCTGGTGCTCAACAATGTCTCCGGCGGGGCCGTCTTCGGGTCCGCCGACAACCAGGTGCTCCTGCTCGGCCCCGAAGGTCAGGTGGGCCGGGCTGCCGGGCCGAAGACCTCGGTGGCGCATGCGATATTGGACGCCGTCCGCACCGTGATCGAAGGGATGCCCGCGTGAGCCGGTTGTTCACCTCTGAGTCAGTCACCGAGGGCCACCCCGACAAGGTTGCCGACGCCATCTCCGACGCCGTCCTGGACCGGTTGCTCAAGAAGGACCCGACCTCCCGGGTGGCCGTGGAGACCCTGGTCACCACCGGCACCGTCGTTGTCGCCGGCGAGGTGACGACCAAGGCCTACGCCGACATCGCCAAGCTCGCCCGCAAGCGCATCCTCGAGATCGGCTACGACTCCTCCGACAAGGGTTTCGACGGGCGCTCCTGCGGCGTCCTGGTCTCCCTCGGAGTGCAGTCGCCGGACATCGCCCGGGGCGTCAACCACGCCGAGGAGGAGCGCGAGGAGGGCTCGCACGACATCCTCGACGCGCAGGGTGCCGGTGACCAGGGCCTGATGTTCGGCTACGCCTGCACGGACACCCCGACGATGCTGCCGCTGCCCATCGACATCGCCCACCGGCTGGCCGAACGGCTTGCCGCCGTCCGCAAGTCCGGCGAGCTCGACTTCCTGCTGCCCGACGGCAAGACGCAGGTGACCATCGAGTACGACGGTGACCCTTCGAAGGGCGCCGGGCAGGCCAGGCCGGTCCGGGTGGACGCCGTCGTGGTCTCCAGCCAGCACATCGAGGCCGTTACGCACCCGACCCTGGTCGCGGAGATCCGGTCCAGGGTGATCGACCCGGTCCTGGCCCGCTACGACATCGCCACGGACGGCCTGAAGGCCTACGTCAACCCGACCGGCAAGTTCGTGATCGGCGGCCCGATGGGTGACGCCGGCGTGACCGGCCGCAAGATCATCGTCGACTCCTACGGCGGCATGGCCCGACACGGCGGGGGCGCCTTCTCGGGGAAGGACCCGTCCAAGGTCGACCGGTCAGCCGCCTACGCGATGCGCTGGGTCGCCAAGAACGTCGTCGCGGCCGGGCTCGCCGAGCGTTGTGAGGTGCAGGTCGCCTACGCGATCGGCCGGGCCCACCCGGTCGGCTTCTACACGGAGTGCTTCGGCACCGAGAAGGTGCCGGTCGAGCAGATCACGGCCGCCGTGCAGCAGGTCTTCGACCTGCGTCCGGCCGCGATCATCGCCGCGCTCGACCTGATCCGTCCGATCTACTCCCAGGTGACCAACT
>CAYQXH010000265.1:0-1994 GCA_964421325.1 uncultured Propionibacteriaceae bacterium
TGCCCTTGGCATAGAGGGCGTCCACCAGGGGCAGGATCCCGGCGGCGTTGGAGTAGAGCGGGACCCCCACCAGTACGGCGATCAGGACCGCGAACGGGTTGTCGGGCCCGGCGTAGGTGGCGAAGAAGTCCTCGGGTGCCCAGCCGTGGATGGCCGCGCCGAGTCCGATGCCCACCAGCAGGTAGGGCCAGATCTTGCGCAGGATTGAGCCGACCTCCTCGATCCCCATCTGGATCCGGTCGTCCCAGGTGAGGCCAGCGGTTGAGTCGATGACCTGGCCGCGCAGCTTGGTCTCGAACACGAACTGCTCCACGTGACGTTCGAGCTTGAGGCGGCCGATGGTGTAGCCGGCGACAATGGCGATGACCAGCCCGGCGCCGACGTACATCAGGGTCGGGCCGATGCCGAACAGGCCGAGGAGCAGGGCGATGGCTACCTCGTTGACCAGCGGGCTGGCGATCAGGAAGCTCATCGTCACACCGAGCGGGATGCCGGAGGCGACGAAGCCGATGAAGGCCGGGACTGCACTGCAGGAGCAGAACGGGGTCACCACGCCCAAGCCGGCGGCCAGGACGTTGCCGATGCCTTCGCGCTTGCCGCCCAGCAGCGCCCGGGTGCGTTCCACGCTCATGAACGAGCGCGCCACCGTGACCAGAAAGATGATCCCGGCCAGCAACAGCACGATCTTGACCGTGTCGTAGAAGAAGAAGTGCACCCCGCTACCCAGCCGGGAGGCCAGGTCGAGGCCGAACACGCCGCCGATCAGCCAGTCCCACAACGGCTGGTTGGTCAGGTAGAGCGCCCACCAGGCGACAGCGGCCAGCGCCAGGCCTCCCCAGCGCCTGATCGACCGGCGGCGGGAGTCGGGTTGGGTGGCTGTGGTCATCGGACGACGGTCAGCTGCCGCGCCACCGATGCCGGGTCGGGAAGTGCGGCGTGCAGGCGCTCCAGCGCGCCATCGGTGAGGGCGTAGTCGATCCAGCGTCCGCGGCGGGTGCCCTCGATCAGGCCGGCCGCACGGAGCACCTTCAGGTGGTAACTCAGCAGGTTGCCCGGGATCGCCGGCTCGGGCTGAAGATCACAGACACACCGCGTCCGGCCGACAAGCAGGTGCAGCAACTGGAGTCGGATCGGATCCGCCACAGCCGTGAGCAGCGCCGCCGCCTCAATCCGTTGTTCAGTCGATCTTGAATCAACCATGCTTGAACAATGCTCCGCACCGAGGAATGTGTCAAGTCAGCCAAGGAGGGCGAACACGCGTTGCGCTGCGAGCAGGACGAGTGCCACAGCGAAGATCCGGGTCAGGGTGAGGCTCTTGACCCGGTTCGCCATAAACCTGGACCCCCACTGCGCCCCGGCGACGGCGGCGATGGTCGTCATCACCAGCAGGGTCCAGTCGAACCGCGCCTCGGGCAGGTGAGCGATGAACGCAGAGAAGGACGGCAGGGTCACAACGAGGCTGTTGGTGGCCGCAGCAGTCCGGGCCGCGAAACCGAGCAGCACCAGGGTGGGCATCATCAAGAAGCCCGGCCCCACTCCCAGGAGGCCGGCGAACACGCCGATTCCCGAACTGGCCCCGGCGGCCTTCCAGCGCGTGACGTCGGTGACCGTCGAGGGCGCCGCGTCGTCCTGTTTCGGCGGGAACGCCATCCTCCAGGCCAGGAAGAGCAGCACCCCGACATAGAGCCACCACAACAGGTTCGTTGAGGTGAACTGCAGTAGCCACACCCCGATCGGGGCCGCGATCGTGGTCACGATGAGCAGCGGGATGGCCGTGCGCCAGTCGATCATCTTCTTGCGGGCGAAAGCCACCGCACTGGAGATCGCGGTGACCCCGTTGAGCCACAACGACAAGGGCATGATCTCGTTCTTGAGATCCAGCCCGAACATCGCCAGGACCGGGGTGGCGATGAACGCCACACCCAGGCCCATCATCCCGGACAGGAACGACAACCCGAACAACACCACCGACACCACCAGGTACAGCGTCCAGC
>CAYQXH010000266.1:0-1993 GCA_964421325.1 uncultured Propionibacteriaceae bacterium
ATCGACCTGGTGCGCGACGAGGTGGGCCGCTTCCGGGTGCTGGAGGACAACGTCCGGGTGCCGTCCGGGGTCTCCTACGTGATGACCAACCGCCGCGCGATGTTCTCCGCGCTCCCCGAGGTGACCAGCCGGCACCGGATCCGGCCCGTGGAGGGTTACCCCCTGCACCTGCTGGCAGCGCTCCGGGCCGCTGCGCCGAGCGGGGTCAGCGACCCGACCGTGGTCGTCCTCACCCCAGGAGTCTTCAACTCCGCCTACTTCGAGCACGCGCTGCTGGCCCGGATGATGGGCGTCGAGCTGGTGGAGGGCCGCGACCTGCTCTGCCACAACGGGAGGGTCTCGATCCGCACCACGCAGGGCCTGAAGCCGGTGCACGTGATCTACCGGCGGGTGGACGACGAGTTCCTCGACCCGGCCCAGTTCCGCTCCGACTCGATGCTCGGCTGCGCCGGGCTGATCACCGCTGCCCGGGCCGGCAACGTGACCCTTGCCAACGCCATCGGCAACGGCGTCGCCGACGACAAGCTGGTGTACACCTACATTCCGGAACTGATCCGCTACTACCTCGCCGAGGAGCCGTTGCTGGCCAGCGTCGACACCTGGCGCCTTGAGGACCCGGCCCACCGCGAGGAGGTGCTGGACCGGCTCGCGGAGCTCGTGCTGAAGCCGGTAGACGGCTCCGGCGGCAAGGGCATCGTGATCGGGCCGCGGGCCACGGCCAGGCAGCTGGACGCGCTGCGCGCCAGGATCCTCAAGGACCCCCGCGGGTGGATCGCCCAGCCGGTGGTGCAGCTGTCCACCGTCCCGACGATGATCGACGGCAAGATGGCGCCGCGCCATGTCGACCTGCGCCCCTTCGCAGTGAACTCCGGCGATGACGTGTACGTGCTGCCCGGCGGCCTCACCCGGGTCGCGCTGCCGGAGGGCGAACTGATCGTGAACTCCAGCCAGGGCGGCGGCACCAAGGACACCTGGGTGCTGGCGCGGGACGGCGTCCGCGGGAAGCGGCGGCGACGCCGGACCCGGGAGCCGGTGACGTCGGTGCCGCTCGGCGAGCTCGGCGAGGAGAAGGTGCAGCAGCAGCAGGCCCAGCAACAGCAGCAGACCCGGACCGGTGGTGCGCCATGCTGAGCCGGATCGCCGAGTCGCTGTTCTGGATCGGTCGCTACCTGGAGCGGGCCGAGAACACCACCCGCATCGTCGAGGTCCACCTGCAGCTGCTGCTGGACGACCCATCGGTCGACCAGGACGACGCAGCGCTCTCGCTGCTGGCCGTGATGGGCGCGCCGGTGACCGAGGTGGCAGACAGCAACGAGGTGCTCCGCGCGCTGTGCTACGACCCGACATCGGTCTGCTCGATCGCGGCGGCGCTGGAGGGCGCCCGGGAGGCTGCGCGCCGGGCGAGGGAGACGGTCTCGATCGAGATGTGGGAGGCGATCAACACCACCTGGAACTCGGTGAAGGGCTCCCGCCTGCAGCGGATGCGTCCGGCCTCGGCCTTCCGGCACGTCCGCGAGCGGTGCGCGGTCATCTCCGGCACGGCCGACCAGACGATGAGCCACGACGAGGGCTGGCACTTCCTCACCCTGGGCCGCAGCCTCGAGCGGGTCGACATGACCGCCCGCCTGATCTCGACGGCCCACCTGACCTCCGGCACCCACAGCGCGTGGAACAACGTGCTGCGCGGCTGCGGGGCCCACCACGCCTTCGTCCGCACCTACGGCGGAGTCACCACTGACAAGGACGCGGCCGAGTTCCTGTTGCTGGACCGGCTGTTCCCGCGGTCGGTCGTGCACAGCCTGCGGGCGGCGGAGAGTTCGCTGTCCGACCTGGCCCTTGCCGGCGGTCGCCGGGTCGGTTTCGACGACGAGGCGCAGCGGCTGCTGGGCACGGCCCGGGCGGCGCTGGAGTACCGCGACCCGGGGCGCATGCTGGAGGACCTGCCGCAGCGGATGACCGACCTGCAGCGCACCTGCAACCTGGTCAGCGAGGC
>CAYQXH010000267.1:0-1956 GCA_964421325.1 uncultured Propionibacteriaceae bacterium
TGGGCGTTGGGACAGATGATTACTTCCATTGCACTTCTTCCTTGCTGTGGTTCCGACTTTGTCGCACCCGGGGACGGTCCCTGTTGGGGACGGTTCCAATTACGGTTCACCTTGACGCTCGGTGAAGGTTGGACCGTATTGGAACCGTCCCCAACAGGGTCAAGGCTCCTGACGGGTCGGTTGGGCGTGGGTCAGGCTGCGGTCGGGTCCAGGGAGACCGAGCTCTCCTCGCCCTCGTCCTCTCGACCGGGGGTCTTCAGGTTCCACTTCCGGATCACGAACCGGAACAGGAAGTAGTAGATGACGGCGAAACCGAGCCCGAGCGGGATGATGATCCACGGGTTGGTCCCGATGTTCCAGTTCAGGGCGAAGTCGAACAGGCCGGCGGAGAACCCGAAGCCCATGTGGACGCCGAGCGCGTTGGTGATCGCCAGCGAGAGGCCGGTGAGCACAGCGTGGGCGAGGTACAGCGGCCAGGCGACGAACATGAAGGCGAACTCGATCGGCTCGGTGATGCCGGTGAGGAACGCGGTCAGCGCAACGGAGAACATGATGCCGCCGACCAGCTTCCGGTTCTGCGGCTTGGCCTCCTGCCAGATGGCGAGGCAGGCCGCCGGGAGGGCGAACATCATGATCGGGAAGAAGCCGCTCATGAAGGTGCCTGCGGTCGGGTCGCCGGCGAGGAAGCGGGCGATGTCGCCGTGGACGACGGTCCCGTCGGCCTTGGTGAACTCGCCGAGGATGAACCACGGCGGGTTGTTCAGGATGTGGTGCAGGCCGAGCGGGATCAGCAGCCGGTTCAGGGTGCCGTAGACGAAGCCGCCGATGATGGCGTTCTGCGCCACCCAGTTGCCGACGGCGGTCAGACCGCCGTTGAAGGCCGGGTAGATGAACGACAGCAGCACGGCGAGCACGATGCCGGCCAGGGCCGTCACCATCGGCACGAACCGCCGGCCACCGAAGAACGCCAGGTAGGGCGGCAGGGAGACCCGGTAGTAGCGCTGCCACAGCCAGCCGGACACGAGGCCCATCAGGATGCCGCCGAGCACGCCGTAGTTGATCAGCTTCTGCGCCTGGCCCTCGGCGGGCAGGCCGAGGATGTAGGGCGACATGGCGTCACCGACACCCTTGAACACCAGGTAGCCGACGACGGCTGCCAGGGCGGTGGAGCCGTCTGCCTTCTTGGCGATGCCGATCGCCACACCGACGGCGAACAGCAGCGCCAGGTTGGCGAACAGGGCGCCACCGGCGGCGCCGATCACGGCGGCCACGGGGCCCCAGTTGGCGCCGTCCTTGCCGAGCAGGTCGTCCTGGCCGAGGCGCAGCAGGAGCGCTGCGGCCGGCAGGGACGCGATCGGGAGCATCAGGCTCCGACCGAACTTCTGTAGGGGGGCCAGGTTGAAGCGACCTACGGCCGCCATTTCGTTGCTGGTCACAACGTGCTTCCTTCCGGGGTTGGGTTGGCCGACGACAGGTCGTCGCGGCTCAGTTCCATGTGCACCATGTAGCGGTCGCCGCGGTAGCGGGAGACCACGTACTCGATGGGGTGGCCGCCGGCGATCGATCGCCGCCGGAAGACCAGGAGCGGGGTGGCGAGCGGCGCTCCCAGCGCCGCAGCCATCCCGGCGTCCGCCGACTCGCCCCAGAGGGTCTGTTCGGCCTGTTCGACCCAGAGCCCGTACTTGGACCCGAGGATCTCGTACAACGAGCCTCCGGCGAGGTCCTGCCGGTCCAGTTCGGGCAGCAGGTTGGCTGGATACCAACCGTCCTCGTGGGCGATCGGGGTGTTGTCGGCAAGGCGGATCCGGACGATCCGCCAGGCCTTCTGTCCCGGTGCCAGGCCGAGCCGGTCAGCGACCTCTCCAGGTGGCGCTGCCCGCGTCACCGAGATCAGCCGGGTGGACGGCTGCAGCCCGCGCCGGCGCATGTCCTGGCTGAACGAAGCCAGGTGCAGGC
>CAYQXH010000268.1:0-1948 GCA_964421325.1 uncultured Propionibacteriaceae bacterium
GGAGGTACCGCTGCTGATCCAGGCCGACAGCATGTACGTGATCAACATCTTCACCAGGTGGCTCGGCGGCTGGGTGGCGAAGGGTTGGCTGACGGCGGCCAGGAAGCCCGTGCTTAACCGCGAGGCGATCGAGATGATCGCCGAACGCTTGGCTGGTCGGGATGTGGCCTGGGAACACGTCAAGGGGCACTCCGGCCACCCGCTCAACGAGAAGGTGGACCTGCTGGCCCGGACCCAGGCCGAACGAGTCCTGGCCGCCCGCAGGAGCTGACCGGGACAGGGCCCGGCTCAGCCGAGGACAAGCCGATGGATCCCGTCGGCAGAACCGTTGGAAGTGGTGAAGTAGAGCGCGCCGTCCGGCCCCTGCTGGACGGTGCGGATGCGGCCGAAGTCCCCGGCGATCTCGGCGAACCGGGTGAGTTTCCGGTCGGCGCCAACCCGGAAGAGCAGAATGCCCTCGCCCTTGAGCATCGCAACGGCCAGCACCCCGTCCCAGGACTGCCACTGGTCGCCGGCGAGGAAGGTGGCGCCGCTGGTGGCGACGGTCGGCTGGCCCGAACTCCACAGCGCCGACCTGGCCCGCGGGTAACGCTTCCGGTCGGTCATCGAGCGCGACTCGTTGTAGCCCGGGGTCGGGCTCCAGCCGTAGTTCGAGCCCTTGGCCACGAGGTTGATCTCGTCGTCGCGACCCGGGCCGTGCTCCACCGAGAACATCGTCCCGGTGGCCGGCTGCCTGGCCAGGCCCTGGATGTTCCGGTGACCGTAGTTCCAGACGTAGCGGGCGTTCCCACCCCTGCCGTAGAAGGGGTTGGTCCTCGGGATGCTGCCGTCGCTGCGCACCCGGAGCACCTTCCCGCCGAGCGACTTCAGGTTCTGCGGATTGGTGCCCCTGGCCGCGTCCCCGGTGCCGATGTAGAGCATCTGGTCGGAGCGGAACCGCAACCGGCAGCCGTTGTGCCGGCCCGAGCCGATCGGGATGCCCTTCACCAGCGTGCGGATCTTCACCGCCGTGGTGTCGCTGGTGAGCCGCCGCTTCCAGACCTGGACGTCCGAAGCCGATCCGGAAGCCTTCGCCACTGACTGGCAGGTGTAGAAGTAGCCGTTGGTCGCAGCGTCCGGGTCGGCCACCAATCCGAGGAGGCCACCCTCCGAGCGCACCCAGAGCGGCGGCAGGGCAAGGCTGACCCGCTGCGGCGCCGCGTCGGGCCGCTTGGTCCAGACCCGTCCGGCGCGCTCGTCGAAGAGCATGAGGTCACCGACCCAGGTGACATCCCACGGGATGGCCAGGTCGGTGGCCACCGGCGTGATTGTGTAGCCGGGCTCGGCAGCCTCGGCCCGTCCCGGGGCCGACCCCGGCAGGAGCAGCGAGAAGACGACTGCTGCGAGCACCGGGCGGCTCAGGCTTGCTGGCATCTTTACCTCACGTTCGGTTCGATCCGGCCAATCTAGGCCGGGCGAGGCTGAGCCGCCAGGTCAGCCCTCCCTCGCTCAGGCCGGCCTTGCCACGAAGTCGTCGAAGCGGAAGACCCACGGCGGATTGGTGGCTGCACCGGCGATGTAGGTGAACAGGCCGACCGATCCGGCCGACTGCAGGGCAGCGGTCGAATCGGTGGCACTGACCTGCCACGTGCTCGGCTCGGTGGACGTGGCGAGCCAGACCCGTGCCCGGATCGTGGTCGGGGCGGTGCCGGTCACCTGCAGCCTGGTGTTCAGCAGGGCACCCGGCGCATAGGTGATCGCCGGAAGGAACGCCGAGGAGAGCGTGGTCTCGCCGCCGGCCGACCGGATCGCATAGACCGTCACCCCGCCGGCCGAGTCCACCTTCACCTTCAGTCGGTAGTCCGAGCTGCCGACCCTCCTGCCGATGGTGCCGAAGTAGGCGGCGGCCGTGTTCACCCGCTTGTCCAGCCGGAGGCCGGCGACCAGGTCGACCGAGGTGGCCGACACT
>CAYQXH010000269.1:0-1945 GCA_964421325.1 uncultured Propionibacteriaceae bacterium
GCCTGCGCGAGGAGTACCTCCCGCTGCCGACAGAGGAGGCCTGGTCGGTCTCCGGAGCAACCAACACCGGCGAACTGCTCAACCTCGCCGTCGCCCAGGGCGCGGCTACCGCTGCCCTCGACGATGCCTGGTGGGCGCCGGTGATGCTGGTCGACGGCCAGGCCTGGTCGCTGGACGGCGCCCGCGGCAAGCCGCACAGCCTCATCGTGGACTCCGCCGGCGACCGGTTCTTCAACGAGGCCGCCCCGGCGAACACCGCCGGTCGGGCGCTGTACGACCGCAGCCGCGGGGTGCGGGCCGTGCCGTCCTTCCTTGTGCTCGACAACAAGCACCGCCAGAGCGTCCCGCTCGGCCCGTGGGCTGCGAACAGCACTCCCCGTTCCGCCATCGAGACCGGCGAGATCGTCCGTGCCGGGACCCTGAACGACCTGGCCCAGGCGCTCGGTGTCGACCGGGCCGGCCTGCTCGGCACGGTCGTGCGGTTCAACGGGTTCGCCAGCAAGGGCAAGGACCTGGACTTCAAGCGCGGCGAGTCCGCCTGGGACGCCGCCAGCGGCGAGGCCGGCAAGCGGCGCAACCCGAGCCTCGGAAAGGTGGACAAGCCTCCCTTCTGGGCGGTGAAGGTCTACCCGGGTGACACCGGCACCAAGGGCGGCCTTGTGATCGACGCAGCGTCCCGGGTGCTCCGTCCGGACGGGTCGGTGCTGCCCGGCCTCTACGCCTGTGGCGGCGCCGCGGCCTCGATGTTCAAGGGCTCGACGCCGGCACCGGGGGCTGCCCTCGGGGCCGCCCTCGTCGAGGCCTTCCTCGCCGCGACCGATCAGCCCGAACGGCGCCGCGAGTTGTAGTCCCGCATCCGCTGCGGGTAGCCCACCACCCCGGCGTCGTAGGCCGGCAGCTTGTGCCTTGACGCGAACCGGCGGGCCCAGTCGACGCTGTTGACGCTCCGCCTGGTCCACTCGCCGTCGTGCGCGATCAGCAGCACGGTGGCCCGTGTCATGGTCGTCGGCTGCTCGATGAACGCCTCCACACCGCGCCTGGTCCGCAGGAAGTCCTCCAGATGCGCGACCGTCGCGGACTCCATCGCGGCGTCGCGTCCCGACTCCGTGCCCCTGCCCCGCATTCTTGAGAACCAACCCACGGCGCCCATTATGGTCGCCCGAATCCGGGCTAGTCTGGCTCTGCATCGAACAGACAGACGAAGGAGCCAGCGAAATGTCCACTCCCGTTCCACTGCCAGCACTCGGGGAAAGCGTCACGGAAGGCACGATCTCGCGCTGGCTGAAGCGGGTGGGCGACCGGGTGGAGGTAGACGAACCCCTGGTGGAGGTGTCCACGGACAAGGTTGACACCGAGATCCCTTCGCCGGTCGCCGGCGTCATCCTGGAGATCCTCGTCGAGGAGGACGGGGTGGCTCCGGTCGGCGCCGTCCTGGCCACGATCGGCGAACCGGACGAGGCCGCCCCTGCCGGGTCGGCACCTGTCGAGAGCGCGGCGCAGGCTCCCGAGCCGGCACCGGCTGTGCCCGAGCCCGCCCCGGAGCCCCCGACGCCGGCGGAGCAGGAAGTGCCGGCCCCGCAGGAGCCGAGCACGGAGAAGGAGCCCGGCACCGAGGCCCCTGCCCCCGGCCAGCCCGGTGGCACCGAGGTGGTGCTGCCCCAGTTGGGCGAGTCGGTCACCGAGGGCACGATCTCGCGCTGGCTGAAGAAGGTCGGCGATTCCGTCGATGCCGACGAACCGCTCGTCGAGGTGTCCACCGACAAGGTTGACACCGAGATCCCGTCCCCCGTGGCCGGCGTGGTCCTCGAGATCCGCGTGCAGGAGGACGCCACCGCTGCCGTCGGCTCGGTGCTGGCCGTGATCGGTGCAGCCGGCGCCCAGGCCGCTCCGGCCCCGGCTGCCGCCCCGGCACCCGCTCCTGCCCCGGCCCCCACTCCGGCCCCGG
>CAYQXH010000270.1:0-1937 GCA_964421325.1 uncultured Propionibacteriaceae bacterium
CGGCTGGCGCAGCCGTGGGTGATGCGGGCGCCGCTGGTCTCCGGCCAGGGCAACTTCGGCTCCCCGGGCAACGACCCGGCCGCTGCCATGCGGTACACCGAGTGCAAGATGGCGCCGCTGTCGATGGAGATGGTCCGGGACATCACCGAGAACACCGTCGACTTCAAGCCGAACTACGACAACCGGGAGACCGAGCCGGTCGTGCTGCCGGCCAGGTTCCCGAACCTGCTGGTCAACGGCTCCACCGGTATCGCCGTAGGCATGGCGACCAACATCCCCACCCACAACCTGCGTGAGGTCGCCGAGGCCGTCCAGTGGGCACTGGCGCACCCGGAAGCGACGCGCGAGGAGCTGCTCGAGGCCGCCATGGAGCGGATCAAGGGCCCGGACTTCCCCAACGGCGCGCTGATCGTCGGCCGCAAGGGAATCGAGGACGCGTACCGCACCGGTCGCGGCTCGGTGATCATGCGGGCAGTGATCGACATCGAGGAGGACCGCGCCGGTCGCACCCAGCTGGTGGTCACCGAACTGCCGCACATGTGCAACCCGGACAACCTGGCGGTGAAGATCGCCGAGCTGGTCAACGCGGGGAAGATGAGCGGCATCGCCGACATCCGCGACGACTCGTCTGCCCGCACCGGCCAGCGCCTGGTGATCCTGCTGAAGCGGGACGCCCAGCCGCGCGTGGTGATGAACAACCTGTACAAGCACACCCAGCTGCAGGACACCTTCGGGTGCAACATGCTGGCGCTGGTCGACGACGTGCCGCGGACGCTGCGGCTGGACCAGTTCATCACCTACTGGGTGCGCCACCAGATCCAGGTCATCCAGCGGCGGACGGCCTACCGGCTGGACGAGGCCGAGAAGCGTGCCCACCTGGACCGCGGCCTGGTGAAGGCGCTCGACCGGCTGGACGAGGTGCTGGCGCTGATCCGGGCCTCGCGGGACGCCGAGACGGCGCGCGAGGGCCTGAAGCAGCTGCTCGAGATCGACGACCTGCAGGCCCTGCACATCCTGAACACCCAGCTGCGCCGGCTGGCGGCGATGGAGATCCAGCAGATCAACGACCGCCTGGCCGAGATTGAGCTGCAGATCACCGAGTTCAAGGACATCCTTTCCAAGGTCGAGCGGCAGCGGGAGATCGTCAGCAACGAGCTGGCCGAGATAGTGGAGAAGTACGGCGACGAGCGGCGCACCCGGATCATCGCTGCCGATGGCGACCTCTCCGATGAGGACTTCATCCCCGACGACGAGATGGTGGTCACCATCACCCGCGGCGGGTACGCCAAGCGCACCCGCACCGACCTGTACCGCACCCAGAAGCGGGGCGGCCGCGGCGTCCGTGGGGCCGGCCTCCGGGTGGACGACGAGGTGGACCACCTGTTCGCGACGACGAACCACCACTGGATCCTGTTCTTCACCAACCTTGGCCGGGTGTACCGGGCGAAGGTCTGGCAGCTGCCGGAAGCCGGCCGGGACGCTAGGGGTGGCCACGTGGCCGGGCTGCTGAGCTTCCTGCCAGATGAGCGGATCGCCGAAGTGCTCACGCTGCGGGCCTACGACGACGCCCCGTACCTGCTGCTGGCGACGAAGAACGGCCTGGTGAAGAAGACCGAGCTGCGCGCCTACGACTCGCCGCGCCAGGCGGGCGTGATCGCGATCAACTTCCGTGAGGACGGCGACGAGCTGATCGGGGCGGCGCTGTGCACCCCGAACGACGACGTCCTGCTGGTCTCCCGGAAGGGGCAGGCGATCCGGTTCGGTGCCGACGACGAGCAGTTGCGGCCGATGGGCCGGGCCACCTCGGGGGTGACCGGCATGAAGTTCCGCAGCGGTGACGCCCTGCTGAGCATGTCGATCATCGGTGCGGACATGCCGGAGGACGACCGGTACGTGTTCACGGTGACCGACGGCGGTTTCGCCAAGCGGACGGCGGT
>CAYQXH010000271.1:0-1933 GCA_964421325.1 uncultured Propionibacteriaceae bacterium
GTGGAGGGCACCGGCACCAGGACCAGTGGGCCGGCCGGGCCGGACTCCAGCGCCAGGGCCGCCAGGGCTGCCGCCAGCCGCCCACCGAGCAGCGGGATCAGCCCGAGCCCGCCGCGCTCCTTGGCCGCCAGCAGGACGCGCCGCAGCCGATCGGCGTACGGGCCGGCGGCCAGCACCGGCGGCAGCCCATCAGCGAGGTTGCCGACCACGAACGGCGGCGCGCCGTTCAGTTGTATCCGGCAGTCGGCACAGGCGCCGGGGCCCGGAGCGCCGCAGCCGGGACAACAGGCGCCGAGGACGAGTTCGGCCAGGCCGGCGGCCACAGCATTGGATCGCATGCCCACATCCTCGGCAGGCCGCTGCCGCGCGGGTCAGTAGTCCACAGCCTCAGCCGGAATAGGTCATCGCATCCACATTGGTCAGTGAGAGCGTCCAGTTGAAGTCCCCGTCGAACCGGTAGGCCCCACCGCCGGCTGCGAGCGCGACCGGCGGCCGGTCGGGCACCACTGCCAGACCGCCGAGGGTGGCCGAGTTGCTGGGGCCGATGTCGTTGGCGTAGGCCCCGTCCTGGCTGATCCGGATCACGCTGGTCTCCCCGGTGCTGGCGGTCTGCAGAACGGCCAGCTCGGTCGGTGAGTACCAGCCCAGGTCGAGGACGTGGCCGGGAGTTCCGGTGTTCATGGACGCGTCCAGAACGCGCCAGCCCGTCACAGCGACCCCGGCATCGTCACGGACCACCACGGCGAGGCCGACCTCGGTACGGCTTCCGTGCTTCAGGGCCACTGCGACCCGGAGCCCGTCCGGGGAGAGCTTTGCCGCCACGACCCGCCCGGCCGGGAGGCCACCAACGTCCACCTTCACCCCGGCGTTCTCGCGGAAGACGCGCAGGCTGGACAGGCCCGAGTCGGCCAGCGACCACAGCTCGCCGTTGCGGGCATAGTCCGGACGCAACAGTCCTCCCCCGTTCCGAAGCACCCGCGCCTTGCCGGACCCGATCGGGGCACTCTGGAGCCTCGTCCCGGACTGGTCGACCCCTGCCACCTCCGCCAGGTCGCTGCGCACGGCCACCTGTTCGGAGCCGGTGAGCGCGGTCTCGACAGCGACGAAGTCGTCCCACCTGGCCGGGTCGCGCATCCGCAACAGCTTGTCGTCGCGGATCGTGAACAGGACGCGCAGCGCTGAACTGTTCTCCGGGGACAGCCGGGCGAAGGAGTCCGGGTCGACCTCGGTCTGGCCGAACTCCGACCGCCAGGCCTGGCCGCCGGAGTTGACCTTCACCGACTGGATCGGCACCAGTCCGGTCATCGTGAAGGCGAGCTCGGCGAGCAGGGTGCGTCGCTGTTCTGCGGACAGCGCGTCGGCGCCGGAGCCCAGCTTCACCTCGAGCAGGCCGTCGACGTCGACGGACACGTCGCCGACGGTGATGCCGGCGGTGTCCACCCGTTCCACCACCGGTTCGAGCCAGGCCGACGGCCCGTCCAGCTGGGCCCGGACGACGGCGGCCGGGGCCTGGTCACCCAGGGCGAAGAATCGCGGGTCCGGCACCAGGACGTCTGCGGCTGAGCTGAGGAAGTGCAGGTTCACCGACGTGTAGTTGGTGGTGAACATGTACCGGGAGACCAGCAGCCCGGGCGGCGGGTTCGCGATCCGCCACTGGCCGGCGGAGTCCTTCACCAGCGTGAAGATGTAGCGCTTGCTGGTGTTGTCCGGCTGGTAGATCCCGGACGCGTCGACCGTGCCCACCTGGACGTAGGACAACGCGACGCCCTGCTCGGACTCGACCGGCTGGTCGCTCTCGGTGTAGACCTCAACCCCGGATTCGGGATCCCAGCTCTCACTCGCCAGGTCGGTGAGGTACTGCCTGGCCACGTTGTAGTTCGGCTGGTAGACGCCCATGGCGTGCAGGAATCCCTCGACCACCAGCAGCTGGGAG
>CAYQXH010000272.1:0-1917 GCA_964421325.1 uncultured Propionibacteriaceae bacterium
ACCATCGACGACGTGAACAGCAACCGGCTCACCAAGTTCGACAGCGCGATCACCGCTGCCCTCGAGTCCGACTCCGTCGACACCTTCCGCGACATCGTCGCCCACTACGTGCGGGAGCACGACGTGCCGGAGGTGGACGTCGCAGCGGCGCTGGCGATCGTGCTGCAGGGCGACGTGCCGCTGCTGCTCGAGGATCGTCCGGAGAAGCTGCCGCGGTTCGAGCGCGAGCGTCCCGAGCGCGGCGACCGCGAGTCGCGGGCACCGCGGGAACCCCGTTCGCGCGGCCAGGTGGAGCTGGCGACCTACCGCATCTCGGTCGGCCGGCGGCACCGGGTGGAGCCGCGCCAGATCGTCGGGGCGCTGGCCAACGAGGGCGGCCTCGGCCGGGACGACTTCGGCCACATCGACATCCGGATCGACCACTCGCTCGTCGAACTGCCGGCCAAGCTGCCGGCCGGCGCCTGGGAGGCGCTGCAGAGCACCCGGATCTCGGGCAAGCTGATCGAGCTCAGCCGGTTCGGCAACCAGCCGGTTGCCGACGGCGAGCGTCCAAGGAAGGCCCGCTACCGCGGCTGAGGCGTACCGGCTCCGGGGGCCGGATCGGGCCGGCTGATAGAATCGGTTCTTCGCCTTCCTGAGGAACCCCTTGACGACTTTCGCCGATTTCGGCCTGCCCACCGCGCTCGTCAGCGCCCTTGCCCGCCGCGACATCGTCGAACCCTTCGGCATCCAGTCAGCCACCCTGCCCGACTCGCTCGCCGGACGCGACGTGCTCGGCCGCGGCCCGACGGGTTCGGGCAAGACGGTCGCGTTCGCCCTGCCGCTGGTCACCCGGCTGGCAGCCGTCACCCGGGCCCGCCGCCGCGGCCGTCCGGCCGGACTTGTGCTGGTACCCACCCGGGAGCTGGCCGTCCAGGTGGAGCGGACGGTGCACTTCCTCGCCAAGGCTGCCGGGCTGCGCACCATGACCGTCTACGGCGGGGTCGGCTACCCGGGACAGCTGAAGCAGCTCGCCGCCGGCGTGGACATCGTGATCGCAACGCCCGGCCGGCTGGAGGACCTGATCGAACGCGGCGCCTGCGACCTGTCGGAGGTGAAGGTGACGGTGCTCGACGAGGCCGACCTGATGGCCGACATGGGCTTCCTGCCGCCCGTCCGCAGGCTGCTCGACCTCACCCCGCCCGGCCAGCGGCTGCTGTTCTCGGCCACCCTCGACGGCGACGTAGACAAGCTCGTCCGCAAGTACCTGGACAAGCCGGTGACGCACTCGGTGGAGCCGCCGAAGGAGCGTCCGGCGGAGCACCTGGTCTTCCTGGTCACGAGGGAGAACCGCCAGCAGGTGCTGGTCGACCTGCTCAGCGGCGCCGGCCGCAGCCTGGTCTTCGCCCGCACCAAGCACGGCGCGACGAAGCTGGCCAGCGACCTGACGCGGGCCGGGGTGCCGGCTACCGAACTGCACGGCAACCTCAGCCAGGGGATCCGCCAGCGGAACCTCACCGCGTTCTCCACCGGGGCGGTCCGGGTGCTGGTGGCCACCGACATCGCCGCCCGCGGCATCCACGTCGACGACATCGCGCTGGTCGTCCACTCCGATCCGCCGGCCGAGGCGAAGGCGTTCCTGCACCGCTCCGGCCGGACGGCGCGGGCCGGGGCCACCGGCATCGTGGTCACCCTCTGCCAGCAGGACCAGAACCGCAAGGTGAAGGCGATGATGGCTGCAGCCGGGATCGGCAACGCGCGCCGGGAGGTCGTCGGCCCAGGGAGTGACCTGATCGCCGAGGTCAGGGGCGAGCGCGCTGCTCCGCTCACCTACGTCCCCGAGCCCGTGGTCGACCGGCGGTTCGAGACGAAGCGGCCGCGCCAGGCGCCCGGCCAGGCGCGCGGGCGCTCGTTCGGGCACGCCCGGGGGGCCACGAA
>CAYQXH010000273.1:0-1906 GCA_964421325.1 uncultured Propionibacteriaceae bacterium
TCGAAGTACTCGACGGCGCTGCCGAGGAGGGCCGAGGTGGCAGCACGCGTGGCCATGGGGGCTTCGGGACGGGCATTTGTCCTCACAAACCTCAGCCTAGGACAGCGACTCCTGCGGCGTGGCGGTTTCCGGGTCTTCGATGAGCGCCACCCTGCGGGCGTGCCGGCCGCCCTCGAACTCGGCGGTGAGCCACTCGTGGACGATCATCCGGGCGAGCCCGGGGCCGACGACGCGGGCGCCGACAGCCAGGACGTTGGAGTTGTTGTGCTGCCGCGACAGGCGCGCCGTGAACGGCTCGGAGCACACGACGGCACGGATGCCGGAAACCTTGTTGGCGGCGATGGAGATGCCGACGCCGGTGCCACAGACCAGCATGCCGAGGTCGTACTCCCCCGCCGCGACCAGGCGTCCCACCAGTGCCCCGTTCACCGGGTAGTCGATGGCGACGCCCGGCGCCGGGCCGAGGTCTGTGACCTCGTGCCCGAGCGCCCTGGCCTCGTCGGCCATCTCCTGCCGGAGGTCAACCCCGGCGTGGTCGGAGGCGACGACGATCTTCATGGCTTACCGCTCAGCGCAGTTCGCCGGTGTCGTACTCGTCCAGCCCGACCGCAGGACCGCCGACCGAGAGGTCGTAGTCGTACGGGTCGTAGGAGAGGTCGTACGCCGCGGCCCTTGCCTCGGCGGTCGGCTCCACCCGGATGTTCCGGTACCGGTCCAGGCCGGTTCCGGCCGGGATCAGCTTGCCGAGGATGACGTTCTCCTTCAGGCCGACGAGCGTGTCGGACTTGGCGTTGATGGCCGCGTCCGTCAGCACCTTGGTGGTCTCCTGGAACGAGGCCGCGGACAGCCACGACTCGGTCGCGAGCGACGCCTTGGTGATGCCCATCAGCACCGGACGACCCTGGGCCGGGGTACGGCCCTCGGTCACCATCTGCCGGTTCTGGGCCTCGAACGACTTCCGGTCAACGAGCTCGCCCGGCAACATCGAGGTGTCACCGGATTCGATCACGGTCACCCGGCGGAGCATCTGCCGGATGATGATCTCGATGTGCTTGTCGTGGATCGGGGCGCCCTGGGTCCGGTAGACCGCCTGCACCTCTTCCACCAGGTGCTCCTGCACCTTGCGGAGACCGGACACCCGGAGCACGTCCTGCGGGTCCGGGGTACCGGCGTAGAGCTGCTGCCCGGCCTGCACATGGTCGCCGTCACTGACCAGGTGGCGGACCCCGGTGTTGTCCTCCCACTCCAGCCGGACGCGCCGCGGCAGCGGGTACTCGACATCGACGTCGCCATCGTCACGGACGATGACCATCTTGCGAATGCGCTCGCCCTCCTCGATCCGCACGCGGCCGGAGGCCTCGGCGATCGGGGCCTTGCCCTTGGGCTGGCGGGCCTCGAAGAGCTCGACCACACGCGGCAGGCCCTGGGTGATGTCGTCACCGGCCACACCACCGGTGTGGAAGGTGCGCATCGTCAGCTGGGTGCCGGGCTCGCCGATGGACTGCGCCGCGACGATACCGACAGCCTCGCCGACGTCCACGAGCTTGCCGGTGGCCAGCGAACGGCCGTAGCAGGCAGCACAGGTGCCGGTCTTGGCCTCGCAGGTGAGCACGGAGCGCACCTTGACCTCGGTCACGCCGTTCTTGAGCAGCTTCTTGATGTTCACGTCGCCGAGGTCGACGCCGGCCTTCACCAGCACCTTGCCCTCGGCTGTGACCACGTCGCTGGCCAGGGTACGGGCGTACACGGCGGTCTCGACGTTGCGGGACACGACCAGCTTGCCGCCCTTGCCCTCAGCGGCGATGGCCTTGGTGAGGCCACGGTCGGTGAGGCAGTCCTCCTCGCGGATGATCACGTCCTGCGACACGTCCACCAGGCGGCGGGTGAGGTACCCGGAGTCGGCGGT
>CAYQXH010000274.1:0-1870 GCA_964421325.1 uncultured Propionibacteriaceae bacterium
TACTGGAACTTCCACAGCTGGGACGGTGATCGCAGTCGGCAGCTGCACCGGCACCCCTGGGACTTCTGCCAACCCATGTGGGTTCCCGAGCCGCCCCCGTTCACGCTGCTCGAGGACGGGCGGATCGGCTGCACCTGGCTCGCGGACGGCATCGGTCACCTCGGCCTGCTCGGCCCCGGCGGGAACTCCGGCGACTGGGAGCTGACCGAACTCGGCACCGGCGGGGTCACCTGCGACCTGACCGGGCACGGGGCGGAGGTGGTCGCCCTCATCGGTTACGCCGGGCGTCCGGAGCAGTTGCACCTGCTGAACCTGGTCACCGGTTCAGACCGCGTCCTTCGCAGCGCAGGGAGCCAGACCCTGCCCGACGCCATGGTGTCCCGGGCGCAGGCGATGACCTGGGACTCCCCCGACGGCCCGGTCCACGGCTGGTACTACCCGCCGACCAATGCCGACCACTCCGCGCCGGCCGGCGAACTGCCGCCGGTACAGGTGTGGAGCCACGGCGGGCCGACCGACTTCCACGGCTCGGCCTTCGCTCCATCCGTCCAGTTCTGGACGACCCGGGGAATCGGCATCATCGACGTCAACTACTCCGGCTCCGCCGGGTACGGCAGGGCCTACCGCGACCGGCTGCAGGGTCGCTGGGGGGTGATCGATGTCCGGGACTGCGTCGCCGGCGCCCGGTCCCTGGTGGCCGCCGGGCTGGCGGACCCGGCAAGGCTGAGCATCCGCGGCGGCTCCGCCGGTGGCTACACCACCCTCGCCGCGCTGACCTCGACCGATGTCTTCGCCGCCGGGATCAGCTTCTACGGCATCGGGGACCTGGAGGCCCTGGTCACCGACCCTGCCACCGGCTCTGGGCATGGCACCCACAAGTTCGAGTCGCGGTACCTCGACGGCCTGGTCGCTCCCTACCCAGAGGGTCGCCAGACCTACCTGGAGCGGTCCCCGATCCACCATCTCGACCGGCTCTCCTGCCCGATGCTGGTCCTGCAGGGCGGCCAGGACCGGGTCGTGCCGCCGAGCCAGGCCGAGGCGATCGTCGCAGCGGTGCGGGCGCGGGGTCTTCCGGTGGCGTACCTGCTCTTCCCGGACGAGGGCCATGGCTTCCGCCGCGCGGAGAACCTGATCGCGACGGCCCAGGCATCGCTGGCGTTCCTCGGCGCCGTGCACGGTTTCACCCCGTCCGACGACCTGCCGCCGCTGGACCTGCGCTGACGGGGGGCTAGGTGCCGGGATCGTGCGGCAACCGCCGATCCCGGTGGTGGCGCAGGGTCGGCGGCTCGTCCGGGCCGGGCGGATGCAGGAGCATCGGCGGAACCTGGGGCTCGGACGCCGGCTGCGGCACCATCCCGGCAGTTACGTTGAGATCGAGGACCTGCGGGGCGCGGCGGAGCCGGCGCTGGACCAGCGATGCCGCCCTGGTCAACAGCGAGTTCATGATGATGTACATCACCGCGAGCACGATCATGGTCGGGATCAGGTTGCCGAACACCGCCGCCAGGTTGGTACCGGCGCGCATCAGCTCGAGGTAGCTGATCATGTAGCCGAGGGCGGAGTCCTTCAGGATGACGACCAGCTGGCTGAGCATCGACGGCAGCATCGCCGTGATCGCCTGGGGCAGCAGGATCGTCGTCAGGGTGGACATCGGGGTGAGCCCGATCGCGAGCCCGGCCTCCTGCTGTCCCTTCGGTAGCGAGTTCACCCCGGACCGCACCAGTTCTGCGATGACGCACGAGTTGTACAGCGTGAGGCCCACCACGACGCCGAAGAACGGCAGGAAGGCGCCGGTGATCCGCAGGGCGAACAGGCCGGCGTAGTAGGCGAACAGCATCATCATGAGCACCGGCACCGACCGGAAGAACTC
>CAYQXH010000275.1:0-1851 GCA_964421325.1 uncultured Propionibacteriaceae bacterium
AGCTGCTCCGCGCCCACGAGTACTGGCGGCTGAAGCTCCTCGACGTCGACCTCGTCATCCTCAACGAGCACGGGGCCACCTACGCCCAGGACCTCCACGATTCGCTCGAGGCCCTCGTCCGGACGAGCCAGTCAGCCCTGGCCCGCGAGGGCCATCCGGGCCGCGGTGGCGTGCACATCCTGCGCGGCGAGCGGCTCTCGACCGAGGATCGCACGCTCCTCCAGGCCGCTGCCCGGGCCGTGCTTCTGAGCCGCCGGGGCAGTCTCGCCGACCAGGTCATCCGCCTGGAGCGCCCCGAGAGAATCACTCGGCCGGCGGCGCCGGCCCGCTCGAGCCAACCGAGGAGCGAGCCTGTCGCGCCACGTCCGGAGCTCGAGTTCTTCAACGGGCTCGGTGGCTTCGTCGATGGGGGGCGGGAGTACGTCACCATCCTCGGCCCGGGACAAGCCACCCCGGCGCCCTGGCTCAACGTCATCGCCAACTCGTCCTTCGGGTTCCAGGTCTCCGAGTCCGGGTCGGGGTACACGTGGTCCGGGAACAGCCGCGAGAACCAGCTCACCCCGTGGTCGAACGACCCTGTCAGCGATCCGGTGAGCGAGGCGATCTACGTCCGGGACGACGACAGCGGCGAGCTGTGGGGTCCGACGGCCCAGCCGATCCGCTGCGAGGAATCGACGTACGTCGCCCGTCACGGGGCCGGATACAGCCGGTTCGAGCACCTGCACGACGGCATCCAGCTCAACCTCGTCCAGTTCGTCCCGCTCGACGACCCCCTGAAGGTCTCGGTGCTGACCATCGAGAACCGCTCGGGGCGCTCCAGGCGCCTGTCGGTGACCGCCTATGCCGAGTGGGCGCTGGGCACCTCGCGAGGAGCCAACGCCCCCGGGATCGTCACGGCACTGGATCCCGAGACCCAGGCGCTCCTCGTGCGCAACCCGTGGAACACGGAGTTCGGCGGCCGGGTCGCATTCCTCGACCTTGGCGGGCGACAGACGGCGTGGACGGCCGATCGAACCGAGTTCCTCGGCCGCAACGGCACTCCGGAGCGGCCAACGGGCCTGGACCGCGGGTCCCGGCTGCAGGGAGCCGCCGGTGCCGGCCTCGACCCGTGCGCCGCACTGCAGACCAGCTTCGAGCTCGCTGGCGGAGCGCAGACCCGGGTCCTCGTTCTGCTCGGCGAGGCGGAGGGGGCCGCGGGCGCGGCCGACCTCATCCAACGGGGGCGGACAGCCGACCACGAGGCGTTGCTGCGCGGCGTGGCGAGCTACTGGGACGACTTGCAGGGGACGATCCAGGTCCGGACGCCCGACCGCTCGATGGACATCATGCTCAACTGCTGGCTCATCTATCAGACGTTAGCGTGCCGGCTGTGGGCGCGCACCGCGTTCTACCAGGCCGGCGGCGCCTACGGGTTCCGCGATCAGCTCCAGGACGTCGTTGCCCTGGTGACCGCGAAACGCGACGTGGCGCGCGAGCATCTGCTGAGGGCGGCGGCCCACCAGTTCCCAGAGGGAGATGTCCAGCACTGGTGGCATCCGCCGTCGGGTCGGGGTGTCCGGACCAGGATCTCGGACGATCGCCTCTGGCTGCCGTACGCCGTCGATCGCTACCTGGTGGTCACGGGCGACACGGGGATCCTCGACGAGACGGTCCCTTATCTCGACGGACCGACCCTGCGGCCAGAGCAGGCGGACGCCTACTTCCAGCCGGGGCTCTCACCGGACGCGGCTTCGCTGTTCGCCCACTGTGCGGCGGCCATCGACCGGAGCCTCGCGGTCGGCGCCCACGGTCTGCCGCTCATCGGGTCGGGCGACTGGAACGACGGCATGAACCGGGTGGGTCACGAGGGCC
>CAYQXH010000276.1:0-1822 GCA_964421325.1 uncultured Propionibacteriaceae bacterium
GGCCGTAGGGGGTGGCGAGGGTGGCTGCGGTCATCAGGGCAGCCGTGCCGAGCAGCAGTGCGCCGCGCCGCCGGGACCCGGCGGGTACCAGGAGCGCCAGCCCGGCGGCTGCGGCCATCGCGGCGCCGAGCAGGCCGGCGGCGTGCAGGTTCACCCAGGCAACGGTAAGGGCGGCGGCGCCGGCCACCCAGGGCAGCGGGCGGGCCGATCCGGCGATCCGGCGCAGCACCAGCACCAGGACCGGGACGGCGATGTAGTCCACCAGTTGGGGCCGGACGGAGAGCCAGCCGATCAGGGGTGCACAGGCAAGTGCCACCACGACGGCGCTGATCACCGGCGAGGCGCCGAGCCGGGCGGACAGCACCAGCACCGCGCCGATCGCGAGGGCCGCCAGCAGCGCACCGGACAGGGCGACGGCCGGCAGCCCACCGACCTGGTGGGCGAACGACAGCAGCACGTTGAAGGCCCACGAGTTCATGGTCCACGGCTCCCCGGACGCCGTCCACGACAGCGTGTCCACCCGGGGGACGGCGCCGGCGGCGAGGATGAGTTGCCCGGCGCGGATCTGCCAGAAGGTGTCGGACTCGCTCAACTGCCCGGCGCGCAACAGGGCGAGCGGCCAGAAGGTCAGCCAGGCGAGCAGCCAGCCCAGCCAGCCGGGAGCGCGCGCCCCGGCCACCTCCTGGCGGCCGGCCTCGACCGCCGCGGCCGGTGGCACCGGCTCAGGTCCAGGCGAACAGGTCGATCCGGTTCCCGTCCGGGTCGAGCACGGTGGCGTAGCGCTGCCCCCAGAACGCGTCCCAGGGCTCCCGGTGCACGGTGAAGCCGGCCTGGGCGATCTCGGCGACCAGCTGGTCGACCTCCGCCGGGGTGCCGCAGTCGAAGGCGAGGCTCATCGCCGGGCCGCCGACCGGCGGCTGCCAGTCCGGGTCGTAGCTGTGCACGACGCTGGTGCTGTCGAACATGATCCGCAGGCCCCCGGGGCCCTCCCACTCGACGTGGCCCTCGGCGTCGTCGCTGGCCGGAATGGCCAGCCCCAGCAGCCGGTAGAAGGCCAGCGAGCGGGCCATCTCGGTGACCACGATGCCGATGGCATTGAATGTTGGAGCCATGGCGTCAGGTTACTAAGCGTGTCCGACTGGTGATGTAACCGGGCTGAAACAATTCCAGCGGCAGACTGGGCAGCATGGATAAGCAGACCGAGTTCGTGCTCCGCACCATGGAGGAGCGGGACGTCCGCTTCGTCCGGCTCTGGTTCACCGACGTCCTCGGTTTCCTGAAGTCGGTGGCGATCGCACCTGCAGAACTCGAGGGCGCCTTCAGCGAGGGCATCGGCTTCGACGGCTCGGCCATCCAGGGCTTCGCCCGCGTCTACGAGTCCGACATGGTCGCCCACCCCGACCCGTCCACCTTCCAGCTGCTCCCGTGGCGCGGCGCGACCCAGGGCACGGCGCGGATGTTCTGCGACATCCGGCTGCCCGACGGTGCCCCGTCGTTCGCCGATCCCCGGTACGTGCTGAAGCGGACGCTGAAGAAGGCCTCCGAGATGGGCTTCACGTACTACACCCACCCCGAGATCGAGTTCTACCTGTTCAAGCAGCCGATCGTGCCCGGCCAGCCGCCGATCCCGGCCGACCAGTCCGGCTACTTCGATCACACCACCACCAGCCCCGGTGCGGACTTCCGGCGCCAGGCGATCACCCTGCTGGAGCAGATGGGCATCTCGGTGGAGTTCAGCCACCACGAGGGCGGCCCGGGCCAGCAGGAGATCGACCTGCGCTACGCCGACGCGCTCACCATGGCCGACAACATCATGACCTTC
>CAYQXH010000277.1:0-1815 GCA_964421325.1 uncultured Propionibacteriaceae bacterium
TCGGGCTGATGGCGAAGGAGCTCAACAAGGTCCCGATCCCCGGATCGGTGGTGCAATGGGAGGGCATCGAACTGGTGGCCGAACGGGGCAGCGACCGCCGGCACACGATTCAGACCGTACTGGCGTCCCCGGTGCCGGAAGACGAAGACCCCGCCGCTGAGGCCGCGGCCAAACTTGCCCAGGAATCGGCGGTACGAGCGACATGAGCGAACCCACCATCAAGTCAGGCTTCGCCTGCTTCGTCGGCCGGCCCAACGCCGGGAAGTCGACCCTCACCAATGCGCTGGTCGGGACCAAGATCGTGATCGCCTCTTCGAAGCCGCAGACCACGCGGCACGCCGTGCGCGGGATCGTGAACCGGCCGGACGCGCAGCTGGTCGTGATCGACACCCCCGGCCTGCACAAGCCGCGGACCCTGCTGGGGGAGCGGCTCAACGACCTGGTCAGGGAGACCTGGGGCGAGGTGGACGTAGTCGGCGTCTGCCTGCCGGCGAACGAGCGGATCGGCCCGGGCGACACCTACCTGGTCGGCGAGATCGCGAAGCTGCCGCGGCGGCCGAAGCTGGTGGCCCTGGCCACCAAGTCCGACCTGGTCAGCCCGTCCCGGATGGCCGAGCACCTGCTGAAGATCGCCTCCCTCGAGGAGGAGCTCGGGATCCGCTGGGCCAGCATCATCCCGGTCTCGGCCGTCACCGACGACCAGGTCGACGTGGTCACGGAAGAACTGATCAAGCTGCTGCCGATGGGCCCGCGCTTCTACACCGAGGGCGAGATAACCGACGAGCCGACCGAGACGATGATCGCGGAACTGATCCGCGAGGCCGCCCTCGAGGGCGTGCGGGACGAGTTGCCGCACTCGCTGATGGTGGTTGTCGAGGAGATGGGCCAGCGGCCCGGCCGGGACGAGAACCACCCGCTGCTGGAGATCTTCGCCTCGATGGTCGTCGAGCGCGACTCGCAGAAGGGGATCGTGATCGGCCACCAGGGCCAGCGGCTGAAGGAGGTCGGCACGGCAGCCCGCAAGCAGATCACCGAGCTGGTCGGCATGCCGGTGCACCTCGACCTGCGGGTGAAGGTGCTCAAGGACTGGCAGCGCGACCCGAAGCTGCTGAACCGCCTGGGTTTCTGATCACCACCGCCGGCCGAGCCCGACGCGGGCTGGCCAGGACGACCCCTTCGTCAAGGTCGGCGATCGCCTGGCCGGCTCAGGAGGCGTCTTCCTTCAGCGCCCTCGCCGAGGCCCGGTCGTTGGCCTTCTGCAGCGCTTCCACCAGCTCGTCCTTGGTCATCCTCGACCGGCCCCTGACCTCCAGCCTGGTCGCCAACTCGTAGAGGTGCTGCCTGGAAGCGTTCGCGTCCACGCCACCGGCGGTGGGCCGGTCGGTGTCGTGACCGCCGGCAGCCTGCGCGTCCGATGGTCCGTTCTCATCCTTGGGTTCCCAGTGGTCGCCCACCTTCTCGTGGGTGTGCTTGAGGGCGCTGAAGGCCACCCGGTGCGCTCGCTCCCCGTCGCCGTAGGTGTCGGCTGCGGCATCATGGGCCTTCGCGAACGTCCGCTTCGCCAGGTCGTCCGATCGCTTCAGGGTGGCGGGCAGTTCGTCCTCGCGGACCTTTCCGGTCCTGGTCGTCTTCGGCATGTCTCCTCCGTTCCTTGACTCCCAAGTCCGGGTACCCGCACCCGGTCGGCGCGTAACCGCCGCCGGAGTTCCGGATGACCAGAACCCGGGCACGGGGTTGGCGATCGCGCCGGGGTGTGCCACCATGGCTGCCATGTCATGGGCGCGACTCCTGCTTGGTCGCCGCAGCGAGGCCTAG
>CAYQXH010000278.1:0-1796 GCA_964421325.1 uncultured Propionibacteriaceae bacterium
ACCAGCTCGTAGCCCTTCTCCCCGGTGTAGCCGGTGCGGCAGACGATCAGGTCGATCCCACGCCAGCCGGCCTTGGTGAAGCTGAGGTACTCCATCGCCGCCGGCAGACCGAGGGCTTCGAGCACCTCGTCGGAGTTCGTGCCCTGCACGGCGAGCACTGCGTGGTCGCGATGTTCGTTGACCACGGTGATGCCGGCCGGCGCCGCTGCCGCCAGCAGTTCGCCGACCTTCGTGGTGTTCGAGGCGTTGGGGATCAGGAACACCTCCTCCGGTGAGATCAGGTAGCTGATCAGGTCGTCGACGACCCCGCCGGCCTCGTTGCACAGCAGCGTGTACTGCGCCTGCCCGGGAGCGATCCGGTTCAGGTCGTTGGTGATGCACCGGTTGACGAACTCGGCTGCCCCGTCCCCGACTATCCGGAGCTTGCCGAGGTGGCTGACGTCGAAGATGCCGACAGCAGAGCGCACCGCGCGGTGCTCTGCGACGACCCCCGAGTACTGCAGCGGCATCAGCCAGCCGCCGAACTCGGAGAACTTGGCGCCTAGGGCTGCGTGTCGGTCGTGCAGTGGCGAGCGCAGGGTTGCTGGTTGCTCGGTTCCGGTCATCTGGGCCTCCTGGCGATCAGGTTAGTCACAGCGACCGCCGCAGGATGCCAGCCAGGTCTGCGGTGGTCATCGGTACCGGGTTGCCCTTGGTGCTGGATGCCCTGGACGCCGCCTCGGCCACCGGCTCGATGTCGGCGGCCTGGAGGCCGAGGGACGCGAGCCCGGGCACGCCCAGCTCGGCAGCGGCCTGCGCCCACCAGTCGAGGAAAGCGCGTGGATCGCTGCGTCCGGTGAGCAGCTCCCCGACCTCCGCGTAGCGGGCCAGCGCCACCTGGCCGGCGTGCGCGAGGTTGTGCTCGCTGACCGCGACCATCACCGCTGCGGTGATCGCGCCGTGCGGCGCGCCGATCTGCCCGCCCAACGGACCGGCGAGACCGTGGGCGGCGCCGAGCTTGCCGTTGGCCAGCGCGAGGCCGGAGAGCAGCGCGCAGAGGCTGACGTCGCTGCGGGCCTCGATGTCGCCGGGTTCGGCGTACGCCCGCCGCAGGCCGGAGGCGGCCCGCCGGATCCCTTCCCGGCAGAAACCGTCGGTCAGGGGGTTGGCGAACGGGGAGACGAACGGCTCGATGCACTGCACCAACGCGTCCAGGCCGGCATGGGCCGTGACCGCCGGCGGGCAGGCGATCGTCAGTTCGGGGTCGACGATCGCAACGGCCGGCAGCATCGATGCCGACCTCAGGCTCACCTTCACCCGGTGCTCGGTGGAGGTGACCACGCCGTTGGCCGTCACCTCGGAACCGGTCCCGGCCGTGGTCGGCACCGCCACGACCGGCAGCGAGCGGACCGCCAACGGCAGCCCGCGGCCGATCACCTCCGCGTAGTCCAGCGGGTCGCCGCCGTTGGTGGCGAGGGCCGCGATGATCTTGGCTGCGTCCAGCACCGCCCCGCCGCCCAGCCCGACCACGACATCGGCGCCATGGGCCCTCGCGGCCTCCGCGCCGGCGCGGACGACGTCAAGGGTCGGCTCGCCGTGCACGGCGAAGGTGGCGGCGTTCCCGATGGTGGCGATCAGCCCGGCGTGGCGGGCCGGGTCCGATCCGGTGCACACCAGGGGACGGGAGCCGAGCGCTGCTACGGCTGCGGCGAGTTCTGCGCTACGACCCGGCCCGAAGGCGATCCGGCCTGCAGTGGCGAAGGTGAATGCGGTCACGGGGCACTAGCCTAGGCTCGGTGAGCCGAAGTCGGCCGAAG
>CAYQXH010000279.1:0-1792 GCA_964421325.1 uncultured Propionibacteriaceae bacterium
GCTAGCCCCGTCTTCCGCACATGGGCGCGGGTGGACGTGAGGCGGTGGGGCGAGAAATGCTGATCGCCGAGCAGGAACTTGGTGGGGTGCGCGCGAAAGAAGTCGCGTGGCGAAACGACAACGATGGGATTTTGGTCCGCCGAGCGTGGAGAAGGCCCTCGGGTCGCTGCCGGTCGTGGCTGCGTACTGCCGGCGGCTTGGGATCGCGGCCACGATCGATGAGCTGTGCCCGGTGCGTGACGTTGCGATCGCGACGCATGGCGAGGTGATCGAAGCGCTGGTGGCGAACCGGCTCACGTCGCCGACACCGCTGCTGCGGGTCGAGGACTGGGCCCGATCGTGGGCGGTGCCCGAGGTGTTCGGTGTTGCCGCCGAGGTGCTCAACGATGATCGTGTCGGACGGGCCCTCGACGCGATCGCATCGCAGCTCGACGCCATCGTCGGCACGGTCGGCGCCCGGGCTATCGCCGCGTTCGGTCTGGACGTGTCCCGTCTGCATTGGGACATGACCTCGATCTCGTTGCACGGCGCCTACGACGTGATCGACGACGATCACGTGCAACCCCGTTACGGCAAACCGAAGGATCGTCGGCCTGATCTCAAGCAGATCCAGACCGGGCTGGCGGTGACCGGCGACGGCGGGGTCCCGGTGCTGCACCGGGCCTTCGACGGTGGAGCCGGCGAGGTCAACCAGGTGGTGGGAGCAATGGAGTCGCTGCGAGCGATGGCCGGCCAACGCCGGTTCCTGCTGGTCGGGGACTCGAAGCTGATCAGCGACACCAACCTTCGCGCCTTCTTCGATGCCGACGTGACCTTCGTCGCCCCCGCGTCCAAGCACTGGGTCGACGCCGGCACCCTCGCCACCCAACGAATCGACGACACCGTCGAGGTCGACTACGTCGCCGACCGTGACGCCGACAAGCCTGCCGCCGGGCGGGGCCGATACCACGTCCGCGAGGACACGATGGTGGTGGCCGCCAAACGCAAGGCCGACGTCGAGCTCACGTTGCGACGCGTCTTCGTGTGGTCCTCGACTCGGGCCGGTGCCGCCGTGCACGCCCGGGCCAAGAAACTCGACCGGGCCGGCGGCGACCTCGGCCGCCTCGAGCGGGGTCTGGGCAGCCGCCACTACCCCGACGCCGTCGCCGTCGACGCCCGTGTCGCCCAGATCGGCCGAGACCGCCGGGTGACCGACTACTTGCGCGCCACGATCGGCACCGACGCACGCGGCAAGCCCACCCTCGAATGGCACTACGACCAAGCCGCGCTTGACGCCGAAGCCGCCACCGACGGCTGGTACGCGCTGCTCACCAACCTCGACACCGGCGACGCCGACGCCGCCGAGGTACTGCGCCGCTACAAGGGCCAAGAAGTCGTCGAGCGCCGCTACGGAGACTTCAAAGGACCGCTGGCTGTCGCCCCGATGTTCTTGAAGAACAACCGGCGCATCGCCGCGCTCATCACCGTCATCTGCCTGGCGCTGCTGATCTTCAGTCTCATCGAACGCCACGTGCGCAACGCAATCGCCCCCGAGCGCACCATGCGCGGCCTCTACCCAGAGAACCGGCCGGCCCGCCCAACCGCCCGCACGATCTTCGCCGCCCTCGCCTCGATGCGGCTCATCCCCGCCAGCCGCGGCGCACCACCAGTCGTGCCACGACCCAACGACGTGCAGATGCGACTGCTGCACCTGCTCGACGTCGATCCCACCGCACGCCTGCACTGACCGCGAGGACACCGTCATGACAACCAGACGTTCACACCACTCAATGTGCGGAACACCGGGCTAGCG
>CAYQXH010000280.1:0-1790 GCA_964421325.1 uncultured Propionibacteriaceae bacterium
CGGCGGCCAGGCCGGCAGCGAGCCCCCGACCCGTCCCGGACCGGACCGGGCCTGCGCCTGCGCCGGCCGGAACCAGGCCGGCGAGCACCTACGCCGACCGACCAGGGGTGGATTCCCCAGCCGAGGCGTCGGCAGTACTGCCTGCGCCGATCGTCCCGAAGTTCTGAATCACAAGGAGAAACATGCCTACCACGATGATCGCCGGTCGTCCGATCGATGTGAACGACGAAGGATTCCTCAGTTCCTACGACCAGTGGGACGAGAAGCTGGGCGCCGAACTGGCGAAGCTGATCGGCATCGAGATGACCGAGGCCCATTGGGCGCCGATCCGGTTCCTGCGCGCCGACTACCCCGCCCGCGGGGAGACGGCGACCCTGCGCCGGGCCAGCACGATCGGCGGGTTCGCAATCAAGGAGTTGTTCGAGCTGTTCCCGGGCAAGCCCGCCAAGAAGATGGCCTACATCGCCGGGCTGCCTAAGCCCAAGGGCTGTGTCTAGGCCGGATGGAGACTGATATGACCGACACCATGATCGTCCCGACCTTCGACGAGCCCGCGACCTCACCGGGTGGCCGCAAGCTGGTCCTCATCTGTTCCAAGGGCAATCTCGACATGGCCTACCCGGGGCTGATCCTCGGCGCGGCGGCGCTGGGCGAGGGCATCGAGACCCACATGTTCTTCACCTTCTGGGGCCTGGACATGATCACCACCTCGCGCATGGACAACCTGAAGTTCACCATGCTCGGCAACACGGCCATGCACCTCAACCAGGCACCGAGGATGCCCATCCCGGCGCTGATGGGAGCCATCCCCGGGATGACCGGGATGGCGACGAAGATGATGCGCAAGCAGATCGCGGACCTCGAGGTGCCGACGGTCCCGGAGATGCTGGAACAGATCACCGAGATGGGCGGCCACCTGTGGGCCTGCCGGATGTCGTTCGACATGATGCAGTTGAACGAGGCCGACCTCTACGAGGGCGTGGAGGCAGTGATCAGCGCAAGCGACTTCATGGAGATCTCCGAGGGCGCGCAGATCATCTTCATCTGAACCTGTCAGGGCGAACCGGAAGGGGACAGTCCCCTTTCGGTTCACTCCTGGTTCGGCTGCCCGCTGCTCCGACATGAAAGGGGACTGTCCCCTTTTCGTTCGGCTTCCCCTTTTCGTTCGGCTGGGCGGGGTCTGTCGCTCAGGAGCGCGGACGGACGAACACCGCGGCCGTCCGGGCGGGGACGGTGATCCAGTCGAACCCGACCTCGCACAGGCGGACGACCGGATCGGCGCCCTCGGCCTGGACCGGGTGCAGCACGAAGTCGCCGACGTCGCCGCCGAACCCCTGCCGGACCAGCCAGGGGGTGGTGTTGAACACAGCCAGCACCCCGGACCAACGCTCGTCGACCGGATCAGTACTGTCATCGATGCCCATCGCGATCACCCCTGGCACCTGGTGCCAGGTGTTGGACACCGGGAACGTCACCTTCGCCTTCACCAGGTCGGCGCTGCCGAGCCGGAAGAGCCGGGTGGAGGCGCGCAGCCGCAACAGGTCGAGCGCCTGGGCGTGGGCGGTCCGGATGTCGGCCGGGGTCGGCTTCAGGCGCGGGTCGGCCAGCAGCGGTGCCAGCACGTGCCACTTCCCGCCGTTGTCGCGCTCCGGTGGGAGCCCGGCAGCGAAGCCGTTGTCGACCATGGTGAAGTCGAGGTAGTTGAACCAGTCGCCCGAGTTGTAGGAGTTCCGGTCGAGGCTCTTGCTGCGCAGCATGTCGGTGCCGGCATGCCACATCACCGGGCTCTG
>CAYQXH010000281.1:0-1781 GCA_964421325.1 uncultured Propionibacteriaceae bacterium
TCCCGGCGCTGGTCGCCGTGCTCACCGGTATCACCGACCTGATGGTGGCCGGCGCACCGGGGCTGGCGGAGGTCCTGCCGAGCTTCCTCGAGTTCTCGGCGGGCACCGTGCTGGTCGCGCACAACGCCGGCTTCGACACCGGGTTCCTGAAGCGGGCCTGCGCCACCCACGGCTACCCGTGGCCCAACCCCGAGGTGATCGACACGGTCGCCCTGGCCCGGCAGGTGCTGCTGCGCGACGAGGTGCCGAACGTCAAGCTGGCAACCCTCGCGGCCCACTTCCGGGCGGCCACCACCCCGAACCACCGGGCGCTGGCCGACGCCAGGGCCACCGTCGACGTCCTCCACGGTTTGCTGGAACGCATCGGGAACCTCGGCGCCGGCACGCTGGAGGACCTGTTCGAGTTCACCCGGAGGGTCTCCCCGGAGCGCCGGGCCAAGCGGGGCCTGGCCAAGGACCTGCCGGCCGCGCCCGGGATCTACCAGTTCGTCGCCGACCTCGCCGGGCCGGACGGGCGCAACCGCCGCCAGGTGCTCTACGTCGGCAAGAGCCGGAACCTGCGCAAGCGTGTGGCCAGCTACTTCACGGCTGCAGAGACGCGGCCCCGCATCGACGAAATGGTCCGGATCGCGACCGGGGTCGAGGCCACCGTCTGCCGCACCCCGCTGGAGGCCGACGTGCTGGAGCTGCGGCTGATCGCAGCCCACTCGCCCCGCTACAACCGCAGGTCGAAGTTCCCCGAGCGACAGGTCTGGCTGAAGCTCACCACCGAGCCGTTCCCCCGGCTGTCGATCGTCCGGACGATCGCTGCGGACGCGGCGTCCTACTTCGGCCCGTTCCGGCGGCGGGCAGCTGCCGAGCAGACGATGATGGCGCTCTACGACGCCTTCCCGATCCGGCAGTGCACCAGCCGGCTCTCGCCCCGGCGGGCCACCTCGGCCTGCGCGCTCAGCGGCATGGGCAGGTGCTGCGCACCGTGCGAGCTGGCCGTTACGACGGCCGAGTACGCCGAACTGACCGATCGGGTGCGGGCCAGCCTTCAGCTTGACGTCCGTCCGGTGCTGCGGGCCGCCGAGCCCCGGCTGAACCAGCTCGTGCTGGCCGAGCGCTTCGAGGACGCGGCCGTGATCACCGACCGGCTGGAGAGTTTCACCAGGGCGGCGCTTCGGCACCACCGGCTGGCCAGCCTGGCCGGCTGCCCGCAGATCGTCGCCGCCTACCGCGCCGAGCCGGGTTGGGAGATCCACGTGATCCGGCACGGTCGGCTCGCCGCGGCAGCCCTCGCCCGGCCGGGAGAGGTGCCGCAGCAGGTGGCGAGGGACGCCGTCACGACGGCGGAGTGGGTGGCGCGACCGCTAGGTCCGGCGCCGGCGGCGATCGTGGAGGAGACCGAACGGATCGCCGACTGGCTCGAGCGCCCCGGCGTCCGGCTGATCGAGATCGACGGTGACTGGAGTTGGCCGCTCGGCATCGGTCCGGGGGCGTCCGCGCAGATTAGGATCGGCGCATGATCACCGCGATTGTGTTCGTCAAGGCCGACGTGGCCCGAATCCCCGAGGTTGCACAGGCGATCGCCGACCTGTCCGGGGTGTCGGAGGTCTACTCGGTGACCGGCTCGGTCGACCTGATCGCAATGGTCCGGGTGCGCACGATCGACGAAGTCGCCACCACTGTCACCGAACAGTTGAACAAGGTGCCCGGGGTGGAGGGCACGGAGACGCACATCGCGTTCCGCGCCTACTCCACCCACGACCTGGAGGCGGCTTTCGCCATCGGCTCCT
>CAYQXH010000282.1:0-1758 GCA_964421325.1 uncultured Propionibacteriaceae bacterium
CGGCGTCCGATCACTCCGGCGTGGTAGTCCGCGCCGGCGTCGGTGGAGATGCGGCCACCCAGCTCGGTCACCATCAGGCCACCGGCGAGGTGGTCCCAGGGGAACATCGAGCGGTAGCAGAGGAAGTCGACCTCGCCCTCGATCAGCTTGGGGTAGTCCACCCCGCACGATCCCCAGGAGCGGATCAGCTTCACGTCGGCGCACTCCTCCCCGGGCACCGGCAGGTAGCTGGCCCCGAGCGGCACGGGGCGGGGGCTGGGAGCGGGCGGGGGAACCGCCGCGCCGTTACAGGTGACGCCGGCGCCCCGTTCGACGACGTAGAGCCGCCGGTGGATCGGTTGCCAGATCCAACCCCGGACGGTCTCGCCGTTGCGGACCTCGGCCAGCATCACGGCGAAGTCCGGGCGGCCACGAGCGAAGTTGCGGGTGCCGTCGATCGGGTCGATCACCCAGGCGTGCCTCGCGCCGGCGAGCAGCTCAAGGCTGGCCGGGTCGGTGAAGACCCCCTCCTCGCCGACCACCAGCACACCGGGTTCGGCCCCCCGGAGCACCCGGGCGAGCTCGATCTCGGCCTCCCGGTCGGCGACCGTGACCAGGTCGCCGGGCTTCTTCTCCTGGATGTCGGCCGATTCCAGCGCGCCGAAGCGGGGCAGGATCAGCCGTTCGGCAACTTCCGCGAGGAGGTCCGATACCTGGTCGGTCTGCACTTCGGAGCTCCTGAGTCGCCGGTACTGGGGATTGCTGGACAGGGTATCCACCCGCCGGAGCGCCGCCGGACGTCGTCCGTTCTGCAGTCGATCCGGATCAGCCGCCGGTGACGAAGTCGATCAGGCGTTCCAGCTCCCTCGGCAGGGCCGGATCCAGGTCGTGCCAGTCCCTGACCCGGCCGAGAATCAACCGCCAGGTGCCGGCGATGTCTGCCTGGCTACGTGCGGGACGGCCGAGCGCAGCACTGATCCCGTGCTTCCAGTCGGTCCCGCGCGGGATCTCGGGCCAGCGCTCCAGGCCGACCCGCTCGGGCTTCACCGCCTGCCAGATGTCGATGAAGGGGTGACCGGTGACCAGAACGTGGTCGGAGTCGAGGCCGGTGACGATCCGGGTCTCCTTGCTGCCGGCCACCAGGTGGTCGACCAGTACGCCCAGCCGGCGTCCCTGGCCCGGCCCGAACTCGGCGACGATCGCCGGCAGGTCGTCGATACCGCCGAGGTACTCGACGACGACCCCGACGTGGCGCAGGTCGTCGCCCCAGATCTTCTCCACAAGCTCGGCGTCGTGGCGACCCTCGACATAGATCCGGGACGCGGCCGCAACCCTTGCCGGCTGAACGGCTCCGATCCGCGAGCCGGAGGCGGTGTGCGTCGGCGCGGACCGCGGCGCAGGTCGGGGCTGGACGAGGCTGACCGGCTTGCCGTCCAGCCAGAAGCCCGGACCGAAGGGAAAGCTGCGGCGGGCCCCGGAGCGGTCCTCGAGCACGACCAGGCCGTTCTCCCAGCGCACGACGGCGCCGCAGAAGCCGGAGCTGGGGTCCTCGACGACCATCCCGACACTGACCGGCGTCTCCACCGTCACCGGCTTGCCCGCCCGCTGCCAGCCGGGCCTCAGGACGTCCTTCTCGTACCGCACCCGGTCACCCTACGGCCCACCCGGCGAAGCCGATGGCTGGACGGCGGCGTGCCGCCGCAGTCCCACCGGACCCCGTTCGGGTCCCACCGGACCCCGTTCGGGTCCCACCGGACCCCGTTCGGGTCCCACCGGACC
>CAYQXH010000283.1:0-1723 GCA_964421325.1 uncultured Propionibacteriaceae bacterium
GAGGACGAGGCCCCGAACGCCAAGGGCGGGGTGGACACCCGGACGGTGCTGAAGCTGGACTACCGGCTCTCGCCGGTGAAGGCTGCCGTCCTTCCGCTGTCCCGCAACGCCGACCTGTCGCCGAAGGCGCGTGACCTGGCGGCCCAGCTGCGCAAGGTCTGGAACGTCGAGTTCGACGACGCCCAGGCGATCGGGCGTCGCTACCGCCGCCAGGACGAGATCGGGACCCCGTACTGCATCACGGTCGACTTCGACACCCTCGAGGACGACGCGGTGACCATTCGGGAGCGGGACTCGATGAGCCAGGAGCGGGTGGCCATCGACCAGGTGCAGTCCTACCTGGCGTCCCGCCTGCTCGGCTGCTGAACCGGCAGCACAAGGAGGCGGAAGAAGCGGGGACGGTTCCATTTCCGTTCAGACTGCACGACTGCAGTTTGAACGGAAATGGAACCGTCCCCGTTTTGTGCCGGACCCGAGGGGAGAGGCCTCAGGAGGTGGCGAGCAGGGCCCCGGTTCCGGGCTGGGCCGGCTCGGCCGCGGTGAAGTCCCAGATCGAGCGGTTCCGGTAGGCGATCACTGCCGGGACCGCAAGACCGGCAGCTGCAGCGGCGAAGAGGCCGGGTAGGGAGATCTGCAGGATGGCTCCGGAGATGGCCTGGGAGATCGGGCCGAGGCCGTACATCGACAGCATCAGCAGGGACATCACGCGACCGACGAGGTTGCTGGGCGCCATCCGCTGCAGCGAAGAGATCACGATGATCGCCAGGTAGCCGTTGGCGACACCGGCGACAACCATCAGGACGACTGCCATCCAGGTCGCCGTCACCAGGCCGAGCCCGGCGTAGATGATGGCGAACAGCGGAAAGATCCCGGTGCCGACCCACCCGAGGACCTTCGGATCCGGACGTCTGGTGCCGCCTGCGATGCCCATCCCGCCGAGGTTGCCGAGGGCGTAGGCGGAGATGATCATGCCGAACGCCGCCGCGCC
Organism: uncultured Propionibacteriaceae bacterium; assembly: GCA_964421325.1. Lineage (GTDB taxonomy): Bacteria > Actinomycetota > Actinomycetes > Propionibacteriales > Propionibacteriaceae > Propionicimonas. The sequence continues at coordinate 989 of CAYQXH010000283.1, forward strand.
CTCGGGTAGCCGCTGCGAGGCCAGGACCGGGATCCCGACGAACAAGGGTCCGGTCAGCAGGAAGTTGGCAAGGGCAATGATGATCACCATGACCCGGATCGTGGTGTTCCCGGCGACGTAGCGGACACCGTCCGCGACGTCCCGCAAGGGGTGGTTCTCCGAACCGAAGCCGGGGACCGGACGCATCAGCAGGAGGCTGACGGCAGAGATGGCGAAAGTCGCGGCGTCGATGGCGAAGGCAACCCCGATGCCGTAGAGCTGGGCGGAGGCGGAACCGGCGGCTCCGGAGAGCACGGCGACCAGGGTGCCGGCCACGGCGGGACCGACGAACTGGGCCACCTGGTCGGCGATCATCATCAGCGAGTTGCCACCCTCGAGGTGGTCGCGACCCACGATCCGGGGCAGGGTCGCCTCGGCCGCCGGCAGGAAGAAGCCCGAGACGGCGCCGAAGGAGATCGCCAGGCCGTAGATCATCCAGAGCTCGACCCGACCGGTGAGGATCTCGGCGGCGAGGGCTCCGGCGATCAGGAAGCGGGCGAGGTCGGAGGCCAGCATCACCGCCCGGGGTGAGACCCGGTCGGCGATCGCGCCGCCGGCGAGCATGAGGACGGCGCGCGGGATCCCGGCTGCTGCGAGCACCAGGCCGAGCTGGAGGGGGTCGTGGGTGACGGCCAGCACCAGCCACGGCAGCGCGACCAGGTGGAACTGGTCGCCGAGGTGGCTGATGGCCTGGCC
>CAYQXH010000284.1:0-1707 GCA_964421325.1 uncultured Propionibacteriaceae bacterium
GAGTCGCCCTGGAACGGGGGCCGACCGACCAGCAGCTCGTAGAGCAGGCAGCCGGCGGAGTAGATGTCGCTGCGGGAGTCGACGGTCTCGCCCCTCGCCTGCTCCGGGGAGAGGTATTGGGCCGTGCCGATCACTGCGGCGGTCTGGGTCATCGTCGCCGAAGTGTCGGCAACGGCGCGGGCGATGCCGAAGTCCATCACCTTCACGGTGCCGCCCGTGGTCAGCATCACGTTGGCCGGCTTGATGTCGCGGTGGACGATGCCGGCCTTGTGGCTGTAGCCGAGGGCGTCGAGCACACCCTGGGCGAACTCGAGGGCCTTTGCCGGCATGATCTGGCGGCCGGTGCGCAGGAGCTCGCGCAGGGTGTGGCCCTCGACGAGCTCCATCACGATGTACGGCACCTGCACCGAGGAGTTGGGGTCGGTCTCCTCGCCGGTGTCGTAGACGGCGACGATGTTGGGGTGGTTCAGCCCGGCCGAGGCCTGGGCCTCCCTGCGGAAGCGGGCCTGGAAGGTCGGGTCGGAGGCGAGGTCGACGCGCAGCTGCTTGATCGCGACATCGCGACCAAGGCGCAGGTCCCGTGCCCGGCGCACTTCCGCCATGCCACCACGACCGAGCACCGGGCCCAGCTGGTAACGACCCCCGAGAAGCCTCGGCTCTTCGGTCATCCGCAGTTTCCTTTCCGCACGCTCGCCCGGAGAACTGTGGCAGCAGCCCAACGTGCCCATTGTGGCCGACCGGGCGCGAAACCCGTTAGGCGGGTCATCGCAGGGCCTCGATCACTGCCTTGGCGATCGGGGCAGCGAGGCTGCCGCCGGCGATGTCCGTTGCCGGGATCTCGGCGTCCTCGATGAAGACGCAGACGGCCACCTCGGGGTCCGCCGACCAGGCGGTGAACCAAGCGTAGGGGCGCCGCTCGTTGTCCGAGTGCGCCGTCCCGGTCTTCCCGCCGACGGTGACCCCCTGGATCCGGGCGCGGTACCCGGTGCCCTGCTCGACCACGGAGACCATCATCTGCCGCAGCGCTGCCGCATTCTCCGAACTCAACGCTACCGACTGCTGCTGTGGCCGGGTCTGGCTGATCACTCGCAGGTCACTGTCGAGGACCCGGTCGACGATGTAGGGGTCCATGACGATCCCGCCGTTGGCTGCAGCAGCGGAGACGATGGCCATCTGCAGCGGGCTGGCGGCCACCTCGAACTCGCCGATGGCGCTCATCGCGGTCTGGGCCTGGTCGATCTCCTCCGGGAAGCGGCTCGCGGCGGAGCCGATGTCGTCGAGGAACCTGGTTCCGAACCCGAACTTCTGCGCCTGGGTGCGCAGGGCCTCGTCGCCGAGCTTGACGCCGAGCCGGGCGAAGGCCGGGTTGCAGGAGACCTGCAGGGCGCGGCTGAGCGTGATCTTGGAGCCGCCGCAGTTGCCGCTGATCACGCGGGTCGACCCGGGCAGCTTGTACGCCGAGGCGTCGACGATCGAGTCCGGGCTCATCCCGGCATCGAGTGCAGCGGACGCCGTCACCAGCTTGAACGTGGAACCGGGCGGGTAGATCTCGCGGGTCGCCCGGTTGGCCATCGGCTTGTCCGGGTCGGCGTTGAGCCGGTCCCACGCCTTCGTCGAAGCCGCCAGGTCGTGGGTGGCCAGGTCGTTCGGGTCGTAGCTGGGGAAGCTGACCAGCGCCTTGATCGCGCCGGTCGAGTAGTCGATGGC
>CAYQXH010000285.1:0-1703 GCA_964421325.1 uncultured Propionibacteriaceae bacterium
CAAGTTCGGCGGCATCGGGCTCACCCAGTCCTTCGCCCTCGAACTGATCGAGTACGGCATCAAGGTGAACGCGATCTGCCCCGGCAACTACCTCGACGGGCCCCTGTGGACCGATCCGGAACGCGGGCTGTTCGTGCAGTACCTGCGTGCAGGCAAGGTGCCTGGCGCCACCACGGTGGCCGAGGTGCGCAGCTTCTACGAGTCGAAGGTGCCGATGCGCCGCGGCTGCCTGCCCGCAGACCTCGCCAAGGCCGTGTACTACATCGTCGACCAGGCCTACGAGACCGGCCAGGCCGTGCCAGTGACCGGCGGCCAGAACATGCTCAGCTGATCGAGCTCGTCGAGCTCACAACCAAGGAAGAGGACATGACCCAGGAATTCCCGGCCACCCAGCACGCGATCCAGTTCGTCGGCCCAGACGAGGTTGTGCACAACCCGGCCAAGGCGATGTACGAGCTCGGGCCCACGCAGTTGCTGCTCAAGTCCGAGGCCTGCGGCATCTGCTTCTCCGACACCAAGCTGCTGCACGCCTTCACCAACCACCCGCGCAAGAGCGAAGTGCTCAGCGGGCTCAGCGCCGCCGAGCTGGCCGAGATCCCCAGCTACCGGCCGGGCGCCGATCCGATCGTCCCCGGCCACGAGCCGGTCGGCCGCATCGTCGCCGTCGGCTCCGGGGTCAGGCACCACAAGGTGGGGGAGCGGGTGCTGGTGCAGACCGACTACCGGCACCTGCCGACGGCCGGTTCGAACGCTGCCTTCGGCTACAACTTCGAGGGTGCACTGCAGGAGTACGTGGTGCTGGACGAGCGCGTCATCATGGACCCCGCAACCGGCGAGCGGTTCCTGATCCCGGTGAGCGACACCCCGTCCGCCTCTGCGGTCGCACTGATCGAGCCGTGGGCCTGCGTCGAGGCTGCCTACGCCTGGGGCGAGCGCACCACCCTGCGAGCCGGGGGCCGCCTGCTGGTCGTCGCCGAAGCCGTCGCCGGGCTCAACGACCTGCTCGCGCAGTCCTCGCCCGCCTCGATCACAGTCGTCGGTGCCGTGGACGTGGCCGGCGCCACCCGGGTCGCGTCCGTCGAAGAGCTGGAGGGCACCTTCGACGACATCGTCTACGTCGGTGCCGACGCCGACGTCGTCGAGGCGCTCGGTCCGCACCTCGGCTTCGGTGGCGTCCTCGACGTTGTGCTGGCCGGCGGGGCGTTCGACCGCCGGGTCAGCATCGACGTCGGCCGCGTCCACTACGACCTGATCCGCTACACCGGCACCGCCGGCACGAACGCCGCCGACGGCTATGCCCGGATTCCCGCCCGGTGCGAGCTCCGCGAGGGGGAGCGGATCGCGATCGTCGGCGCTGCCGGCCCGATGGGGCTCATGCACACCGTCCGCACAGCGGTCAGCGGCGTCCCCGGCATCTCCATGGACGCAGTCGACGTCGACGACGCCCGCCTTGCCCACCTCGCAGCAGTGGTGGCGCCGGTGGCCGAGGCCAACGGCGTGCCGGCGACCTTCCGGAACTCCAGGACCGAGCCGCTGGACGCGGGCTACACCTACGTCGCAGCCATGGTGCCGGCCCCGTTCCTGATCGCCCAGGCCGTGGACATCTCCAGCGACGGCGCGATCGTGAACGCCTTCGCCGGCTTCGCGATCGGCACCCTGGCCGAGCTCGACCTGACGGCGATCGCCACCAAGGGCATCTACCT
>CAYQXH010000286.1:0-1697 GCA_964421325.1 uncultured Propionibacteriaceae bacterium
CGGTGTCGCACCCCACCTCCGCGCCGGTCCACTCGGCCATCTGCCTCGCGTCGGCGAGCCCCGCTGCACCGGTGCACGCGTTGGCTCCGCCCGAGTTGAGCACCACGGCAGCGAGGCGCCCGTCGGCGACGGCCCGACGGCTCCACAGCACGGGTGCCGCCTGGAACTTGTTGCTGGTGAAGACGGCAGCAGCGTTGGCTTCCGGGCCTGAGTTCACCACCAGGGCCAGGTCGGGCCGTCCGGACGCCTTCAACCCGGCGATAACGCCGGCGGCGAGGAAGCCTTTGGCAGCGGTGACACTCATGGGGCTACTCCGATCGTGCTGAGGCCGAGGCCCTCGGGCAGGCCGAGGGCGATGTTCATCGACTGGATCGCCCCGCCGGCGGTGCCCTTGGTCAGGTTGTCCAGGGCTACCACGGCCACCAGCCGGCCGGCGTCGTTGTCGACGGCGACCTGGACGTGGACGGCATTGCTGCCGGTGACCGACTGGGTCTGCGGCCACAGCCCTTCCGGCAGCAGTTTCACGAACGGTTCGACACCGTAGGCGGCGGCATAGGTCTCCCGAACCACTGTCGGCGGCACCTCCGCCGCCAGTGGCGCAGTCACGGTTGCGAGGATGCCGCGGGCCATCGGCACCAGCACCGGGGTGAAGGACAGGGACGGGGCGACGGCGCCCAGGAGTCCGAAGTTCTGCAGCATCTCCGGCACGTGCCGGTGGACCCCGCCGACTCCGTAGGCGCTCGCGGAGCCCATCACCTCCGAGCCGAGGAGGTTCGGCTTCAGCGCCTTGCCGGCACCGGAGGTGCCGCTGGCCGCAACGGCGACCACGTCCTTGCCGGTCACGAGCCCGCCGACCAGGGCCGGCAGCAGGGCGAGGGTGACCGACGTCGGGTAGCAGCCCGGCACTGCGATCCGCCGGGAGGTGGCCAGCACTTCCCGCTGGCCGGGCAGTTCGGGCAGGCCGTAGGGCCAGGTGCCGGCGTGCTCGGAGCCGTAGAAGCGCCGCCACTGCCCGGCATCGACCAGGCGATGGTCCGCGCCGGCGTCCACGACCAGCACTTCCCGGCCGAGCTCGGCGGCGATCGCACCCGAGGTGCCGTGCGGCAGCGCGAGGAAGACCACGTCGTGCCCGGCGAGGTTCGCAGCCGTCGTCTCCTTGACGGTCCGGTCGGCGAGCGGAACCAGGTGCTGGTGGTGGGAGAACAGGGAGCTGCCGGCACTGGAGCCGGCGGTCAGGGCGCCGATCTCCACCTCCGGGTGGGCCAGCAGCAACCGCAGCAGCTCACCGCCCGCATAACCGGTGGCACCGGCCACCGCGACCTTGATCGTCATGGGAATGATTATGCCGCACAGCGAATGGATATTCCACCAAGTGGACGGGGTGGCGAACAGACTGGGTTACCATGCTGGGCGTGCCGATAACCGCCGTGGGCATCAGCCACCACCTGGTAGCCCTAGAAGAACTGGCCGAGTTGAGCAGGGTCGCCGAACAGGCCACCACTGCCCTCGACGCGGATCCGAGGTTGCTCGGGCGGGTCGTGCTGAGCACCTGCAACCGATTCGAGGTCTACTTCGAGTCCGACTCGTTCCACAGCTCCCTGGAAGCCGTGCTGGCCACCATCTCGGCAGCCCTTCCGCCGGCGAGCCGCGACATCGTCGACCAGTTCGAGATCTACCCCGGCCAGGCTGCCGTGCAG
>CAYQXH010000287.1:0-1686 GCA_964421325.1 uncultured Propionibacteriaceae bacterium
GCTCGCGCAGGCCTTCGCCGACCGTCTCGGCATCTACAAACTGCGGGCGAAGATCACCATCGAAAACCTGTCCGCGCAGCTTGGCGTGCTGGCGGTGTGGAACGGTGTTCCGGCGATCAAACCCGACCTCGCGTTCGAAGACCCGCGCGATCCGCAACTCGGCTGGCGGCTGTTCGTGCCCGACGATCTCGCAGGCGAAACGGCGGCGGCAATCGGCGCGGACCTTGGCGACAGCGCCGACTACGAGGGCCATCGCATCGCTTGCGGCGCGCCCCGCGGCGGCGTCGATTTCATTTACGGCGACGCTTTCCCGCACGAAACCAACATGGACCGCCTGCACGGCGTCGATTTCGACAAGGGCTGTTACGTCGGGCAGGAAGTTGTGTCGCGGATGCAGCATCGCGGCACCGCGCGGACGCGGACCGTGCGCGTGCGTCTGGACGCGTCGGTTCCCGAAGTCGGCCTGCCTGTCAACGCGGGCGACAAGCCGGTCGGCACCATGGGCTCGTCCGCCAACGGTCTTGGCCTCGCGCTGCTGCGGATCGATCGGGTGGCCGATGCGCTCGACGCCGGCTTGCCCTTGACGGCAGGCGGGCTGCCGCTCAGCCTTGTTGCACCCGACGACGTCAAGGCCGCGCCTAGGAAAGCATCGATTTCGGAAGCGTCGGCATGAGAAGCGCGCGCCTGCATGCCGACGGCCTGCATCGCTGTCCGTGGCCGGGAGAGGATCCGCTCTACATCGCCTACCACGACACCGAATGGGGCGTTCCGGAATACGACGACCGCGCGCTGTTCGAGAAGCTGATCCTCGACGGCTTTCAGGCCGGGCTGTCGTGGATCACGATCCTGCGCAAGCGCGACAACTTCCGCAAGGCCTTCGACGATTTCGAGCCTGCGAAGATCGCGCGCTACAGCGACAAGAAGGTCGCGGCGCTGATGAACGACGCCGGCATCGTTCGCAACCGCGCTAAGATCGAAGGCACGATCAACAGCGCGAAGTCCTACCTGAAGATCATGGAGGAGGGTCCGGGATTCTCCACGTTCCTGTGGGACTTCCTCGACGGCAAGCCGAAGGTGAACAATTTCAAGACCACGGCGTCGGTCCCTGCGTCGACGCCGGTCTCCATCAAGATGTCGAAGGCGTTGCTCGGCCACGGCTTCAAGTTCGTCGGCCCGACCATCGTCTACGCCTTCATGCAGGCCACCGGCATGGTCAACGACCATCTCGTGACGTGCCACTGCCACGACACCTGCGGCAAGATAAAAAAGCCGCCGCGCAAAATATCGAAATGACCGCGAAGAAATTCTCCCCGTCCAAAGCAGGACGCGCATGGCAGCGCATGCTGTCGGGCCGCCGTCTCGACCTGCTCGATCCCTCGCCGCTCGACATCGAGATCGAGGACATCGCCCATGGTCTCGCGCGCGTCGCGCGCTGGAACGGCCAGACCCACGGCGCGCATATTTTCTCCGTCGCGCAGCACACGCTGCTGGTGGAAGCGGTGCTGCGCAAGCAGGTGCCGCGGGTCGATCACCGCGTGCGGCTGGCGGCGATGCTGCATGACGCGCCGGAATACGTCATCGGCGACATGATCTCGCCATTCAAGGCGGTGATCGGTGGCTCCTACAAGATCGTCGAAAAGCGGCTGCTGTCCGCGATCCATATTCGTTTTGGTTTGCCGGCGGTGT
>CAYQXH010000288.1:0-1685 GCA_964421325.1 uncultured Propionibacteriaceae bacterium
CTGGACGGCGAGGTGCGGCTCAAGACGATCGGCGACAAGCGTCCGGCCGGTCTGTGCGGCAGCGGTGTGATCGATACCGTGGCCGAACTCGTCAGGGTCCGCGCGATAGAGGGATCGGGGCGTCTGGCGGCCGGAAACCGGGCGGATGAGTTGTGGGCGGATCGTCTGCAGAGAGACAACGGAGTGAGCCGCTTCGTTCTCAGCCCTGGCCTGGGCGGACGGCGAGAGATCGCGATCACGCAGAGGGATATTCGGCAGGTGCAGCTGGCCAAGGGGGCCGTCCTGGCCGGGTTGCTGGCGCTGGCGGGCCATTTGGGTCTCAGCCTGGCCGATATCGACCGCGTCTACATCGCGGGCGCCTTCGGTTACCATGTGCGACCGGAGAGCCTGTCCCGCCTCGGGCTGCTGCCCGACGTGCTGGTAGCCAGAACGATTTTCCTGGGCAACTCCTCAAAGGCCGGCGCGGTGCTGTGCCTGCTGTCGCGCCGGAAGCGACAAGAGGCTACCGAGCTGGCTGGCCGGGTGCGCTACGTCGAGCTGTCCTGCCACCCGGGCTTCGACCGGCTGTTTGCCGACTGCCTGTCGTTCTCCGATGGCCGGTCGATGCCTGACCGGCCCGGATCCACGAGGGGCTGAGCGGTGGCGAAGACGACGCCCCAGAAGCCTGCGCAGACGCTCCGCGAGAAGCTCGGCATCGGAATCGACACGGGCGGTACGTTCACCGACAGCGCCGTCGTCGACTTGGAGAGCGGCCGCGTCCTCTCCAAGTCCAAGGCTCCCACATCCAGGCACGACCTGAAGATCGGAATCGAAGCGTCGTTGAACGGCCTGGACGAGGCTTTCTTCCCGCGGGCGAGGCTGGTGTCGCTGTCTACGACGCTGGCCACCAACAGTATCGTAGAGGGCAAGGGCTCGCGGGTCGGGCTCATCCTCCTGGTCCCCAACCCGGCCACTTTTTCGGTTCCGGCCGACCTGCCTGCCGACTGTGTGGCGGTGGTGGCCGGGGCCCACGACAACCTTGGCGAACCTACTAGGCAACTGAACGCGGACGCCGCCGCGAAGGCCGTGCGCCAGATGGCCGGGTGGGTCGATTCTTTCGCAGTCTCCGGCTACTTCAGCATCTACAACGCGGAGCATGAGCTGGCGGTCAAGGACGTGATCAGCTCGACCGGCGGCCCGCCGGTGGTCTGCGGTCACCAGCTCTCCGGCCGGGTCGGTCTGATCGAGCGGGCATCTACGGCCGCCCTGAACGCCCGGCTGCTGCCGCTCATCCATGAACTGCTGGTGGCCGTCAAGGACATCCTGGCCAAGAAGTCCATCCGAGCGCCTCTGATGGTGGTGTCCGGGGACGGTTCGCTCATGGCCGAGGAGGTCGCCCGCTGGCGTCCGGTGGAAACGGTGCTCTCGGGGCCGGCCGCGAGCATCGTGGGGGCGTGCCGCCTGACCGGGCTAGACAACGCGCTGGTCGTGGACATGGGCGGCACGACCACGGACATCGCCGTGGTCAAAGGCGGCCTGGCCTCGATCAATCCGGAAGGCGCCTGCGTCGGCGGCTGGCAGACCCGCGTGCAGGCAGCCGACATCTGGACGGTCGGCCTGGGCGGCGACAGCAAAATCGTGTTCGGCGAATCCGGCGAGGTCACGATCGGGCCGCGACGCGCCGTTCCGCTGTGTGCGGCGGCCGC
>CAYQXH010000289.1:0-1678 GCA_964421325.1 uncultured Propionibacteriaceae bacterium
GACCTCGTCGAGTCGCTGTTCGGCAAGAGCACCCTGCACCGCCTGCACCAGGGCATCGCCCTCTAGGCGACCCGGCATCCCGCAGGCTGTGGGTCGGGCGCCGGCATCGGCGCCCAAGTCACAAGTTGTCTGGGCTGGGGACGTCCTTGGAGCCGGTTGCCGTGATGTAGCTGGTCGGGGTGACCACCCCGGCGACCACCAGGTTGGTGTCTGCAGCAGCCGCGATGTCGGTGAAGTGGCAGCTCACGCACAGCCAGGTGCCGTCCTCGAGACGCTGCATCGCCACGGTGGCGAGGCCGCGCCGGGTGCCGGCCAGCTCGCCGTCGGGATCACGCTGGCCCTCGATCCGCCACCGGGCGATGATCAAGGCGGCCTCGCCGCCGAGCAGCCGCTGGCTGAGCTTCTCCACGGTGAACCTCGAACCGGCGAACCACTCGGCGAAGCCGCGTTTCAGCGCCCTGCGGATGGAGCGCCGGCTCGTCCACCACAGACCGACCACGTTGACGAAGTCGGCATCCTCGGCGAAGAGTTCGCTGATCGCCTTCGAGTCGCCCTCGTTCCAGCCCTTGATGAACTTCGACACCACGTCCAGGGGCGCCTTGATCGGCGTCGGCCCGGCCGGCAGCGGCAGGCGCGAACCGAGGGCGGCCAGCTTCTTGAGCTGCTTGATGCGTCCGGGGGAGGTTGTTTTCGCCACAGTTCACCGTAGGTCAACTCCGGCGGTCCTGACGAGGGGCGCTTGTGCTGCCCCTCGTCAGACCGACAGCGGACGGTCGTTGGGCATGATCGGCTTCGGCAGCCGGGAGGATCCCTGGAGGAAGGCGTCGACACCGTTCGCACAGGAACGGCCCTCCGCGATCGCCCAGACGATCAGCGACTGCCCGCGGCCGGCGTCCCCGCAGACGAACACCCGCTCGGTGCTGGTCGCGAAGTGGGAGTCGCGGGCGATGTTGCCCCGCGGGTCCAGCTCCAGCCCGAGCTGCTCGACGATGCCTTCCCGCTGCGGGCCGGTGAAGCCCATGGCGAGCAGCACCAGCTGCGCAGAGAGGTCCCGGTCCGAGCCGGGAATGCTCTGGAAACGACCGTCGACCATGCTCACCTCGGTGACGTTCAGGCCGGTCACCCGGCCCGACTCGTCACCGTTGAACTCGGTGGTGGACACCGAGTACAGCCGCTCGCCACCTTCCTCATGGGCCGAGGAGACCCGGTAGGTCATCGGGTAGGTCGGCCACGGCTGGTTCGACGGCCGGGTCTCCGGCGGCGTCGGCAGGATCTCGAGCTGCGTGATCGAGCGCGCGCCCTGGCGGATCGAGGTGCCGAGGCAGTCGGCGCCGGTGTCCCCGCCGCCGATGATCACCACGTCCTTCCCGGTTGCGACGATCTGCTCCGGGACCTCCTGCCCGAGCGCGACCCGGTTCGCCTGCGGCAGGAACTCCATGGCCTGGTGGATCCCGGCCAGCTCGCGGCCGGGGATCGGCAGGTCACGGGCCAGGGTCGAGCCGATGGCCAGCACGACAGCGTCGAAACGCTCCAGCAGCTGCTCGCCGGTGATGTCCACGCCGATGTTCACCCCGGCCTTGAAGACGGTGCCCTCGAGCCGCATCTGCTTCAGGCGGCGGTCGAGGACCTTCTTCTCCATCTTGAACTCGGGGATCCCGTAGCGCAGCAGGCCGCCGAT
>CAYQXH010000290.1:0-1667 GCA_964421325.1 uncultured Propionibacteriaceae bacterium
TCGGCGACCACGTCGAACTCGCGGCCGGCGAGGGTCGCCGTCAGCGCAGCCGTGTCCGCCAGGTCGGCCTGGAGCAGTTCGACGCCTTCGGGGACCGGCCGGAGCCCGCTCCGCCCGCGGTTCAGCACCGTTACCCGGTAGCCGAGTCCGATGGCCTCGTTGACGCAGGACGAGCTGATCATGCCCGTGCCGCCGATGAAGAGTACCGATGGCTGCATCGTCGCCTCCCAGCTGGTTCCGGCGCGCCCTGCGCCGTCGCAACCATAGACGAGCACGCTCCCGCAAGGGTCTTGCACTTGACGATGAGAGCGCTTCCATCGGGTGAGAGGAGAGCGCTTTCCAGTCCGGATCTCCGCAGGGTGCCGAAGGCGAGCGCGATATGGTATTGATCTGTCGCTGAAACGGGCCGGCTGGAGCTGGGGGTGGGTGCAGCTTGACCTTGGTGGAAGCCGAATCGCCGCGATCGACCCGGCCGCTCAGCTCGGCCTGGCTCGGCGGGGTGTGCGCCGGACTTGCCGACCACCTCGGCTGGTCGGTACTGGCGCTGCGGGTCGTGGCCGTGATCCTCGGTGCCCTCGGCCTGACCGGGGTTGCGGTCTACCTCGCGCTCTGGCTGGTGATGCCGAGGTCGACCGAACAGCGCACAGCGCCCGGCCTCGAGGCCAACGCCCGCAAGGGCCTGCGTCCGAAGGGCTCGGTGACCCTCACGCCGGTCGACCTGGGCATGGCCAGCGCGCTGCTGCTGCTCGGCGTCGGACTGCTGTGGTTGCTGCAGGCGTCGGCCTGGGCGCTGCCCACCTCCGTGCTGGTGGCCGGGCTGCTGGCGGCCTCCGGCCTCGCGGTCATCTGGTGGCAGGCCGACCACATGTCGACCAAGGAGCTTCGGCGCGGGTCCGGCTGGCGGCGCCTGGTCTCCCCGTTGCTGACGCACTGGACAACGCTGGTGGCGATCGGCGTCGGGCTGGCAGCCATCTCCGGAGCCATCGCCGTCGTCGTGCTGGGCCAGCCCGGCCTCGGCGAGTGGGCCAGGACCCTGCTGTTGCTCGGACTCGCCGTCACCGGCCTGCTGCTGGCGGCCCTGCCCTGGATCCTCAGCGTGCGGCAGGCGCTGGCAGAGGCCCGCGACGACGCCCTGGTCGCAGACGCCAGGGCCGACATGGCAGCGCACCTGCACGACTCGGTGCTGCAGACCCTTGCGCTGATCCAGCGGCAGGCCGGCGACCCGAAGGCTGTGACGGCGTTGGCCAGGCGGCAGGAGCGGGAGCTCCGGCAGTGGCTCTACGGCGAGAGCCTCGGCTCGGCCACCCTCTCGGAGGCACTGTCGGGAGAGATCACCGACGTGGAGGACCGGCACGGCGTGGACGTGGAACTGGTCAGCGTCGGTGACTGCGAGCTGACCCCTGAGGTCACGGCTGTGGTCAAGGCCGCCCGGGAGGCGATGGTGAACGCTGCCAGGCACTCCGGCGCCGACCGGATCGACGTGTACGCAGAGGCCGATCCCGACCTGGTCTCGGTCTACGTCCGTGACCGTGGCAGCGGTTTCGACCTCGCCGACATCGGCGAGGACCGGATGGGATTGCGCGGTTCGATCGTCGAGCGCGTGAAACGAGTCGGCGGACGGGCGATAATCAGGACGGCGCCCGGTGAGGGCACCGAAGTCAGACTGG
>CAYQXH010000291.1:0-1627 GCA_964421325.1 uncultured Propionibacteriaceae bacterium
CGACAAGGCGCGGGTGCTGGCCGAGTAGCTCTTGGTCACCAGCCACGACAGGTAGTCCTCGAGCACCGGTCTGGTGATGGCGGTCTCGTCGTCGACGTCTGGGTGGCGCTCGGCGAGGAACGCGGAGAACCTGGCGATGCCCAAGGCGCCAGCGCTGATCGTCGAGAACGCGCATCCGGTCGCGAGCCGCACCCGCGACCACCGTTTCACCGGATCACGCAGCCACGGTTGGCTGATCGTGTCGAAGCGGGCGGTGTTGCGCCCCCGCCGCGCGGGCACGCCCAGGCGATCGGCGTGCCAGTGATCGGAGGCGTACTCGACATCGACCTGGTCGCCGCCGCCGCGCAGCAACGTCGGACGCGACGGAAGCGACGCAGCCGCAGCCGCCGCGGTCGGCCCGCTCATCGCCCGCTCCCGGTCTCGTCCCACACGCCGGCTTTGGTGAGCGCGTCTCGCACGTCGGTGACGTCGAGATGGATGTAAGTCTGGCTGGTCGTGGTCGAGGACCGATGTGTGAGCAGACGGGCGACGATCTCGATCGGGACGCCCCGGCGGATCAAATCGGTGGCGTGGGTGTGGCGAAGCATGTGCGCGGTGAACTCCACCCCGGTGGAAGCGCTGATGCGGGCGATGAGCTTGTGCACCGTCGCGTAGCACAGCGGGTGTCCGACGCGACCGCCCCACAGGTTGACGAACACATAGTCGGAGTCGAGCTCGCCGTACTCGGCGTGCATGTACTCCGAGTAGAGGCGCACCAATGGTGTCGACACCGGGATCACCGCCGTCGTGCGCACCTTGGCTCGCGCCCCGTTCGCGTTGTCGGGGCGGGCGACGATGCGGACCTCTCGATCGCGGCTGACGAAGTCGGCGTGGCGCAAACCGAGCGCCTGGCCGATCCGCATGCCGGTCTCGGCCAGCAACGCGAACAAGAACCGGTCCCGCACGTGCTCGCACGCGGCCAGCACCGCCACCACCTGCTCGGCATCCAAGGTGCGCGGCGCGCGGCGGGCGACCATCAGCTTCACCGGTCTCGTCGCGATCGGCTTTCCCTTCGTCACGTGGTGCAGGAACGGCTTGTAGGAGCCGCGGCCGACCCGGCGCCAGGCGACCAGGTCTCCGGCGAGGGTCACCCCGGCGCGGGCGTGATGGTCGTAGAAGCCGAACAGCCCGGCCAGGTGCCGGTTCACCGTCGCCGCCGATCGCCGCCCGGTGCCGGTCTCCAACACGACCACGTTCGCCGCCGGCGCCCGCAGCCACGACACGAAGCGGGCCACGTCCTCCACCCCCGCATCGGCCCAGCCCACGTCGACCTGGGCCAAGAACTCGAACCACAGCGCCAAGCTCGTGGCGTAGGCGCGCACCGTGTTGGGGGAGCGCTCGAGCGCGGTCAAGTACGCCAGGTAGCGATCCACCGGCGCCACGACGCAACCGTCTTCGCCGATCACCGTCCACGACTCGGTGCCCGTGACGGGCATCACCACACGCTGAACGAACAAAGCCACGTTCCCTTCCTCGGCGCCCGCCGGGAGGGGAACGTACGTTCGACCGTAGCAGCCAGGCGCTACATCGAGGACGGGCTGAACACCAGTCCAGAGAACGTGTCTACGACGAGGCCCAAACCCCTGCG
>CAYQXH010000292.1:0-1603 GCA_964421325.1 uncultured Propionibacteriaceae bacterium
AAGTGCGCGAGAGAGGAGTTGAACCTCCACGTCCTTTCGGACACACGGACCTGAACCGTGCGCGTCTGCCATTCCGCCACTCGCGCCCGACTCCCTCGGGAGCCAGCCGGAAGAGGTTAGCACAGGTGGGCCGACAGCTCCGATTCGGCCGGGAGCCCTCCGACAAGGCCTGCCACCGTCTCCGGGACCCCTTGGCGGGTCCTTCATCCGTTGGGAGGACCGGCCCACACCGACGGTGCACCCTCACTCCCGACTCCAGTCTGAGTGCCCACACGGGGCCGTCGCGTAGGCTGAACGTTCGGCGCTGGCTAGTCTTGAGCGCGCCAGCCAACTGGGGAAGGAGGGGGCCGTGGGGGTCTTCGACCGCGTCGAGAAGAAGCTTGAGAACGCCGTCAGCGGCGCCTTCGCGCGCGCCTTCAAGGGTGACGTGCAGCCGGTGGAGATCACGGCCCGCCTGCAGCGGGAGCTCGATGCCGAAGCCAAGCTCCTCACCCGGGAGCGAAAGCTGGTGCCCAACGAGTTCCATGTCGGCCTCTCCCAGCACGACTACGACCGGCTGACCCCCTACAGCAAGACCCTGAATGCCGAGATCGGCCCCCAGCTGCGCGACTACGCCAGCGACAAGGGCTACATCTTCAACGGCCCGATCATGATCGAGTACACCCTGGATGCTGCCCTGCCGGTGGGCCGCTTCACCGTTACGTCCGCAGCCGTCGCCGGCGTGGACGCTGCCGAGGAGGCGACGCCGAGCGAGATCCGGTCGGCGAACCTCGTGGTGGAGGTGAACGGCGTCCGGCACCCCCTCACGCCCCCCGGCCTGACCATCGGCAGGGGCACCGAGGCGGACCTGCGGATCAACGACCCCGGCATCTCGCGGCTGCACGCCCGGATCGGCGTGGTCGGCACCGGGAGCGGCCAGCAGCTCAGCATCGAGGACCTCGGCTCAACCAACGGCGTCACGGTCGACGGCCAGCGCACCCGGCACGCAACGCTTGGCCTGGGTAGCCGGATCGAGATCGGCTCAACCCGGCTGGCGATTGTCTCGCCGGTGACCGATGTCTGAGCTGGTCGTCCTCGGACTCAAACTGGGGTTCCTGGCACTGCTGTGGCTGTTCATCCTGTTCACCGGGAACGTCATCCGCACCGACCTGTTCGGCCGTCGGGTCCCGGCAGCTGAACTCGCGCAGGCCACAGCCCCGGCCGCGGCCGCCAAGCAGCCCAAGCTGTCCCGCCGGGCCCTGAAGCAGCTGCCGAAGACCCTCAAGATCACCCACGGCAAGCAGGCCGGGCTCACGCTGCCGCTGGAGGGCGGGGTGCTGATCGGCCGGTCCAGCGACTGCCAGCTGCTGCTTGAGGACGACTACGTTTCGACCCGGCACGCGCGGATCAGCAGCGCGCCGACCGGCTACCAGGTCGAGGACCTCGGCTCGACCAATGGAACGTTCCTCAACAACCAGCGGATCACCCAGCCCACACCGTTCGGGCTCGGCGACACCCTGCGCATCGGCCGCACCCTGATGAGTGTGGAGAAATAGATGGCGCTGGCGTTGCGCTACCTCGCGCACTCGGAGATCGGCCTGGTCCGCAAGAACAACCAGGACTC
>CAYQXH010000293.1:0-1598 GCA_964421325.1 uncultured Propionibacteriaceae bacterium
ACCGAACTGGTGCTCGACGTGGCCGCCCGGCTCGGCCAGGACCCCCGCCGGCTGCCCGGCTGGCACGCCGTCCGGCTCAGCGTCGAACGCACCTTCGGCCGCTGGCACGTCGTCAACGCCGACGGCACCCCGCAGCCGGCCACCGTCCTCCTCCGCCTGCTGGTCGAACGGCTGGCTACCCGCGGCGTTGAGGTCGACACCGGGGTGGAGGTGGTCGCCATCCGCAGGGGCGACTCCGGCCCCCGCGTCGAAACCACGGCAGGGCGGCTCGAGTTCGCGGCCGTGATCAGCACCCTCGCTCCGACCGCCCACGCCGGGCTGACCAGGGACCGGGCCGACTTCCGGGTCGCCCGCCAGGTGCGTCCGGCCCCGGCGGAGGGGCCGCGGTGGGAGTCCTGGCGCACGCTGGCCGAACTGCCCCGCCTGCAGACGGCCGTCCCCGGCGTGCTGGCAGCCTCGGCGTGGTCACCGGGCGGCCCGGACGCCTGGGCGCAGGTGCTCACCGGGGCCCTCGCCACCTACCGCGTGCACGCCGACCTGACCGGGGAGGACATCCGCCCAACCAACAAGGCCCGCCGCTGACCCGTCCGCAGCCCACCCGGCACCTGCCCCACCCGACGATGGGGAACGGGGAAGAGCCTCAGGCCAGCACCGTCATCTGCACCTCGACGAAGAGGTCGGAAGCCTGCGAACCGGAGTAGACGCCCTTCAACGGGGTGACGTCGAAGTAGTCGCGGCCGACGCCGACCTCGACGTGGAAGTCGCCTGGCGAGGTGTTGTTGGTCGGGTCGAGGCCGACCCACGCACCGTCCCAGTACTGCAGCCAGGCGTGCGACTCCCCCGTCGTCGGCTCGCCAACCACCGGATCCTTGGCCGGCATGACGTACCCCGACACGTACCGGGTGGGGATCCCGACGCTGCGCAGGGCGCCGACCCCGAGGTGCACCAGGTCCTGGCAGACTCCGGCGCCGGCCTCCCAGACGGCGGTGGCCCGGGTGCTGACCTCGGTGGAGCCCGGCACGTAGGCGACCTTGTCCAGGATCCGCCGGATGATGGCGTTCGCCGCCTCCACCGGACGCTCCGACCGCTTGGCGGCGTCCTGGGCGATCCGGCGCAGTTCCGTCCCGGGATCGACGTGGTCGGTGATGCCCAGGTACTCCACCTGCTGGTCGCACAGCCGCGGGTCGCGCAGGTCCTCCCAGCTGACCCCAGGGCCGACGCTCAACCGGTCACCCACGTCGACCGTGCTGGTCGCCACCACGTCGAGCCGGCTGTGCGGCTCGGCGATCTCGAAGGCTGTCACCGGGGTGCCCCAGTAGTCGACGAAGGAGTGCGACCACGCCACCGGGGTGATGTCGAGGCGGGTGGCGAGGACGAACTGCTCCCGAGTTGCCCGTGGCGTCATCCGCGCCTCGTTGTGCGAGGCGCTGACCAGGCCGCGGTACCGGTAGCCGGTGCGGTGCACGACGCGTAGTTGCCGGCCCATCAGTTGCCTCCGCTCCAGGTGGCCGCGGTCGCGCCGGTGAAGTAGCGCGTCGTCACAGCCTCGCTGACCAGGTTGCAGGTGCGCTGCAGGTCGGTCATCCGCTGCGGCAGGT
>CAYQXH010000294.1:0-1573 GCA_964421325.1 uncultured Propionibacteriaceae bacterium
CCGGGTGGCGGCGGCCGCGCAGGCCCGTCTGAGCAACGTAGAGTTCGTGCTGGCGTCGGCCGAGGGACTGCCGCTGGAGGACGGGGTCTTCGACTTGGTCGTCACGAACGGCGTGATCAACCTATGTCCCGACAAGGAGTCGCTGGTCCGCGAGGCCTGGCGGGTGCTCAGCACCGGTGGGCGGATGGCGGTGTGCGACGTCGTCCTGGCTCAGGAGCTTCTGCCGGAGATAATGGCCGATCCGGATGCGTGGGCCTGCTGAATAGCCGGTGCTCTGCCGGAGGCAGAGTTCATCGCACTACTGGAGGGCGGCGGCTTCCGTGAGGTGCAGCTGGTGGGCGTGCAGCCCAACCCGAGGAACAAGGTGACCGTCTGGGGCTCGTTCAAGGCGGTCAAAGAACGTTCGGCAAAAGGAGACTGATCGACGTGGAGACGGTGGATGTGCTCTTGCTCCCGGTCAACCGGACGGTCTCGGTCCGGCCGGGCGCGACCCTCCTGGAAAGCGCGCGGGAGCTGTTCGCCGACATCGACGCGGCCTGCAACGGCGAGGGTACCTGCGGGAAATGCCGGGTGCAACTGATCGAAGGCAGCGTAGCCCAGCCGCACACGGACGAGCTGACGCGGCTCAGCGCTGAGGAATTGGCTTCGGGGACCCGGTTGGCCTGCCGTTGCGCGGTCATCGGCCCCGCCGTGTTCCGGCTGCTCGATTCCGGCCGGAAGCATCGGATCCTGGCCGAGGCCCGCCTGCCCGACGTGGCGCTGGACCCCGAGATCCGCAAGGCCCGGCAGGACGGCGGCCGGGGCACGGCCGTCTTGGCGGGTGGCGGGTCGATCGGAGTGGAGGACGGCGATACGACCGGCCGGTGCTACGCTGTCGCGGTGGACATCGGTACGACGACCATCGTGGTTTCGCTGGTCGACCTGGTGGCCGGCCGCGAGGTGGTGTCGGCTTCGGCCATCAATCCCCAGACGACGTGCGGGCTGGACGTCTTGACGCGCATCCGCTTCCTCCAGCAGGAGACCGGTGGGCTCGAGCTGCTGGCCCGGCTGGTTCGAGAGTCGATCGACGACATGATCGGCCGGGTCTGCTTGGCGGCGAGCGTCGAGCGCCGAGATATCTACGAGGTGGCCGTCGCCGGCAACTCGACCATGCTGCACCTCTTCCTGGGCGTGGATGCCGGCAGCCTGGGGCGGTCGCCCTACGAGCCGGTTTTCACCGGCGCGGTGACTTCCGCCGGCGGCGAGCTGGGCCTGAGAATCTCCGATTTCGGCCGCGTCTACTGCCTGCCCGGAGTCTCCGCCTACGTCGGGGCGGACATCGTGGCCGGCCTGCTGGTCGCGGAACTCGGGGGGTCCGACGGAGTCGCGCTGCTGATCGACATCGGCACCAATGGCGAGATCGTGCTGAAGCACGGTTCCGAGCTGTTCGCCTGCTCCTGCGCGGCCGGGCCGGCCTTCGAGGGGATGAATATCAGCTGCGGCATGCGAGCCGCGGACGGCGCCATCGAGCAGGTCGAACTGGACGGCGAGGTGCGGCTCAAGACGATCGGCGACAAGCGTCCGGCCGGTCTGT
>CAYQXH010000295.1:0-1571 GCA_964421325.1 uncultured Propionibacteriaceae bacterium
CTCGAGGTCCTGCTGAGCGACGGCAACGGCCGGCTGACGGCCACCTTCTTCGGCAAGGCGCACCTGCTGGGCTGGTGGGAGCGGCAGCTGGCCGAAGGTGTGGCCGGCGTCTTCGTCGGCAAGGTGGGGAGCTTCCGCGACCAGCTCCAGATGAGCCACCCAGTCTTCGCGATGATGGACGCCGGGGGCCGGATCGTCGCCACCTCCGAGGAGAAGGAACGCATCGCGGCCCTCGCCACCGGAGGCCTCGTCGGCATGTATCCGGCCACAGCCAGGCTGCCGACCTGGAAGGTGGCCGAGTGCGCACGCCTGGCACTCTCCGCACTCTCCGGAACCGAGGACCCATGGCCGGCCTGGCTGCGGGAACGCGCGGGCGTGATGGGACTGGCCGACGCCTTCGCAGCGGTCCACCATCCGGTCAGCCTCGCGGAGGCCGCAAAGGGCGCCGACCGGTTGCGGTTCGACGAGGCCCTCGCCACCCAGCTGACCATGGCCTACCGGCGTGCGGACGCTGCCAGCCACACCGCGCAGCCCCGCCGCGCGCTGCCCGACGGCCTGCTGGCGGCCTTCGACGCCCGGCTGCCCTTCCGGCTGACGGCCGGCCAGGACGAGGTGGGCGCGGCCATCCTCGACGACCTGGCCCGTTCCCGACCGATGCAGCGACTCCTGCAGGGCGAGGTCGGTTCCGGCAAGACCGTCGTCGCGCTGCGGGCCATGCTGGCCGTCGTGGACGCCGGCGGCCAGGCCGCACTGCTCGCCCCGACGGAGGTGCTCGCGCACCAGCACTTCCAGACCATCAAGGCCCTGCTCGGTGACCTCGGGGGCGGCCGCATGCTCGGCACTCCGGACGTAGCCACCGACGTCGTGCTCCTCACCGGCTCACTGCCGGCCGCGACCAAGAAGTCGGCCCTGCTGCGGGCTGCCAGCGGTGAGGCCGGCATCGTGATCGGCACCCATGCCCTGCTGGCGGACCGGGTGCAGTTCGCCGACCTCGGGCTGATCGTCGTCGACGAACAGCACCGGTTCGGGGTGGAGCAGCGGGCCGTGCTCGCCGACAAGGCCAGCAGCCGGCCCCATGTGCTGGTGTTGACCGCCACCCCGATCCCGCGTTCGGTGGCGATGACGATCTTCGGTGACCTGGAGGTCTCCACGCTCGCCGAGCTGCCGGCCGGGCGGCCGGAGGTGACAACAGTGGTGGTGGACGCCGCCAGCAGGCCGGCCTGGGTCGACCGGGCCTGGGACCGGGTGCGCGAGGAGGTGTCGTCGGGTCGGCAGGTGTTCGTCGTCTGTCCCAGGATCGGTGGCCACGGGGCCACGGCAGACGGCAAGGGCGTCGTCGAGCTGGCCGAGGAGCTGCGGGCCGGTCCGCTGGCCGCCGTCCGCCTCGGCGTCCTGCACGGGCAGCTGTCGAGCGAGGTGAAGGACCAGGTGATGGCCGACTTCGCGGGCGGGAGGCTCGACGTCCTCGTGGCCACCACCGTCATCGAGGTCGGGGTGGACGTACCGAACGCTTCGATGATGGTGGTCTGGGACGCCGACCGGTTCGGGATCTCCCAGCTGCACCAGCTGCG
>CAYQXH010000296.1:0-1555 GCA_964421325.1 uncultured Propionibacteriaceae bacterium
AGCCGCTCGCCCTCGCGCGGCCCGATCAAACCCCAGTCGATTCCTCGACTTGCCAATATATCGACATATTGCCTGATCGACTCCGCGCCGGCTCCGAAGAGCGCGGCGCGGACGTCCTCGGGCAAGCTCAGGCCTTCGGCAGCACCACGACGCGACGATTGGGCTCCTCGCCCTCCGACTCGCTGATCAGCCCCGCTGCAGCGACCGAGTCGTGCACGATCTTGCGCTCGAACGGGTTCATCGGAGACAGCCGCACCGCCTCGCCCGTGTCGTTCACCTCGTCGACGGCGT
Organism: uncultured Propionibacteriaceae bacterium; assembly: GCA_964421325.1. Classification (GTDB taxonomy): domain Bacteria; phylum Actinomycetota; class Actinomycetes; order Propionibacteriales; family Propionibacteriaceae; genus Propionicimonas. The sequence continues at coordinate 292 of CAYQXH010000296.1, forward strand.
CCTTGGCCAGGTCCTGCAGCACCTTGCGGCGCTTGTCCCGGTGGCCGGCTACGTCGAGCATCAGCCGGCTGCGGTGACCCGTCTCGGTCATCACGGCGAGACGGGCGAGCTCCTGCAGTGCCTCGAGCACCTCGCCGTCCTTGCCGACGAGCACGTCACCCTCGGTGATGATCGAGACATGCGCCCTGCCACCCTCGGTGTAGGTGTCGATGTCCCCGTCGAGGTCGGCGATGTCGAGCAGCTCCTCGAGGTAGTCCGCAGCGATCTCGCCCTCGTTCTCGAGCACGGACTGCTTCTTCGACCGGGTCGGAGCCCCGTCCTCGTCGGTCTCTTCCTCGCCGTCCGGCTCCTCCTCGCCCGGCTCGGCCACGGCCTCGATGTCGGCTACGACATCGTCAACGGCCACGTCGTCATCGACGACAACGTCCACAACGTCGGTTTCGACGACCTTCAGTTCTTCGCTCACGATGTCCTAACTCCTAGCTGTCACTGCTTGCGGGCTGCGCGGGTGTTCTTCCGGGGCTGCTGCCGCTGGATCACCTGGCGCTGGACGCCCGGGGACTCCACCGTCGCCGGCGACTCCGGGGAGCCGGACGGTGCGGGTGCGGCGGCGCCACGGTTCTGCCGCGCCACCTTGGTTGGGTCGTAGTCGCCGGCCTCGCTGGTCTTCCTTGAGCCGCGGCGCTTGGCAGCGATCGCGTCCGGATCGAGGCCCTTGGCGCGCATCCGGTCCTCCCAGTCGACGTAGGCCGGGGTCCCGGGAGCCGGGTTGTTGTGGATCAGGATGTACTGCTGTCCCATCGTCCACAGGTTCGTGGTGAGCCAGTAGATCAGCACGCCGATCGGGATGCTCACGCCGCCGATCGCGTAGATCGCCGGGAACATGTACAGCATCATCTTCTGCTGCTGCGCCATGGTTCCGGTGAGCGCCTCGGGGGGCATGTTCTTGCGCATCAGCTGGAGCTGCGTGATGAACAGGATCCCGGTCATCAGGACGATCAGGGTGAGGGTGACGATCTGGGTCGGCCCGAAGCCGGCGTCCATCGGCAGGAACCGCGCCGAGATCGGCGCACCGAAGATGGTGGCGTTCTGCAGCGACGTGACCAGGTGCGGGTTCTGCTCGAAGAAGTAGCCCAGCGCATGGCCGCCGGAGACGCTGTTCAGCACGTAGAACAGGGCTAGGAAGATCGGCATCTGCAGCAACAGCGGCAGGCAGGACGCCATCGGGTTGACGCCTTCCTCCTTGTACAGCTTCATCGTCTCC
>CAYQXH010000297.1:0-1541 GCA_964421325.1 uncultured Propionibacteriaceae bacterium
GATCCCGCTGCACCCGGCCGTGCTGTCCGAAGGGGCCGCCAGCCTGCTGCCCGACCAGACCCGTCCGGCCCTGATCTGGGAGCTGTCGCTGGACTCGGCGGGCCAGACCACCGCGGCCCGGGTGGAACGCGGCCTGGTCCGCAGCCGGGCGAGGCTCAGCTACACCGGCGCCCAGGCCGACCTGGACGCCGGCCGCGGCGGCGAACAGCTGGAGTTGTTGCGGACCATCGGCCGGTTGCGGCAGGAGATCGAGGTGCAGCGCGGCGGGGTAAGCCTCTCGGTGCCGGAGCAGGAGGTGGTGGCCACCGACAGCCACTGGGAGCTGGTCTACCGGGCGCCCCTGCCGATCGAGGACTGGAACGCCCAGCTGTCGCTGGCAACCGGCATGGCTGCGGCCGGCCTGATGCTGGCAGCCGGCGTCGGCATCCTGCGCACCCTGCCCCCGGCGAGGGACAACTCACTGGCCAAGCTGCGCCGGACGGCTGGCGCCCTCGGGATCAGGTGGCCGCAGGCGATGGCCTACCCGGAGTTCGTCCGCAGCCTCTCTGCTTCGGTCCCGGCGCACGCAGCGATGCTGAACTCCTGCACGCTGCTGTTCCGCGGCGCCGGCTACCAGGCCTTCAACGGTGCGGCGCCGGAGCAACCCCTGCACGCCGCGATCGCTGCGCCCTATGCGCACACCACCGCACCGCTGCGGCGGCTGGTCGACAGGTACACCGGCGAGACCTGCGTTGCGATCAGCGCCGGGCAGCCCGTGCCGGAGTGGGTGGCGACGGCCCTGCCGCAACTTCCGGGCGTGATGGCCGAGTCGAGCCGGCGGGCCAAGAAGTACGAGCGTGGAACCATCGACCTGGTCGAGGCGATGGTCCTGGCGCCGCGCCTCGGGCAGACGTTCACCGGGACGGTGCTCGAGGTCGACACCGAGGACGACTACGGCGTGCTGCAACTGCCGGACCCGGCCGTGGAGGCGAGGGTGAAGGGCGGTGACCTGGTGCTCGGCGAGCAGATCCCGGCCACGCTGGTCGCCGCCGACCTGCTGGCCGGCAAGGTGGAGTTCAGGGTCCTCGCGGGCTGATCGCAAGCCCGGCCGGCCCGACGTTCCGGGCGGCCCGACGGGCGGCGGGCGCTCCGATAGGCTGGACGTGGACGAGTCGGTCGGGTGATCGCTGCGCGAGCAGAGGAAAGTCCGGACTCCACAGAGCAGGGTGGTGGGTAACGCCCACCCGGGGTGACCCGCGGGAAAGTGCCACAGAGAACAGACCGCCCCGAACCGCGAGAGCGGGACCGGGGTAAGGGTGAAACGGCGGTGTAAGAGACCACCAGCACCCCAGGTGACTGGGGTGGCTCGGCAAACCCCACCCGGAGCAAGGCCAAGAAGGGCCCCAGGTCTTCGGACCAGGTGCCCGCGGACGCCGTTCGAGCGCTGCTCGCGCGAGGCGTCCGGGTAGGTCGCACGCCGGCAACGGCGAAGGGGGCTGGCAACAGCCCTCGCAGATGGATGATCACCGCCCCTCGGGGCACAGAATCCGGCTTACAGGCCG
>CAYQXH010000298.1:0-1518 GCA_964421325.1 uncultured Propionibacteriaceae bacterium
CGCGGGCAGCAGTTCGTCGACCTGATGCGCGACTGCTGGCGCACCCGGGCCTACGGCGACTTCTGGAGCTACATGCTGCTGGCTGAGGGGGCTGTCGACCTCGCCGCCGAGCCGGAGCTGGCGTTGCACGACATGGCTGCGGTCTCGATCATCGTCACCGAGGCGGGGGGTCGCTTCACGAACCTCGACGGACGGCCCGGCCCGCACGGTCCGGGCGCCGTGGCCACCAACGGGAACCTGCACGAGGAGGTACTGCGACGCCTCGCCGTCGATCCGGCCTGACGGTGGATCCGGTCAGGCCACCGGGACGGGCTCGGTGTGGGTGGTCACCCAGAGCCGGTAGGTGACGAAGATCCCGAGCAGGAGCAGCGCCGAGGTGAGGATGAAGGGCCAGGTGCGGTCCATGCCGGACAACCAGCCCGAGATCCAGCCGAAGGGCGCCGTGACCAGCATCACGCAGGTGCGCTGGATCGCCATCACCCGCGAGCGTTCGTGCTGGTCGACGTGCAGCGCCACCAGTGACTCCGCGAGCATGAACAGGATGCCGGCTCCGAAGGCGTCCAGCACCAGGCAGACCCCGAGCAGGGCGTAGGTGGTCAGGCCGGCGACGGCCTGCGGCGCCGGGATCACCACCAGCAGGACCTGCCCTGCCAGGTAGGCGAGGAAGCCCCACAGGGTGGGCCGACGCAGGTGCCGGGCGTTGGTCATCCGCGGGATCAGCGTGAAGAAGAACAGCACGGACAGCAGGGAGCGGACCATCGGGAAGAACGGCAGCAGCGGGTCTGGCACCAGCAGGTGCTGGCTGATCACCACCTGCCAGAAGGTTCCGTTGACCAGTGCCACAGCGCCGACGATCGCAGCGATGACCAGTGAGAAGATCGTCCCCTTCGAACGCAGGATCAGGCCGAGGACCCCCCGGTAGCCGGCCAGTGAGCGCCAGATGCTCACGCCCCGGGTCTGCGCCCGCCGGAGTTCGCCGGTGGCGGTCTCCGTGGACCAGCGGTACAGGATGATGATCTTGGCCGTCATGATCACGAAGGCGTTGAGGTAGAGCACGCGGACGGCCGGCACCAGGCCGAACTGGGAGACCAGCAGCGCAGCGATCGGGGCGAACAGTGCGGAGAACTCGGCTGCCACCTTGATCAGGGAGTAGACCTTGGTGATCTCGGCGCGGTCGACGTCCTCGACCAGCAGGCAGTCCCACGAGTTCTGGGTTACCTGCCAGGCGCCGTTGATGATCGAGGCGACCAGGAAGTACCAGAAGTTCTGCGCGACCGCCCAGATCAGGCACGGGATCGCCCAGGCGATCACATCGAAGACGGCTGTGGTGAGTCGGCGCCCGAGCTTGTCCGTGATAACCCCGCTGAGCAGGCCGAACACCACCTGGGAGAGCATCGCGATGGTGGCCAGCAACCCGATCTGCTGGTCCTTGATGCCCAGTGCCAGCATGAAGACCGATGCGTACGGCAGCACCAGCATCATCGAGAGCCCCCACATCGGCTCGGTGTAGACGCAGGC
>CAYQXH010000299.1:0-1506 GCA_964421325.1 uncultured Propionibacteriaceae bacterium
CCGTGATCTGGCCCGGCTCCCAGCCGGCGCGCAGCAGCCCGGCGATCAGGGTCTCCCCCATCACGCCGGCACCGATGACGGCGAGCTTCGTCATCGCGCGGCCACCAGCTCGGCGATCTGCACAGCGTTCAGGGCAGCGCCCTTGCGAAGGTTGTCGCTGGTGACGAACAGCACGAGTCCGTGGCCCCCGGGAACCGACTGGTCGGAGCGGATCCGGCCGACGTAGCTGGGATCGGTGCCGGCGGCCTCCCGCGGGTTGGGGATGTCGGTGAGCACGACGCCGGGGGCCGTGGCCAGCAGGCCGGTGGCCCGGGTGACGCTGATCTCCTCAGCGAACTCGGCGTGGATGCTGAGCGAGTGGCCGGAGAACACCGGCACCCGAACGCAGGTACCGGCGACCAGCAGGTCCGGGAGGTGCAGGATCTTGCGGGACTCGTGCCGCAACTTCTGCTCCTCGTCGGTCTCGAGGAGACCGTCGTCGACCAGCGATCCGGCCAACGGGATCACGTTGAACGCGATCGGCTTCGCATACGGCGCGGGGTCGCCGGCCGGAACCGCGGAGCCGTCAAGGGCGAGCCTCGCCGGGTCGGTGGCTGCAGCCACCTGGTCGGCCAGCGCGCTTACCCCCTTCACCCCGGATCCGGAGACCGCCTGGTAGGTGGCGACCACCAGCCGGGTGAGCCCGGCGGCGTCGTGCAGCGGCTTCAGCACCGGCATGGCTGCCATCGTCGTGCAGTTGGGGTTGGCGATGATGCCCCTGGGCGGGTTGGCGGCGTCCTCCGGGTTCACCTCGGAGACCACCAGCGGCACCTCCGGGTCCTTGCGCCAGGCCGAGGAGTTGTCGATCACGATTGCCCCGGCCGCAGCCACCTTCGGCGCGTAGTCGCGCGACATGGTCGCCCCGGCCGAGAACAGCGCCAGGTCGAGCCCGGCGAAGTCGGCTGTGGCTGTGTCCTCCACCACCACCTCGCCCCCCGCCCACGGCAGGGTGGTGCCCGCGGACCGGGCAGAGGAGAAGAACCGGATCTCGTCAACGGGGAATCCACGCTCGGCGAGCAGCGTCCGCATGACACTGCCGACCTGACCTGTGGCCCCAAACACTCCAACACGCATGAGCAGAAGCCTAACCGAGAGCCCCCACCCGGTCCCGTCCGCCCACTCCTGCGCTGGACGGCGCCCGCCCACGCTCCGCTCCGCGGCCACCGCCAGCCCCACCCGCGGACCCGCGGCCACCGCCCCCCACCCGCGGATGCTCCCGAAACATGCGGTTGCTCCCGAAGTATCGGCAGCAACCGCACGTTTCGGGAGCGCGGAGCGGAGGGGGCGGGAGAGGGCGGGGGCGGGGCCGGGGGATCAGAGCCAGTCGACCAGGGGGGCTACCAGCGCGTAGCCGATGAAGGCGACCAGGTCGAGGATCACGTGGGCGACCACCAGCGGCCCGACCCGTTTGAACTTCAGGTAGGCCAGTCCGAAGACCAGCCCCATCACGAGGTTGCCGACGAAGCC